>NZ_JAEMSG010000087.1 GCF_016462945.1 Mycolicibacterium sp. | reverse complement strand
TACCACCTGATGCGCACCCAGGGCGGCCGCGGCGTGCTGATGGGCGGGGTTCCCGGGGTGGCACCGGCGGTGGTCGTGGTGATCGGCGGCGGTATGGCCGGCGATAACGCCGCCGCCGTCGCCTGGGGTATGGGGGCACACGTCACCGTATTCGATCTCAACGTCAATGCACTCCGCAAGATCGACGCCGAGTACAGCGGCGCTATCGAGACCCGCTACTCCTCGCGGCTGGAACTGGAGATCGCCGTCAAGCAGGCCGACCTGGTGATCGGCGCGGTCCTGGTCCCGGGTGCTAAAGCACCCAAACTGGTCACCAATGAGACTGTCGCGCAGATGAAGCCGGGCTCGGTGCTGGTCGACATCGCCATCGATCAGGGCGGCTGCTTCGAGGACTCCAAACCCACCACACACGACGAGCCGACCTTCAAGGTGCACGATTCGGTGTTCTATTGCGTGGCGAATATGCCCGGCGCGGTGCCGCGCACATCCACCTTCGCGCTGACCAATGCCACGATGCCCTACGTTCTCAAGCTCGCCGATAAGGGTTGGCGGGATGCGTGCAAAGCTGATCCTGCATTGGCCAAGGGACTGTCGACGCATGAAGGCAAGCTGCTGTGCGAGCAGGTAGGTGAGGCGTTGCATCTACCCGATGTCAGCCCGGAGAGCGTGCTGGGCTGAAGGTAGCCGCTAGCCCGCGATCGCCCGAAGCGATTGCGGCAGTGAGCGTTTGGATCGGTGCGGACCCAGTACCGCGGCACCGAAATGTCCGGAGAGCACCTTGCGAGCCACCGCATTGACCTCGTCGACGGTGACGTCGTCGATGCGCTGCAGCGTGTCTGAGATGGTGCGGTACTCGCCGTAATTCAGTTCACTGCGGCCGAGACGGTTCATCCGAGACGCTGAATCCTCCAGTCCGAGCACCAGTGCGCCGCGCAGCGATCCCTTGGCGATCCGGCACTCGGAGTCGGTGATCCCGTCGCGAGCCACCGTCTCAAGTACCTCGGTGGTCAGTCGCACCACCTCATCGAATCGTTCGGGTAGGCAGCCTGCATACACCGAGAAAGCTCCGCAGTCGGAGAACGTGTCAATGGTCGAAAACACCGAGTAGGCCAAACCGCGGGTCTCCCGTATCTCTTGGAAGAGCCGCGAACTCAAGCCGCCGCCAAGGGCCCCGTTGAGCACCGATAGCGCCCATCGGTGCTCCCAACTACGGCCGGGGATCCGAACGCCGAGGCTCATATGGGTCTGCTCAGAGTCACGGTTGATCAGTATCAGGCTGGGTCGGCCCGGAAGCCGACCCGCGCCGCTGCGTGGCGGCACCGGCGTACGCCCCTTGGTCAGCCGGGCACCGAAGTGCCGCCGCACCAGCGCGACGACGTGGTCGTGGTCGATATTGCCGGCCACCGCCACCACCATCCGCTCCGGGATATAGCGCCGAAGGTGGAAGGACTGCAGCTGATTTCGCGTCATTTCTGACACTGACTCGATGCTGCCGATCACCGGCCGGCCGAGCGGATGATCACCGAACATCGACGCCAGGAACACCTCGCCCAAGGTGTCCTCGGGGTCGTCATCGCGCATGGCGATCTCTTCGAGCACGACGTCACGCTCGACGGCGACATCGCCCGCGGCGCACACGCCGTTGAGGACGACATCGGCGACCAGATCGACGGCCAGTTCGAGATCCTCGTCAAGAACATGCGAGTAGTAGCAGGTGTGTTCCTGGGCGGTGAACGCGTTCAGTTCGCCGCCGACGGCGTCAACCGCCTGGGCGATCTCGACCGAACTGCGGGTCGGGGTGGCCTTGAAGAGCAGATGCTCCAGGAAGTGCGCGGCGCCGGCGACAGTCGGGCCCTCGTCGCGCGAACCGACGTTCACCCAGACTCCGACCGACGCCGACCGCACCGACGGTACGAACTCGGTGACCACCCGGAGACCGCCCGGCAGGACGGTGCGACGCATAGCGGAAAGTTCCGGGGCCGACGCAGGAGTGCGTTGGCCCCGGAACCCCACCGGCTTAGCTACTGACGGTCGCGGCATCGACCGGCGCGGGTGCGCCCTCCCCAGCAGTGTCCTCGTCCACCGGGACCAGCGAGATCTTGCCGCGGTTGTCGATATCGGCGATCTCGACCCGAAGCTTGTCGCCGAGTTTGACGACATCTTCGACCTTGGAGACCCGCTTGCCCCGGCCCAGTTTCGAGATGTGAACCAGGCCGTCGCGGCCGGGCAGCAGCGAGACGAACGCACCGAAGTCGGTGGTCTTGACGACGGTTCCGAGGAACCGCTCGCCGATCTTCGGCAGCTGCGGGTTGGCGATCGCGTTGATCATGTCGATCGCGGCCTGGGCCGACGCGCCGTCGGTGGCGCCGACGAACACGGTGCCGTCGTCCTCGATCGAGATCGAGGCACCGGTCTGCTCGGTGATCGAGTTGATCATCTTGCCCTTGGGCCCGATGACCTCGCCGATCTTGTCGATCGGCACCTTGATGGCGGTGACGCGCGGTGCGTACGGGCTCATCTCGTCGGGAGCGTCGATGGCCTCGGCCATCACGTCCAGGATCACCAGGCGGGCATCCTTGGCCTGCGCCAGTGCGCCGGCCAGCACATGCGACGGGATGCCGTCGAGTTTGGTATCCAACTGCAGGGCGGTGACGAACTCCTTGGTGCCGGCGACCTTGAAGTCCATATCGCCGAACGCATCCTCGGCGCCGAGGATGTCGGTCAGTGCGACGTAGCGCGTCTCACCGTTCACCTCATCGGACACCAGACCCATCGCGATACCGGCGACCGGTGCCTTCAGCGGCACACCGGCGTTCAGCAGCGACAGCGTCGAGGCACACACCGAACCCATCGACGTCGAACCGTTGGAGCTCAACGCCTCGGAAACCTGCCGGATGGCGTACGGGAACTCCTCGATGCTGGGCAGTACCGGCATGAGGGCGCGCTCAGCGAGTGCGCCGTGGCCGATCTCGCGCCGCTTGGGCGAGCCCACCCGGCCGGTCTCACCGGTCGAGTACGGCGGGAAGTTGTAGTGGTGCATGTAGCGCTTGGACTTCTCCGGACCCAGCGAGTCGATCTGCTGGGCCATCTTGACCATGTCCAGTGTGGTGACACCCATGATCTGGGTCTCGCCACGCTCGAACAGCGCGCTACCGTGGGCACGCGGGATGATGGCCACCTCGGCACTGAGCGCGCGGATATCAGTGATACCGCGGCCGTCGATGCGGAAGTGGTCGGTCAGAATGCGCTGACGCACAAGCTTTTTCGTCAGCGAGCGGAATGCAGCGCCGATCTCCTTCTCGCGGCCGGCGAAGTTATCGCCCAGTCGGTTGAGCACCTCGCCCTTGATCTGCTCGGTGCGCTCGTCACGCTCCTGCTTACCGGCGATGGTGAGTGCCTGTGACAGCGAATCGCCCGCCACATCGACCACGGCCGCATAGGCGTCGTCTGCGTAGTCCGGGAACACCGGGTAGTCGGCGGTCTCCTTGGCAGCCTTCTCGGCCAGCGCACTCTGCGCCGCACACAGGGTGGCGATGAACGCCTTGGCCGCTTCCAGCCCCTCGGCAACGACGCTCTCAGTGGGCGCGGTGGCGCCGGCCGCGATGAGATCGATGACGTGATCGGTGGCCTCGGCCTCGACCATCATGATCGCGACATCGCCGTCCTGAACAACACGGCCGGCGACGACCATGTCGAACACCGCGTCCTTGAGTTGCTCAACAGTCGGGAACGCCACCCACTGGCCCCCGCCGGCGGAGCCGGAGTTCCGGCTCGTGATCAGCGCCACCCGCACGGCGCCGACCGGGCCGGAGAACGGCAGGCCGGAGATCTGGGTGGAGGCCGATGCGGCATTGATGGCCAGCACGTCATACAGATCGTTGGGATCGAGGCTCAGGATCGTCACTACGACCTGGATCTCGTTGCGCAGGCCGGAGACGAACGACGGGCGCAGCGGCCGGTCGATCAGACGGCAGGTGAGGATGGCGTCGGTGGACGGCCGGCCCTCGCGGCGGAAGAACGAGCCGGGGATCCGGCCCGCCGCATACATCCGCTCTTCCACGTCGATGGTGAGCGGGAAGAAGTCGAAGTGCTCTTTGGGGGTCTTGCCGGCGGTGGTCGCCGACAGCAGCATGGTCTCGTCGTCAAGGTAGGCGACGACAGCGCCGGCGGCCTGTTGGGCCAGCCGGCCGGTCTCGAATCGGATGGTGCGGGTGCCGAAGCTCCCGTTGTCGATGGTAGCGGTTGCTTCGAACACGCCTTCGTCGATTTCTGCGACAGACATAAAGGTCCGTACAGCCTTTCTGGGGATTCACTGTTCAGATGTTTCGCGTCGCCACAGCGAACTCGGGCATGCCGGGATCGCTAGGAAATCCCCTGGATACGGCTACGGCCGTCGATCGAAGCGGCCGGGGTGTGAAAAACAAGCCCGGCAGCCACTACCGAAGACCGCCCGATCAGGGAGTCTCGCTAGGGAGACGCTGGAACGGGGCGCGCTGAAGTGCGCGCACCGCACCGGGTGTTCGGGCCGGTAAGCGGCCCATAACGATATCCATGTTACACGGCGGGGAACCGCCGAAAGCACGCGCTCAGCGACGCAGACCGAGGCGCTCGATCAGCGAGCGATAGCGCGCAACGTCGACCTGGGCGACGTACTTGAGCAGCCGGCGGCGCCGACCAACGAGCAGCAGCAGCCCGCGCCGGGAGTGGTGGTCGTGCTTGTGGGTCTTGAGGTGCTCGGTGAGGTCGGAGATGCGCTTGGTCAGCATCGCGACCTGGGCTTCCGGCGAACCGGTATCGGTTTCGTGCAGGCCGTATTCGCCCAGGATTTCTTTTTTCTGCTCGGTAGTCAGCGCCACGGGATCCCATCATTTTCAGTCCGCGAAGAGTGAGAATCGTGAGCCACCGCGAACCGCAGCACCACGTCCGCTGAGCCTAGCAGCGGTGATGCCCGCGTTCCGAATCGGCGAGATCAGCACCGCGGGTCGCGCTAAGTCAGCGCTGCGCGTCCAGGATGGCCCGGGCCTTCCCAGTGTCGCGGCCCATCGCCTGGATCAGGTCGTCGACCGAGGCGAACTTCTTCTGACCGCGGATTCGAGCCACGAAGTCCACCGCAACATGCTGTCCGTACAGGTCAGCGGAGGTATCGAGGACGAAGGCCTCCACCGTGCGGGTGCGCCCGGAGAATGTCGGGTTGGTACCCACCGACACCGCCGCCAGATATCGCTCGCCGGGCACCACCGACCCCGTTCCGGGTCCGCGACCGAGCACGGTGAACCAGGCTGCGTACACCCCGTCGGCGGGGATCGCGGAGTGCATCGGCGGGGCGACATTGGCGGTCGGGTAGCCCAGGCCCTTGCCGCGTCCGTCGCCGCGCACCACCACACCTTCGACCCGGTGCGGGCGGCCGAGTGCCTCAGTGGCGGCCACCACATCACCGGCGTCCACGCAGGCCCGCACGTAGGTGGACGAGAAGGTGACGGTCTCACTCAGGTGGTGCTCGGCGACCAGGGACACTGCGTCCACCGCGAATCCCAGCCGATCACCGGATTTGCGGAGGATGCCGACGTTTCCGGCGGCCTTCTTGCCGAAAGTGAAGTTCTCCCCCACCACGACTTCCACCACGTGCAGGCGCTCGACGATCAGTTCGTGGATATAGCGGTCCGGGGTGAGCTTCATGAAGTCGGACGTGAAGGGCATCACCAGGAAGACGTCCACGCCGAGTTCCTCGACCAGCTCGGCGCGGCGCGCCAGCGTGGTCAACTGCGCCGGGTGGCTGCCGGGAAAGACGACCTCCATCGGGTGCGGGTCGAAGGTCATCAGGACCGTCGGCACGCTGCGGGCCCGCCCCGCCTTGACCGCCCGGGCAATAATCTCGGCGTGACCGCGGTGCACGCCGTCGAAAACCCCGATGGTCAGCACGCAGCGGCCCCAGTCCGAGGGGATCTCGCCCTGACCGCGCCAACGCTCCACAGGAATAAGACTACGGCGCAGCGTGGCCGCCAAATCCAACGATCAGGTGACGATTCGCTAAAGCGTCGCCGGGCGGATCACCACAACAGACCTGGTCTTGGAGCCCCGGTCCGCCAGAAGGGCGAGTACCCGCCCATCGGGATCGGTCGCGGCATAGACGCCCTCGATACCCGCCGCCGGGAGCGGGCGCCCATGGCCGGCATCCTCCGCTTCGGCCGCGGTGATCTCACGCCGCGGAAACGCCAACAGACAGGCCTCATCGAGGGAGTAGCTCAGACTGCGCTGCTCAGCGAGCTCGTCGAGGGTGCGGGCCTGGTCGAGTCCGTACCTGCCGACCCGGGTGCGCCGCAACGCGGTCAGATGCCCGCCGACGCTGGGTCCCTCCCGCCCATCCGCCCGAAGGGCACCTCCAAGATCCCGAGCCAACGCCCGGATATAGGTGCCCGATGAGCAGTCCACCTCGACGTCGATGTCGACGAACGGTCCCGTACGCCTGATCGCCACGATGTCGAAGCGGTCGATCTGCACCGTGCGCGCGGCCAGTTCAACCTCCTGCCCCTCGCGGACGAGTTGATAGGCCCGCTTGCCGCCGACCTTGATTGCACTGACCGCCGACGGACGCTGCTCGATCTCGCCACGCAGCATCGCGATACCGGCGCCGATCGCATCGTCGGTCACCTCGATGGCCGAAACATCGTGGACCACATCGCCTTCGGCGTCATCGGTCGTGGTGGTCCGACCCAACCGGATGGTGGCCGCATAGGACTTCGATGTCGCGGTGAGTAGGCCGAGGATCTTGGTGGCACGTTCGATGCCGATCACCAAGACGCCGGTGGCCATCGGGTCCAGGGTGCCGGCGTGACCGACCTTGCGGGTGCCGAAAATGCGCCGGCATCGCGACACCACGTCGTGGCTCGTCATTCCGGCCGGTTTGTCGACGACCACAATGCCGGGATTCGGAGCAGCAGCGCTCACAGCACGATCGCCGTGAGCGCCAGTCCGCCGGCCACCGCCCACCGGCCGGACAGTTCGGTCAGTGGCGAACCGGAACGCGCCGCAGGATCGATAAGAATCCGGGACACGAACTCACCCGCCGTTCCCACCGAACCGACCGTGAACGTGATGTGGGCGTCCTCGAAACCCAACCACCGCTGCGTCAGCGGGAACCAGACCTTGTAGGTGGCTTCCTTGGCGCAGAACAGGATTCGGTCCCAGTGTAATTCGCCGGGTAGCGCAGAGATTTCCGTGCGTTCGACCGGAAGACTGATCGCATCGAGCACACCCTTGGGTAATACACCGTGCGGTTCGGCATCAATGCCCACCGAACGCACCGCAGCACTTCGGCCCACCACCGCTGCGCGGTAGCCCTCACAGTGGGTGAGGCTGCCTACTACGCCAACGGGCCACCGCGGCTCGCCCCTGTCCCCCTTGAGGATCGGCGATGGCGGTACTCCGAGTTGCTGCATGGCCACCCGGGCGCAGTGCCGCACGGTGACGAACTCGTTGCGCCGCTTCACCACCGATCGTGCGATCAGCGGTTCCTCCTCCGGCAGGGCAGCCAGATGCGGCGGATCGTCGTACATCTCCGCGTAAACCAGATCGGCGCTGTCGGGAAGCACCGCCCGCATGAACTCACTCATCCGCGTCGGCTGCGTAGCCGCTCCTGGAACTTCGCGGACTCCGCACGCATCTCCGGGGTGATCATGAAATGACCGCCGAAGTCGTTGAGATAGCCGGGCGCGTATTCCGGGTCGGGTAACACCTGCCGGAGCCACCGGTAAGGCTTGCGCCGCCGCCACTCTCGCGGATAGCCCACCGACACCTCCTCGAACCGGACGCCGTCGTACCACGTCGTGCGCGGGATGTGCAGATGTCCGTAGACCGCGCAGAGTGCGTTGTAGCGGGTGTGCCAGTCGGCGGTCTCAGTCGTGCCGCACCACAGTGCGAACTCCGGGTAGAACAGCACATCGCACGGTTCGCGGCGCAGCGGGAAATGGTTCACCAGGACCGTCGGGGTCATCCAGTCCAATTCCTCCAGCCGGGCCCGGGTGTATTTCAGACGGTCCCGACACCACGCGTCGCGGGTGGCATACGGCTCGCTGGAAAGCAGGAACTCATCGGTCGCGACCACATTGCGTTCCCGGGCGATCGCCAGGCCCTCAGCCTTGGTGCGCGCTCCCTCCGGCAGGAAGGTGTAGTCGTAGAGCAAAAACATCGGCACGATGGTTGCCGGACCGCCGGCCTCGGTCCACACCGGATACGGGTGCTCGGGTGTGAGCACTCCCAACTCGTCGCACATCTCGACCAGATAGTCGTAGCGCGCCCGGCCGAACACCTGAGCCGGGTCCTTACCGGTGGTCCACAACTCATGGTTTCCCGGCACCCAGATGACCTTCGCGAACCGTCGGCGCAATAGATCCAGTGACCAGCGGATATCGTCGGTACGCTCGGCGACGTCACCGGCGACGATCAGCCAGTCCTCGGGGTTTGCCGGGTACAGCGATTCGGTGACCGGCTTGTTACCGGTATGACCCGTATGCAGGTCACTGACCGCCCAGAGCGTGGCTCCCACAACGCGTCAGCCTACTGGCGGGCAACCGGACAACGGGACGGCTGCATAGTCTGAACGGCGTGGCGAGCACCCGGTTGATCGATCGCGCCGCCAGTCGCGTGCTCCGACTCCCGGCCCCGACGACCGGCTACGTGGTGCACCATGGCCTGCGGGTGCCCATGCGCGACGGCGTCACCCTGATCGCCGACCACTATGCGCCAGCCACCGCGCAGCCGCTGGGCACAATCCTGGTGCGCGGGCCCTACGGCCGAGCGTTTCCCTTCTCGATCATCTACGCGCAGATTTACGCCGCCCGCGGCTACCACGTGGTGTTCCAGAGTGTGCGCGGCACATTCGGATCCGGTGGACGCTTCGAGCCGATGATCAACGAGGCTGCTGATGCCGCCGATACCGTGGTGTGGTTGCGCACACAACCCTGGTTCACCGGAACCTTCGCCACCATCGGACTGTCCTACCTCGGCTACACGCAGTGGGCACTGATGTCGGATCCGCCACCGGAGTTAGCCGCTGCCATCATCGCCGTCGGGCCGCACGACCTCTACGAATCATCGTGGGGTACAGGTTCTTTCGCTCTCGCTGACCTCTTGGGTTGGTCGGATATGGTCGCCAATCAGGAGCAACATCCGGTTCGGCGGATCGCCTTCCAGTTCCGTGCCGCACGTCGGCTTGCCGGGGCGGCCCACGGCGTTCCATTGGGTGTCGCCGCACGGACGCTACTGGGTGAGGGGTCGGAATGGTTCGAGTCCTGGGTGGAGCGTCCCGAGGCGCTTGACCCGTTCTGGGGAAACTTACGTATGACGCCCGCGTTGACGCGCGCCGCGGTCCCGGTGCTGCTATTGAGCGGCTGGCAGGACATCTTCCTCGACCAGACCCTCGCCCAGTACCGGCAACTGCGCGGTCGCGGTGTCGACGTGGCGTTGACGATCGGGCCCTGGACCCACGATCAGATGGTGACCGCCGCGGCGGGTACGACGGCCGCCGAGACACTTGACCGGTTAGGCGCCCATCTGGCCAGAAAATCCGTCCCGACGCGGCCTGCCCCGGTGCGGGTGTACGTGACCGGCCGCACTCGGGGCGGCTGGGTGGATCTGCCGGGCTGGCCACCGCCCACCGCCGCGAAGGCCCTCTATCTGCAGCCCGGCGGACGTCTCGAGCCCACTGCACCGCGTCCCGGAACGTCGACGTTCCGCTACAACCCGGCCGATCCGACCCCGACGGTGGGCGGGCGCCTGCTGGCCCGGCCATCGGGATACTCCGACGACACCGACCTGGCCCGTCGCCCGGACGTACTGAGTTTCACCGGCGCACCGCTGGGCGCCGAGGTGTGCGTGTGTGGCAGCCCCGTGATCGAACTGGCCTACCAGACCGACAATGATCACTTCGATGTGTTCGTCCGGATCAGTGAGGTCGATGCGCGCGGACGTTCGCGCAATGTCAGCGACGGGTACCGAAGGTTCAGCACACTTCCGGACGAACCGATCCGCATCGAGCTCGATCCGATCGCGCACCGCTTCAGCGCCGGGTCACGTATCCGGGTGCTGATCGCCGGTGGCTGTCATCCCCGCTTCGCGCGCAATCTGGGCACCGGGGAGTCGGTCTTGCACGGCCGGCGCATGGTTGGGTCCAGCCACACCGTGCGACACGGTGAATCCTCGTCGCTGACTCTGCCGGTCGGAGAACCCGGGGTCTGACGACGCCGGGGTGAATCGGCTCTGCGCGGCACCGATACGGTGTCGCCATGGCATCTGACATCTTGGCAGACATCCTGCTCATCGACACAGGCGACCGCGTGCGGACCCTGACGCTCAACCGGCCCGAATCACGCAATGCGTTGTCGAATGCGCTGCGCACGCAGTTCTTCGCCGCTCTGCGCGACGCCGAGGCCGACGACGGCGTGGACGTCGTGATCTGCACCGGGGCCGATCCGGTGTTCTGCGCGGGCTTGGACCTCAAGGAACTCGGCGACACCACGGAGTTGCCCGATATCTCCCCCAAGTGGCCGCCGATGAGTAAGCCGGTAATCGGTGCCATTAACGGTGCGGCGGTGACGGGTGGGCTGGAGCTGGCGCTGTACTGCGACATCCTGATCGGCTCTGAGCGGGCCCGCTTCGCCGACACCCACGCCCGGGTGGGGTTGTTGCCCACCTGGGGCCTGAGTGTGCGGCTGCCGCAGAAGGTCGGTATCGGGATGGCGCGGCGGATGAGCATGACGGGTGACTACCTGTCGGCCGCGGATGCGCTGCGCGCCGGTCTGGTCACCGAAGTGGTTGCGCACGAGCAGTTGATGCCGGCCGCACGTGCGATCGCCGCCTCGATCGTCGGCAATAACCAGAAGGCGGTGCGCGCGCTACTGGACTCTTATCACCGCATCGATACTTCCGACACCAGTACCGGACTGTGGATGGAGGCTGAGTCGGCGCAGAAATGGATGCGCATCGCCACGGGCGACGATATCGCCGCCAGCCGCGCCACCGTCATGGAACGCGGCCGGGCGCAGGCCCGGCAGTCGGACTGAGCCGGGCGCAGCTCAACTAAGCCCGGCAGTCAGATTGAGTCGGCCGCAGGTTAGTAAATCTACCCGCCGTTTCTCTGTTCCCACTCTTCCCAGGCAAGAATCTCTGCTGGGCTCCAGCCCCCCGGATTGGTCGCCCCAACATAGGTCGTATTGCCGATTGTCGCCGACATGACACTACCAAGTGGTGGCTGCCGCGTCGTAGCACCCGGAGCCATCGCGGCTGCAATATCGGGGCCCTTTTGGTAAAACGTCACGTTGGGCTGAGGAGATGCGTTAACACTTTGTGCGACGTATTCCCGTAATTCCGTATCTGACTCCTGCACAACTCTCACCGTGCCTGGGGCGTCGACGAGACGGATGGTACCGCCGCTCCCCTGCGGCACGGAGCACGCCGCAGCGGGTGCGCATAACGCAAACCATTGAACGTTAGGCGGTGAACTGTAGTCGTAGATATCCAGCACCACAGTGGTGAGACTCCCGGCGACCGTTCCTGCTCCACTGCTGATCGTCTGTGTTATTTCAGTGTCTGGAATCAGTTCACTTCGAACTTTGTAATCAGCTGATTCCCCCGGATTCAACACGGTGCCCACCGCGGGGAACGCGAGAATGTTTCCCTCATTCTTACTAACGGCTCCAAAGGTCTGGGTCGTCGAACTGTTGTTGACGACGGTGTAGGTGTAGGTCGTAAAGCCCGTCTTCGCTTGAGTGCGTTGCTGGTCCACCGTGACCGGCACTGCCGGCGTGGCGGGCACCGTGACCGGCA
>NZ_JAEMSG010000019.1:22327-38125 GCF_016462945.1 Mycolicibacterium sp. | reverse complement strand
GGCCCGACGCTCCCCCACCCTCGCCCGCCCGGATTCAGCAGATCAGCCTGGAACAGTGCGGGCCCGCGGTGCAGCAGTACCTGGGCGCCAAGTACGACCCCAACAGCAGATTCAGCATCAGCCTGCTGTGGGCGGGCGATAAGGCCTGGAAGCAGTCCGGTGAGCGACGCATGCTCTGCGGGTTGCAGCTCCCCGGCCCGGCCAACCAGCAGATGATGTTCACGGGCGCCGTCGCCGACCTTGACCAGTCGAAGGTATGGCCGGCCGGTACCTGCCTGGGAATCGAGCCCTCGACGAATCAGCCCAACGACGCGCCCGTCGACTGCTCGGCACCGCACGCGATGGAGGTCACCGGCACGGCCAACCTGGCCGAGAAGTTCCCCGACGTGCTGCCTGGAGAAACCGACCAGGACGCGTTCATCAAAGAGGTGTGCAACCAGCTGACCGATGCGTACCTCGCTCCCGTCCAATTGCGCGACACCACACTGACGTTGATCTACAGCACGGTGTTACTGCCGAGTTGGACTGCCGGTAGCCGACAGGTCTCGTGCAGTATCGGCGCAACCCTCGGCAACGGCGGCTGGGCCACCCTGATCAATACCGCCAAGGGCCCGCTTCTCATCAACGGTCAACCCCCGTTCCCGCCGCCGAGCATCCCCGAGGCACGACTGAACATTCCGATGCCGCCGTTACCGCCGGGATCCGCAACCCCGCCGCCTGCCAACCCCGGCTTCAACCAGCAGCCCCAGCCCCAGCAGGCGCAGCAGCACCTGCCCCAGCAGAGCGCGCCTGCAGTCAGACAGGAGCCCACACCTGTGGCGCCGCCGCCTCCGCTTCCCCCGTCCGATGACCTGGGTGATGTGCCGCCGCCGGCAGAGCCTCCCGCGCCGGTCATCCCGGAACCGGTTCTGGCGCAGGCTTAGTGGCAGTCCAGATGAGTTCTGAGCGCTTCGAAGAACTCGTAGCCGACTCACTCGATCTGATTCCACCCGCACTGTCCCGTGCCATCGACAACGTCGTGATTCTGGTGGCTGACCGCCATCCCGAGGAACCGGATTTACTGGGACTCTACGAGGGCATCGCCCTGACCGATCGCGGCTCCACCTATGCCGGTGCGCTACCCGACACGATCACGATCTATTCCAATAGTCTGCTGGAAATCTGTGACACCGAGGCCGAGGTGATCGACGAGGTGGCGATTACGGTTGTCCACGAGATCGCCCACCACTTCGGGATAGACGACGATCGTCTGCACGAATTAGGTTGGGGCTGAGCTGATTTCGACACCTCAGCGTTCAGGGTCGCCGCTCCACTGAAAGCTATTGACGTACTTGCCCATGTCCTGGGCCAACTGCAGGTTTGCCCCCGATGGGACTCCCGGACCGGAGTCCGGCCCGAACTCGCGGTAGGGCCCGGTTGCGAACGCGACGAGAGCCACGTCGTTCTTGGCGGCGCCCATAACAAGGATCCGGACTCGGCTGTAGGCCGCGGATGTGCTCTGCGGCCAGTCGTCGACGACCTCGCCGTAGCCGGGTTGATAACCAACCATCGCGTTGGGGATCTCATAGGCGAACTGGCCATCCGGGTAGGCCTTCTTCACGGCCGCTTTGACGATGTCGCGCGCTGAGCGGCCGTTGGCCGGTTCCGAGAACAACTGCATGACGCCACCATCACCGCCGGTGAATGTCGCTGTGACTCCTGCATTTTCGGTGGTGATGGTGTACGCCGAGCCTTCTGCCGGATAGGCCACCGAGAAGGCGCCGCCCGGCGCCGTGAAACGCGGCAACGCCATCACCGGGGTTCCCGTCGGGGGATGGCCACATTCCGGCGGGCACATGTAGAGGGGAATCTTCGGGGTGAGTACCAACGCCATTGCGGCAAGCGCCACGGCCACTGTGGTGATGACAATGCCCCAGCGGCCGAGTAACCAACTGAAGCGGGGGCGGAGCAACTGCGGAGCCGTATAGGTTGCCGCAGGCATCGCATAACCGGGGTAACACACCGGCGCGAACCCTTCTGCGGGCGGGGCGGTTCCTACGCCGTCATCAACGACCGGTTCGGGCCGCGATGTGCCTCGGCGCTCTCGTCGCGACGCCCGCGACGAGGCGCGGGTGGCCACCCCACAGGCCGGGCAGAACGCCATATCGGGCACCACCATCTCGCAGTGGATGCATAGCAGCGCCTGGTCTTCGTTGATCGGATCGTGAGTCTCGTGCAGCATGGCCAACTGCATCGCCACCCGAAGTACGACAAGGATCAGGCCCGTCACTAACAGATGCAGCGTCAGCATCCAGACCTGCGGCAGACCGACGGCGTCGATGGTTCCCAACCCGGCGTGGATCAGCAGCGCTCCCGCAGCCAGCAATGCGAGCACTACTCGGACGCGACGGGGATGATCCTCGGTGTCGTCGTCGGTCGGGTGACTGAACCAGAGCAGGAGTCCAGCCAATCCGCCCGCAGCCACGGCGGTAACCGGGACGGTCACCCCGCAGAGCGCTGCCTGCACGACCAATCCCTGCACGGGTCTGGCATGGGCGAATAACCCGGTGGTGAACTGCGGGGCCAGCCGCGTCAATGTTGCGGCAGCAGTGAACGCCAACGCCCCCGCCGCACCGATGACGAAACCGTCCAGGGACTCGCGGGGCGCGGGCCGCATGAGGCGCACCACGACGGCCGGCACGATCATCAGGATCATGCCGCCCGTCGGGATCGTCAGCGCCGCGCCGAAAAGATGGTGTAGCGCAAGACCGACGGACATCGGGACCCCGTAGCTGCGGGCAGCCACTGCACCGCTGAACAGCACCCAACCGGCTCCCAGTCCCGCGCCCAGCACCGCGGCCAGCAAGAGGAATCTGCGAGGGATGTCCAGATCCACGCCGGACGCCCGTAGATAGAGCACGAAGAGCAGAGGGATCCCGAGCGCGCCGACGGCCACCCCGGCCGCGGGCAGTTTCAACAACGCAAAGCCGACCAGAGCGATAAAGGCGACGGCCAGAGTCACCCGAAACGGTGTACGAGATCGATTCGGCAGATGAGGCAACAGAGCGCTGGTCAAGTAGGGGAAAAACACCCGCTCGTGCGGTGCGGCGCTGAACGTCCTGCCACGAACCCACTTCGGGTCGTCATTTCCACACCCGCACAGCCCGCAGAACGCGCCGGCCGGGACGTCGTGTTCGCAGTTCCGGCATTGCATTCTCGGAACCTCGTCGGTGGTCGCCTCCGTACTCATCCGGCGATGCTCATTGGACGAACCTTCGGGCGACGAGAAGACCCTGCGCGAGATTGTCCACGTTGGGTGTGCCGAGGCCGGTCACTAAGTCGTATCCCGGTGTGGCGTTGTACACAGCGTTGCCGCCCAGAACGATGTCGTGGAATGCCGGCAGCCGCGCGCCCTCGGCAAGGCGATACAGCAGCGGGTTGAGGTCCCCAACCGGTTGGCTGCCCCGCTCGGCCAGATACTGGTTGATCACCGCAGTGATACCGGCCCAGACCGGGGCGGCCAGCGACGTGCCGCCGCCCACCAGGATCTGCTGATCGAACACGATCTTCACCCCGGTGAACGGGTCGGCAACGGCCGCGATATCCGGCGTCAGGCGCCGCCCCTCCCCGCGGCCGACGGTCAGCGCCTCCTGCCAGGGCGGCCGCTCGAATAGCGCCGAAACACCGCCCGCCGTGCCCTGGGACAGCGGCGCGTCGAACCATGCCTGCTCTGCCTGCCATCCGCCGGTGCCGTCGGTGGACACCGTGGTGCCCCCAACATTGGTCATCTCCGGGATCGAAGCCACCGCGTCCAGTCCGACGTCATTGACGCTGGGCGGGGCCGACCACTGTTGGCCGCCTTTACATTCCAGACCGGCGAGATCGCCGCTGGCGTCGAATGCCGTTGTCCCATGAGCCAGGGCCCTGACAAGGGCCGCGCGGGCCGGAGCGAGATCAGCCGCGGTGATCAGCTTGTCGCAACCCCAGCCGATGGAGAAACTCCACACCGCACCGGGGTATCGACGATCGGCTTCCTCCATCATCGTGGCGATCTTCCCGTAGGACCCCTCGCCCTCCACGGTGGTCCGGGCGTTGACGAGAACCTTCTTCGCATCGGGTGCGATGGCGTGAATCGCCTCGAGATCCATCGTGGTTTCGCCGCGACGAGCCGACGGCTGGCCGCCGACGACCTCGGGGGTGAACTTCGGCAGATTGAAGGTCGTCGCGAACATGTCGAGATCGGCCTGGTCGAATCCGTCGAACCCAAACACGATCACCGTGACGCCTTTGCCGGTGTAACCGCCATCGCGGAGAGGTTCAATGTTGTAGGTGCGCAGCAGGGCGTCGGGCGCGAGGCCCTGATCCGGCACCTCCGCCGGGAACACCCAGCGCTTGGCTTCTCGGTATGGGGTATAGCCGAGAATGCGGCCGAATTCACTCACCTCACCGCGCAGCGCGGATGCAACGGCAGGCTGCTGGGGGGACGCATAGAACACCTGCCCGCGATGACCGCGGTAGTCGTGCACGTCGACACCGAAGGCCTCCGCGACCGCGCCGGGGGTGCCATCGACGATCGCCCAGCGATCTTCGGGCCGCCAGCGCACCGACAGTCCGTGATCCTGCGCCCAAGTGGTCAGTGCACCGGGTCGGTCGGCTTCGTGCAGCGCCGCAGTCACCTGTACGTGCCCACCCTGAGCCGGACCGAGGTCTGTGGAACCGTCCAGCAGTTCCGCGTAAGGCCCGCCGATCCGGTCAGTTGCGGTCGCGGATGCGGGCCCTCGACGGTCGGACAGGATCAGAAATGCGGCGACGGTGACCGCGGTGAGGAACACCGCGATCACCGCCTGCCGTAGCGATCGTGCTTTCATCGGCTGCCGTACTTCTCAGATCAGCCGATCAGAACCCGGTGAACTCAGCCGCCGGTAATAACGTTGCCCGGCAGGGCAGTCGGGGCCGCCGGCGCCTTGACCGTGGGCGAGAACGACGGTCCAGCCGGGGACACAGCCTTCTCCGTGGGGGTGGGCGCATTCGAGGGCGACGCCGGAGCGCTGGAGGCCGGCGACGACGGAGCCTCGGTCGGCTTGTCCTTCGTTGCGGTGCTGCAAGCCGTGAGGGCTCCCATACCGACGATGGCGACCGCGCCGGCCGCGAGTGCGCACTGCCTCATAAAGCGTGTTGATGACATGATTTTCCCCTGCTTTCCGGTCCCGTTTGTTCGGGTCTACCTGCGTTAACTATACGTCGCCCCGTATTGCTCCGCCCTCGCGTACCGGCGGAGACTCTTGGCGCACACGACGAGAGGACCGCGACGACGCCCGCGCCGCCGCACCACAGGCCGGGCAAAACGCCATATTCGGAACCACCCGTTCGCAATGCACGCAGAGCACCGGTGTCCCACTGTACGGATCGGGCTGCTCGTGCAGCAACGCCAGCTGCACACAGATTCGCACCGCGAGCAGCGCAATCACAGCCACCAGGAGGTGCAGAGCAAGCTGCGGCCAGTTCGGTAAGCGGACGGCGTCAGTAACCCAGAGGCCGGAATAGATCACTGCCACTAAACCGCCGAAGAACAGCAGGGTGAAGCGGGCCACACCCGGATGCTCGCCGGCCCGCTTCCCAGGCCGGAACCACATCAGTATGCCGAGCAGACCGCCGGTGGCCGCCGCGGTCAATGGCGCGGCCACGCCGTAAAGGACAGACTCGACCAGCAGCCGCATCGGACGCACGTCGTTGGTCAACCCCGAAACGAACTGCGGGGCCAGCCGGGTCGTGGTCGCGGCGGCGGTGAAGGCGAGGGCTCCCCCGGCCAGAAGCACCCAACCGGCTCCGAGTGCACCACCCATCGTCGCCGCGATCACCAGCGGATGGCCTGGGACTTCTTGAAGTAAGCCGGACTGCCAGAGGTAGAGACCGAACAGCAGCGGAACACCCAGTGCAGCAATGGTGATCAACGGTCCGGCAAGGCTCAGTATCGAGCAGCCGGTCAATCCGATCAGGAGTATCAGTAGGCCGATCCGGAAGGGAATACGAGACGACTGCGGAAGGTGCGGGATGATCGAACTGGTGACCATTGGGGCCCAGACCCGCTCATGCCTTCGTGGGCATGGTATCGGAAGTGGATGTCATCGTGATCCTGTCCGCCATCGGGTGCCAGTAAGCAGGACATAGGTGGGCGAATGTCGCGAATACTGGGCGGGGCGAGCGTACTGAGAGTTCTCATCCCATCGGGTCGGCGGCCCGCAGTGCATGCTCGACCGGATGTACGTCGGGTTCGGGATAGAACGGCGGGGTCCTCGAACCCCACTGCACGCAACTCCAGCGTCCATCGGTGATCGGCGCCAGTACCACGGCTTCGGTATTGGCCAGGTGATGGTCGAGTACGAAACTGCACTCCACCCCGGCCAGTACCGCGCTGGCAAGCCGGATCGCCGCCCCGTGGCTGATAAGGAGGATGTCCTGCGTCCAGTCATCGTCATCGAGGTAGCGCAGCCGCAGATCGGTGATCACCGGCAGATATCGGCCCAGCACATCGCTTCCGCTCTCGCCACCGGGTATCGCGATGCTCAGCTCGCCCTCACACCAGCGCTGATAAACGGCGTTGAACTCTGCGATAGCGTCGTCGTCTGATCTGTTCTCCAGATCGCCGGCCTGAACCTCGTGAATTCCGTCGACTTCGCTTGGGGCAATAGCGAACTCGGCGCCGATCTCGGTCGCCGTCTGCGCCGCCCTACGGGCAACCGAATGCAGCAGCAGACCTGGGGGATTGCGGCGAGAGCGGGCGAAGTCACGCGCCTGCTCGACACCGAGGTCGGTGAGCTCGGCGCCCGGCGGCCGGGTGTCGAGTCGTCGTTCCACATTTCCGTGTGACTGGCCGTGCCGAACGAGGATCAGCCTGCCACTCATGGCCCGCTGTCGCGCAATCTGGTCAACCATTGGTCACCGGCATCGAACCGTGGCGGCAGCACTCCGGCCGCAGCGCCAGTCGGCCACGACCCCAGGTAGCGCACGTCGGTGCAGCGTCGGAACAAAGCTTTGAGCGCCTCCGCCACCGCGCTGTCCTCGATGTGGCCCACGCAATCGAGGAAGAAGACGTAGGTGCCCAGACCGGTGCGGGTAGGTCGCGACTCGATCCGGGTGAGGTCGATATCGCGGATACCGAACTCGTTCATCGCCGATACGAGAGCACCGGGGGCGCTGTCGATTCGAAGCACCACCGAGGTTCGGTCGGCACCGGTACGGACCGGCGGCGGACCGGGCCGACCTACCAGCACGAATCGGGTGCGGGCGTTGGGTTCGTCGACGACGCCGTCGGCCATCGTCGACAACCCGTAACGTTGCGCCGCCAGTGCGGTGCTCACCCCGGCATCGGCACGTCCGGCGACAACGTCAAGGGCGGCGGCCGCATTGGAATTCGCCGGTACGACTTGAGCGCCGGGGAGATTGGCGGCCAGCCAGTGCCGCACCTGGGCGGCGGCAATGGGGAATGCTGCGACACTTCGCACCTGGCTGGCGCTGATACCCGGCAGGGTGACGATGCTGAAGGACACGTCCATGGTGAGTTCGGCGTAGATCTGCAGCGGTAATCCGCCGGCCAGGCTGTCGAGCGTGGGCAGGACACTGCCTTCGATGGAGTTCTCGATCGGAACGCAGGCGAAATCAGCGTCACCGGATCGGACGGCCTCCAGTGCGGCCGGGGTGCTATCCGCAGGTTCGGGCTGTTGGTCTCCCCCGCCCGGCACCATTGCCGTGGCGGCCATCTTCAACAGCGCCGCTTCAGTGAACGTCCCCTCAGGTCCGAGGTAGGCAATGCGGGCCACATCTCAACACTATCGGGTCGGAGCTTACGAACCCGGCGGGTTCGGACTGGCGGGCTTGCGAGGCGCTACCGTGTCTTCGGTGAGCGCCACCCACGGCGAGTTCGGTGAAGCCGACCGGCGAACCGTGCGTGTCGAGGTCGGCGTCATGCTCGCTATGACCTTCGGCATTAGCGCGGTCGTTGCAGTTCTACGACTTGCCGACGCCGTTCTGTCCGGGTTGCCCGGCTACCGGGTACGGCTTAACCCGAACCAGTCCCGCTACGATCTGATCAACCTCGGTCTCAACCTGGTGTCGGTCGGGCAACTGGTGGCGTGGGGGGCCTTGGCGCTCTACCTGTTGTGGCGAAGCGGTATCAGTCCGGCCGGTATTGGGCTCGGTCGGTTACGGTGGCGCGCAGACCTTTTGGGTGGGATGGGCCTCGCGGCGCTCATCGGTATTCCAGGACTGCTGTTCTATCTGGCAGCGCGCACGCTAGGTATGAACGCGGAGGTGGAGCCTTCGTCCCTGCAGCACTCGTGGTGGCGGATACCGGTGCTGATCCTCGCGGCATTCGCCAATGGCTTCGCCGAAGAGGTGGTCGTGGTGGGTTATCTGATCACCCGGCTTCGGCAGTTGGGCCTGACACAATCCACGGCGGTGGTGATCTCCGGTGTCCTGCGCGGCCTCTATCACCTCTATCAGGGCTTCGGTGCCGGTCTGGGCAATGTGGTGATGGGTCTGGTATTCGGATATTCCTGGTGCCGGACCGGTCGACTCTGGCCACTGGTGATCGCCCACGGGATCATCGACTCGGTGGCGTTCGTCGGGTACATACTGCTGGCAGGCCACATCGGTTGGCTTCGGTGAGCGAGTACCGGCCGCGGGACGCGGACCCGCCGACTGATCGAATCCCGCGGGTGCGTCCCCCGTCGCCGACAGCCGCGTCGCCGACACCCGCGTTGCCGCCACGCCCGTCGCGCGAATCAGTGCCGGTCATCCATCGCGATCCGACCTTCCGCCCCCCGCCTCCGCGGGACACTCCCCGGATCCCTCCGCGCGCCCCGATGCCACCCCGGCAGGCACGTTCAGTTCCGCCACCGTCACGGCCGGCGCCGCCACCGCGTCAACCGGCTGTCAAAAAATCCACGGAACCCCCGCAGCCACCAAGACGCAGTCGGGCCACCGCTAGTAAGAGACCCCGCTGGGGCAGGCGAATTATATTGAGCACCTTCACTTTCGGGCTGGTCATCGTCGTGGCGATGCTGACCACAACGATCTGGATCGATTCGTCTCTGCGGCGGATCGCGGTGTTCAGCGAATACACCGACCGTCCTCCCGCGGCCAACGGAACCAACTGGTTACTGGTCGGATCCGACAGCCGCGAAGACCTCAGTCCGCAGCAGCAGGCTGAGCTGTCCACCGGTGGCGACCTCGGTAGCAGCCGCACCGACACCATCCTGCTGGTGCACATCCCGCACGTCGGCTCCAGCCAGCCGGCGACCATGGTGTCGATCCCCCGCGATTCCTATGTGGACATTCCGGGTTACGGCAGCGACAAGATCAACGCGGCCTTCGCTGAAGGCGGCCCGCCCCTGCTCGCGGAGACCGTCGAGCTGGCCACCGGTATCCGACTCGATCACTATGCCGAGATCGGGTTCGGCGGGTTCGGTGCAATCGTCGACGCGCTCGGCGGGATCGAGGTATGTCCGCCCGAAGCGATCACCGACCCCCTCGCCGGGATCGACCTGCCGGCGGGCTGCCAGACCCTCGACGGGCGAAACGCCCTGGGCTACGTCCGCAGCCGCGCCACCCCCCGAGCGGATCTCGACCGGATGCTGCACCAACGGGAGTTCATGTCGGCGATGCTGCGCCGCGCGGCCGGTCCGGCCGTCTGGCTCAACCCGTGGCGCTGGTACCGCGTGCCCCATGCTGCGGTGGCAGCCCTGGCGGTCGACCAGGACGCGCACGTGTGGAACCTTGCCCTCCTGGGCTGGGCCCTGCACGGATCGCCGACCACCCTTACCGTGCCGATCGGTGAGTTCACCGGAAACGACTCCGGTTCGGTCCTGATCTGGGACGCCGAGTCCGCCACCGCTTTATTCGACGCGTTACGCACCGATGCCGCGATCCCGCAACAGGTCATCGACGCGCAGCCGTGACAGGTTCGGAATTCGGACTAGTTCTGGTCTGCTCCGCTCAACCCGTGGTGTAACCACGCCCTGGTCCGGCCCGGGTGGTTGGTGGCGATCCAGCCCACTCCGATGTCGCGGCAGAACTCAATGTCCTCGTAGTGGTCAACGGTCCAGCAGTACATCGCCCGACCCTGCGCTGCGGCTCGGTCGACCAGATCGGGGTGTTCGCGCAGGGTGGCGATGGACGGACCCACGGCTGTCGCGCCGACCGTTGTCGCCGCGCCACCACCGAGATAGCGCGAGGTTTCACCGAGCAAAACGGTGGGCAGCATCGGGGCAGCGCGGCGGATGCGCCATACCGCGGCTGCCGAGAAGGACATCACCACCGCCCGGGATAAATCCGCCGAGGCCGGCGCGGCGATCCCATAGCGGTGCAGCAAGGCCAGCACCTTGCTCTCCACCAGGGCTCCGAAGCGCACCGGGTGTTTGGTTTCGATGAAAATCTTCACCGGCCGGTTCCAGTCCAGCACCAGCTGTATCAGCTCATCGAGGGTGAGCAGGCCGGTATCACCGATAGCGCCGTCGGGTTGCCAGCTGTTATGCCAAGCGCCCCAATCGAATTCCTTGAGTTCGGCCAGCGTCATATCGCTGACCAGACCGGTACCGGTCGAAGTGCGGTCCACCCGCCGATCGTGCACACAGACCAGGTGCCCGTCGAGGGTCAACCGAACGTCGCACTCAACCCCGTCAGCGCCTTCCTGTAGAGCGAGTTCATAGGCGGCCAGCGTGTGTTCGGGACGGTCGGCCGACGCGCCACGGTGCGCGACCACGAAAGGGTGGTGCTTCCCGTGCGCTTCGGCGGCCGACCACATAGGCCTACGCTGCCGGTTCCCGGTCTCGGGTTACACCAGTCGATTCGGAATCAACATCATCGTCCTCAGCCGGGTCGGTGAATACATCGTCAGCCGGACCCGCCGGGCGTTGATCCGCACCCACGATCACCCAGCGGTGCAGCGGACGCTCCACCTGCTTGCGGACAAACCCGTCGAAGACCCGCCACAGCAGCACCAGAACCGCCAGTCCCGCGAGATAGGCGATGATCACAGTGCCGGTGTTGTCGGCTATTGCCTGCGGATCTGTCGCTGAACTGGTCCAGATCGCCCACGCCGAGATCAACGTCGAGAAGATCCAGCCGATCCACCACCCGACGATCGGACCGCGCAAGCGCGCCTGGGACTGCTCGGCACGGGCAAGTTCGATCAAGAACACCGGCGCCCACACCAGATTCACGACCGGTATCAGGCAGCCCGCCCACAACTCCCACTCCGATCGCGGATCGTCGTGGCCGTGGAACCGGAACACCGCGGCCCGCCGGCCGATCAGCCACGAGGTCATGACTGCGGCGGTGACGATGACGGCCACCATCGCCGCCAGACTGACCAGCACCCCCATCAACAACGTGCCGTGGGCCACCAGTGGCGGCAGCAACCTGGTCCGGTTGATGAGCAGCAGCAGGTAGCGCAGGACGTGGGCCAACGCAGCCAGTGCGAAGATCGCCAGTGCCGCCAGCAGGGTGGCCCGCACCGCGGTGGCCGACACACCTTTTCGCGGCCCCCTGTCTGCGGCGGTGACTCCAGGCGCAAACCGGTCGACCAATCCCCAGCGCGGCACAGTCCGATAACGGGGGGTCGGCCCCAGCGGCCGACGGCGAACTCGAGGCGGGGGCGGCGGTCCTGGGCGCACCGCTATCCAGCGGAAGCCCGCGGGCAGCGATGCCGCTCCGCGCTGCAGTGGTTGTCGATTGGGGGGGACGGGACGACCCGGTGGGCGGCTCACCGCATGCGGGATCAGTGGAACCGACGGCGCGAGCAGCGGACCACTGCAGCGTGGGCACCACGCCCGCTGGCTGTCCCGCACATTCCATCGCGTCCCACAGCGGGAGCACACCTGAATCACCGCACCAGCCTAGCGAGGACGCGGGCGTGGGTGAGTGATCGTCACCCGAGCGAGCCTGGCTGCCCGCCTAGTAGCCGGTGATCTCCAGGGCGCAGCGCTCTCCGGACTGGACGGCTCCGTCCATGGTTCCGCGCTTGGTGTAGGGCGCCGTCTGCTCGCCGGCGAAGTGCACCGAACCCTCGCGGCCGGCTTCCGCGCCACCGAATGTGGTGAACCCGCTGAGCCCGTAATAGGCGTAGGAGCCTTTGACCCAGGGGTCAGCCGGCCAGTTGTCCAGGTAGAACTGGCCCGCGATCTCCTTGGCACTCGCGCCGGTCCACAGCTTGTCGATCGCGGTGTTGGTCTGGGCGATGACCGCGGCTGACGCCAGCCCGTGAGCGGCGGCAGCACCGTAGTTTTGGTTGTTGAGCGCGAGCAGCCAGGCGGGAGTCTTGGCCTGATAAGCCGCCTGCCAGGTGGCTCCGGTGACCATGTCTGAGGATGAGTCGCCGCTCTGTTTCTGATCCGCCCAGGGGCGCCCGTTGAATTGGATATTCAGTTTGGCGTTGGTGCCCATCGGCTCGTTCTGGATCGCGAGTGTCTTCACGGTCGAGAATCCGGCACGGGAGTAATCCACGGTCCGCAGGATCGACAGCGGGATCGCGAGAACGATGCGGTCGGCCACGATATCGGCCCTGGTGGCTCCGCTGGCGAAGGTCAGCGTGTAGGACTTGTCGGTGTTGAGACGGATCGCTGTCAGCTGCTGACCCAGGCGCACCGTGCCGGCCGGCAGTTGCGCGGCGAGTGCCGTGGCCAGGGTGTCATTGCCGCCAGGCACTGCATAACGCTCGTCGTAACCGGACTCCGCTCCCCAGAAGTTTCCCTCCTCGAGAATTCCGTACAGGGAGCTCGTGAGCTCGGCGGGCCCCCCGTACTCCTGGCCGAACATCGCCTTCAGGTAGCTGCGGGCGTTTCGGTCTGAGGTCGCCGCGTCGATGTAGGCCGCCAGTGACTGGGCATCCTTCGCCTTCGCCCAGGCGTTGGAGGACGCGTAGGTCGGGATCGCCCTGCCGATCTTGGCCCAGTCCGCGGCGCACTGCTTGTTGAAGGCGGCGACCGGTGTGGCGAGCGACTTCCACAGGATCTTCGTCCCGCCGAAAAAGTACAGTTCGTTAGACGTCGTGGAGTTCAGAAAGGTGTCGACGAGTGCACCGAGGCCGAGTTCACGCACCAGATTCTTGATCGCGGGTTCGTTGGAGCTGATACCCGAGGGTCCGGCCTCGGTGTACTGACCGCCGGAACCGGTGCGGATCGTGCGGGCGCGGCCGCCGACACGGGTCTGTGCCTCATAGACCGCAGGCAGCCAGCCCTTGAGCTTGTAGATCCGGTAGGCGGCGGTCAGCCCCGCGAACCCGGCTCCCACGACGACCACGCGAGGCGCGGTCGCCGCATTCGCGGCCGGGGCGACGGCGCCCAACTCGGTGAGTGCGCCGGTGGCGGCAGCTCCGAAAAGGGCACTGCGCCGAAGGAAGTCACGGCGGTCCATACCCGCGTGCAGCATCGCGATCGTCTGTTGGCGCGCATCCTCGTGCTGCGCCGAACGTTCGAGCGAATGCGCAAGTCTGCGGGCGGCCTCTTCATCGCGGCGTCCGATGACCTCGTCGATCGGGCTGCCGGTCGCCCGGGCCTCGCGGCCGGCGGCGCGCAGGCGCGACGTCCATTGCTTGAATCGGGGATTGGTCACGGTCGATTACCTTCCGCCGCCCGGCATGAGCCGATCATCACCCGTACTGACCGGCTTATCCGGCCACGACACGCTGTGCCGATGCGATGTCTGCGCGCGGGGTCCGGCTGACGTTGTGGCACGCCGTGCCGATGATGCACTGCCTGCCGCCCAGCAATACCGGACTATCCCCAGTTTCCACAGGTCTATGCACAGCTCCAGCAGAGGATGATTGCGCACTGATCAGGTGGTATTCGGTAATGGTGCGACCAGGTCTGTGGATAACACACCTGCGTTTCCCTACGCTCATCAACAGGCTGTTCAACGGCGAGCGAAGTTTATTGGCAGGCTAACGGTCCCAGCCCGCGTAACGACTCGCCGCACGACACGCCGCCCTGGAAATCGTGCCGTTACGCAGCCGCGGCCCGGGTAGCCCGGGGATGCGTCTTTGAAACGGTTCGGACGACGGCTATGCTGGCGTTCTCGCTCGTCGTTGTGACGAATTTCACTAGCTCCACAGGGGGTTTGGTAGTTGAACACCCAGGTCAGGATGCTCTGATGGCATCGCAGCCGCTTGAGTCCTCTGTCGCCCAGGTTTCTCCGTGGTCGGTATGTACGTCGACGTGCAACCGGTCCTACTTGGTAGCCGGCATGCGGGCCACTGTCATCGCCCTGGTACTGCTGGGCGTCCTCGCCCTCGTCATCCTGTTCTGATCCCATCTCGGCGGTCGGCGGTCTGACGGCTACCCCACTGGTTGCGGTGCGCGCGGCCATAGAGCAATGTGATGGTTCCGGTGGATCGTTGACCACTGATCATCACACATCTGATCACCAAACATTGAGGAAGGAACTTCGTGGCTGACTACACCTTGCCCGAGTTGGACTGGGACTACGGCGCACTGGAGCCGCACATCTCAGGCCAGATCAACGAATTGCACCACAGCAAGCACCACGCCGCCTATGTAGCGGGAGCCAACGCTGCCGTCGCCAAACTCGAGGAGGCGCGCGCCAACGACGATCACGCCGCTATTTTCCTCAACGAGAAGAATCTCGCCTTCCATCTCGGCGGTCATGTCAACCACTCGATCTGGTGGAAGAACCTGTCTCCCAACGGCGGTGACAAACCGACCGGTGATCTTGCCGCCGCGATCGACGACGCCTTCGGCTCGTTCGACAAGTTCCGGGCACAGTTCACCGCGGCCGCCAACGGTCTGCAGGGATCGGGTTGGGCGGTGTTCGGCTATGACAGCCTGGGTGACCGACTGCTCACCTTCCAGCTCTACGATCAGCAGGCGAACGTGCCCCTGGGCATCATCCCGCTTCTACAGGTGGACATGTGGGAGCACGCCTTCTACCTCCAGTACAAGAACGTCAAAGCCGACTACGTCAAGGCATTCTGGAACGTGGTCAACTGGGCCGATGTCCAAAAGCGCTACGGCGCAGCGACCACAAAAACCAAGGGCCTGATCTTCGGCTGAGGGGTTCTCCCCCGCCCCCCCCCGACTTTTTCAGATTGCTCACCGCATAACGGCCGTGTCCCGTTGTCTGCCGACCCCTCGTACCTCATGCTGATCCGAACGGCCCCTGTCGTGTCGCGCTGGGATGTACGAGGTGTCGCGGAGGCGAAATGGAGAGCAACTCCGGGCGTGCGGTGGAAATCGCCCCCTTCCATTCCCATGGCTGTCTGAAGGGATTCGTCGTCTCGGGTCGCTGGCCAAACTCGACAAAGGAGTGGGCTCAGCTTCTGATGGTCGCGGTCCGTGTTGCCTCGCTGCCCGGATTGCTCTCAACCACAACGATTTTCGGGGTGCGCGAGGAACTTCCGGAGTGCCCGCAACCCGGCACTGTTGGTCTGGTGCTGGCAGAGGGAACGGTCTTTGGTGAGACGGCGATTCCTCCGGGCCATTTCGCCGAGAGGCAACCCCCGGCGCTGATCCTGCTGCATCCGCCCTCGGAAACGACACCGTCACTGCCGGAGTGCTCAGGCGCTGCATCCGGATGCGTCCTACTGCCCGGTCTGCCCCACCTCGGACTTGAGCATCGGGCCGCCTGGGTGGAGGCCGAGGCTGACGGCACGGTCACCGGCATGATCAGCCGGGTGGGAGTAGACCCGATCAGCCATCCGGATACCGCGATTCTCGCGATGTTGCTTGCCGCATAAGTTCGCCACGAAAGCGGGTCGACCGCGGCCATATCGCTCGCGGCCGACACACCCCGGGCGACACACCCCGG
>NZ_JAEMSG010000019.1:17387-22227 GCF_016462945.1 Mycolicibacterium sp. | reverse complement strand
GGGACTCCCTGCAGGGGCATTCCACCGTGCCGCCGCAGAATCGATAACACTGATAGCAAGCTTAACATTCTCTGAAAGTTCACAGCAAACTGTTTCACGGGTAGCTCGAGGGGCGCGATTAGTTGCCGGGTAATGACCGGCGGTACCCATCGGGAACAGGTAATCTGAGCGTGCCGCCACTGCCCGCCGCGAGACTCAGCACTGCGTTTTCTCAGGATAGGCACAGCTTCGGGCGGCCTGCCCCGGGCGCGTGCCACCTTTTTTCGTTTGCCATGCAACAAATTTTAAACGCCGTTTTCCCGTCTTAAAGAGTTTGCGCTTGGCGGTTTGGCTAACTACCCGCTACATTAATCAGCAAACACGTTCAGCTTCATGAACGGGCACTATCGCACCTGGAGGTTTTTTCATGAGCACAACATTCTCCGCGCGTTTGAATCGCCTGTTCGACACTGTTTACCCGCCAGGTCGCGGGCCTCACACCTCCGCCGAGGTGATCTCTGCTCTCAAGGCCGAGGGAGTCACCATGTCGGCGCCGTACCTGTCCCAGTTGCGCTCGGGCAACCGCACGAACCCCTCGACCACCACGATGGTCGCTCTTGCTAACTTCTTCCGCATCAAGCCGGAGTACTTCACCAACGACGATTACTACGAGAAGCTCGACAGGGAACTTACTTTTCTGGCAAGCATGCGCGACGACGGCGTTCGCCGGATCGCAGCACGCACAGTCGGCCTTTCCCCGGCAGCACAGCAGGATATCGCGGAGAAGGTCGACGAGCTGCGCCGCCGCGAGCACCTGGACGCCTAAGCGGTTAGCCAGCCACGGGACCCGCAGCCAGTCCTGCAACATCATCAGCATTCGGCTGGTGAGCGCTGCGGTCCACATTGCGATACTGACGTGAGATTTCGATAATCCATTCCCGATCGGAATAGGTTGCCGGCTGGCGCAGCCATCCCCGGCCGGGGAAGATGCCGGCACCGTTGCCACAACCGCCGTGGACCCATCGTGCGACGGCGAGTGCCTGCTGGGGTCCAGTGACAGCAATCTGACCACGCGAAGCGGCACTGGCTGCTGCGGTCTGGGCCGACTGGGCCACCGTCGCCTCCAGGTAGAGCGAGTCCGAGATCAGCGAAAGTTGTTCGGCGACGCGGAATGCCAGCGGCCCGTGGGGCCGTACCCCGATGCCGATATCAGGATGCCGACGCATCATCTCGTCACGCAGCGGCCGAATCAGCCGTAGCTCGCGACGTGAACCAACCCAGTCCTCGACAGCGGGCAGCATTGATCCGGCGGCGACGATGGCCATGGCAGCCGCCAGCAGGCTGGCGGCGGTACCGACGCCCGCAAGATTTGTGGTTCCGATGGCACGAATCAGAACGAAAGCGCTTGACGCAACGATCAGAGCGATCCCGGCGGTGAAGACGAACAGCGCCCGCCCGCGCCTGGTGGGATTGGACAGGCGCATCCCGACCCATAACACCAAGGTCAAGGCCAGCAGCACATAAAGCAGGGGAACCAGCCAGTGCAGCGCCGTATTCGCGGAGCCGAGGTTGCGGGTGAGGTATTCCTTGGGTGTCATCTCGGGCTGTCGCCCGCTGACGATGAACAGTCCGGCGGCGACGGCCGCGATCAGGGCAGCGACGCAGTACTGGATCACAGCGAGGTTGCGGACGGCCGAGGGGGTTCGGGTCGATGCGACCGACGTGATCATCACGCAACTGCCGGCGGCAGAGGCGACCAACGCCACCTCGCTCAGCCCGATTGCAATGTTGGGCCAACCTAGAGCGGTGTCGACAAGCAATGTCACGGGGGGCCAGTTCAACAGGGCCAGCACGGCGAGGCTGCCCAGCGCGACGATCATCGCGCTGCTGACCACCGACTGCCGGTTCACCAACGCCCAGCCGATCCGCAGGCCGGTCGCCATCCCCAACAGACCGGCGATTACCCAGATGGTCAACCAAATGCCTCTCCGAGGCGGACTTGGAAGATCGACGCGCGGTCACTCGGTAGCCGGCCGAGCCGGTAGAGCAGCAGAGCCGCGAAGTCCTCTGCCTCCTGCTCGACGTCCTCGCCGCCGGGGCCCATGCAGCCGGTGCGTTGGTTGAGCATGTAGCTGATGAGATCGTCGCCGGCGACTTCAACGGCTTCCCGGGCCGCCTCGCCGACCGGCATACCGTCATGACCGAGGACCAGGTGGCCGAGCTCATGAGCGAGCGTCCGATCCGCGGTCGGCAGGCCGTCCTGGATCAGGAACTCGTCGTGATCGGCATACTGGCGCCATTGCCCTGACACCCCCGGCGGCAACTCGGCCGCATTCACCTCGATGGGCCGTGCCCGGTGGACGCCGACAGCTGCCACCAGGCCGGCCAGCGACACCTGGCCCTGACGGGGTGACAGCGCGAGAATGTCGTTCACCGCCTCGGTAACCCGACGTTCGGTCACTGCAGGAACCGTACGGTCCCGGCGGGCGGGAGAACATAGCCCGCCTTGGCTTGGCGATAACCGAGGAATCCTCCGAGTGCGGTGATCGCGACAAAGCCGGCCAGTCCCGACAGGGCGACCGCGGCAATCCTCGCGAAGTCGGCATCGCGGAGGTATTCGGGATATCCCAGCCGTCCGCCCTCCGGCGGCCGGGCACCGATCTCCGGACTTTGCGGTAATGGTGCTGCCAACGGTGCCGCTGGCGGCGGCGGCGCCGCGGGCGCTGCAGATGGTTGGAGTCGACGCGGTTCCGCTACCGACGGAGCCTGACTGGCACCACGGAACGAATCCGAGGGGCCGTTAGTCTCAAGCCCGGGCACGGTGGGGGCGATGAATGCCGGGATCTGGACGGGAGGCGGGAGCGCTGGGCCGTACGGACTGACTGCGTAGATGATGTTGTTATTTTTGGCCTGAGGGTTATCGCTCGGCAGCGGCGTGGGCCACAGCGGCGTGGGCCACGGCCAGACCGGCCAAATGATGTGACACGGCCGGTGCCACTCGTCCGGTTCGTCGGTCGCAGCGGGGGCGGAACCTGCGGGTAGGCGAACGGCGGCCGGACCGGGATATCCCCGATGGTGCGGCGGACCGTCGAGTGAGACTTTCGGCGCCTGCCGCCGGGCGCGGGGCGATCGGCTGACCGCGTTGCTGTGAGGGTCTGCGTCGGCGACACGAGCACCGGCGTCGGCTGCGTCACCGGCCGCGGCCGGGTCGGCTGCGGCCGGCGCCGCACTGACCATCCCGACTGCGCCGCACAGCACACCTGCGGTGATCAGCCAACTGATCACTGCGGTGCGCCGTCGCGACCAGTTCACAGATACCCCTTGATGTCCGCGGGCGCCATCGGGCGCCCAGATTTGCGGAATTAGGTCAATTATCGCATACCTGCAGGTCGTGGAAGCGGGGCTTGGCCCGGGCGATAGTGTTGAGCGCACCGGTCGTCGAGTCCGTCTCGCCGATCGCCGACGACCTATTCGGGAGGCAGCGGCCATGGGCCTGTTCACCAAGCGGACGAGCCGGGCAACCCGGCGTGCGGAGGCCCGCGCGTTGCGGACCAAGGCCAAGCTGGAGGCCAAGCTTGCCGCCAAGAACGAGACCAAGCGCATCAAAGCCACCGAGCGGTCAGTCGGTAAGGCGATCAAGGCCCAGGTGAAGACCCAGAAAGACAGTGATCGCGCAGCGGTGAAGGTCGCCGAAACCCAGTTGCGGACGAAGCGCCAGGGCAGATTGCTGTCGCCGAGTCGGGTGCGGCGAACGCTGACGGTGTCCCGGCTGCTGGCCCCGGTGGTCGTGCCGGTCGCCTACCGGGCTGCGATGGCCGCCCGCGGTGCGGTCGACGAGCGCCGCGCCGACCGCCTCGGCGTCCCACTCACCGCGCTGGGCCAGTTTTCCGGTCAGGGTGGGCGGCTGTCGGCCCGGATTGCGGGGGCCGAAAATTCGCTACGTCTCGTCGCCGAGCGGAAGCCGGCCCGTAAAAAGGCTGATGACGCCGAGGCCAAGCAGTTCGTCGCCGCGATGACCGAGCGTCTGACCGCACTGTCGGCCGCCGTGACGGCCGCAGAGAACATGCCCGGGCCGAGTCGACGTGCCGCCCAGACCTCCATCAGCGAACAACTCGACGGTATCGACGCCGACCTGATGGCCCGGCTGGGCGTGTTGTAGGCCGTGACCGCGCCGATGCGAATGCTCGCCGTGACGCTGCTGATCGTCGGCATCAGCGTGACGGGTACCGGCCAGGCCCTTGCCCATACCGTGGTGACGGCCTCGGATCCACCCGCCAACACAACCCTGAGTGCGGGACCCGGCAGGGTGAGCGCGACCTTCAACGAGGAACCGCAAACCAATTTCGCGGCGATGACGGTGGTCGGTCCCGACGGGAACCTGTGGTCCTCGGGCGACCCTGAGGTGCGCGGCGAGGTAGTCGGCGTCGCAATGCGCCCCCTGGGCCCATCGGGCACGTACACGGTGAACTACCGAGTGACCTCGGACGACGGCCACGTCGTCTCCGGATCCTGGGCCTTCACCGTGACGGTACCCAGCACGGGATCACCCGGCCCGGCGGTGGCCGGCACAGCAGAATCTCATCGGATTCCGTTGTGGCCGTTCATCGTTGGGGTGGTCGTTCTGGTCGCCGGGGTGGCGGCGTGGAGCGTGCTCCGCAGGTCCTAAACGGCAGCAAGCGCGACGATTCGGCGAGATGACACCGGCGAGATGACAAAGAATGGAGCGGCATATGGCAGAACCACAGGACCGGCCCGACGAGGGTTCCGGTGCGATCCCACCTGTGCCGCAGCAGAAGGCTGCGCCCAAGAAGGCACCGAGGAAGGCACCCGGGAAGGCACCCCGGAAGGCACCCGGGAAGGC
>NZ_JAEMSG010000019.1:0-17287 GCF_016462945.1 Mycolicibacterium sp. | reverse complement strand
CCTCCCGGCGCCGCACCTCCCGGCGCCACACCTCCTGCGCGGCCCGCCCATCATTCTGGACGCGCCCGCATTCCAGTCGCGATCGGGCTGGCCGCGGCCAGCCTGGTCACGATGGTCATCCGCCGACTTCGACGCGGCTGAGGACCGGGACAAAGGTGGGGGTCGCCTTCCGGCCGACCGCCGATCTGGTTGACGATATCGGCCCCGACGTGCGCAGCTGTGATACCCAGTTCCGGCAGTTCGGCGGATAAGCACAGTTCGCGGGCCTGATCAGCACAGTGCGTTGTTTCGAGGACAATGCGCTGCTGAAGTCGGTGCTGAGCGAACCCGGAGACGGCCGAATCCTGGTGATCGACGGCGGCGCCTCCGTCCACGCCGCATTGGTCGGCGATGTCATCGCCGAGTTGGCGCGCTCCAGCGGTTGGGCCGGACCGATCATCAACGGCGCAGTGCGCGATGCCGCGACGCTCGTGGACGTTGAGATCGGGATCAAGGCGCTTGGCGCCAACCCCCGCAAGGGTGCCAGAATGGGTTCGGGCGAACGTGACGTCGGCGTCGGCATCGGCGGCATCGACGTCACACCGGGCGATGTGGGCTCCGGTGATGATGACGGGATCGTCATCGTGTCCGCAGGTACGCACCTTCGGTAGCGAATCCGCGGCGATTCGCCATGGCCGATCCCCCGCGTTGGATCTCGGTGTCCTGGGCACCTGTTGAATTTCGGTGTCCTGGGCACCTAATGTGTCCGGCATGTCCGACGACTACCCCCCGGCCAGGCTGACTCTTCGGAGAATGGTGCTGTTCTGCCTACTCGCCGGCGTGCTCACCGCGGGCCTGCTGTTCCCCGTCGTCGGCGGTCTCGGTGCGGCGAGCAACCACGCGTCGGAATCGGTGGCTCAAGGCTCGGCGAACATCGTCGGAGGCGACGTACCGGCTGTCTCGACCATGGTCGACTCAGCGGGTAACCCCATCGCCTGGCTCTACCTCCAGCGTCGTTGGGAAGTGCCCACCGAGCGCATCGCCGACACGATGAAGTTGGCGATCGTCTCCATCGAGGACAAGCGTTTCGCCGATCACAACGGAGTCGACCTGCAGGGAACTTTGACCGGCTTGGCCGGCTTCATCAAGGGCGCTGTGGACACCCGCGGTGGTTCCACCATCGAGCAGCAGTACGTCAAGAACTTCAACCTGCTGGTCAATGCCGACACCGATGCCGAACGCCGAGCCGCGGTAGCGACAACGCCGACGCGCAAGCTCCGGGAGATCCGAACGGCGCTGGCGCTGGATAAAGTGCTCACCAAGCCTGAGATCCTTACCCGCTATCTAAACCTGGTTCCGTTCGGCAACGGTGCATATGGCATTCAGGATGCTGCACGCACCTACTTCGGAATCGATGCGGCGCAACTTAATTGGCAACAGGCCGCACTGCTGGCAGGTCTGGTGCAATCCGCCAGCGCTCTGAACCCGTACACCAATCCGCAGGGTGCTCTCGATCGGCGCAACCTGGTTCTGGACACCATGATCGAAAACCTGCCAGAACAGGCCGGCGAGCTTCAGGCTGCGCAGAAACAGCCGTTAGGCGTTCTGCCGCAACCGAATACGCTGCCGCAGGGCTGTATCGCAGCGGGTGATCGGGCCTTTTTCTGCGACTATGCGTTGGAGTATCTGGCGCGCGCCGGTATCAGCAAAGAAGATGTGGCGCGTAACGGTTACCTGATCAAAACCACGCTGGACCCCAAGGTTCAGAACAGCGTCAAGCGAGCGATCGACGCGGTAGCGGCTCCCACGCTGGACAGCGTCGCCAGCGTGATGAGCGTCATCCGGCCGGGCAAGGACGCGCACCGGGTACTTGCGATGGGCGACAATCGAGGATACGGACTCAAGCTCGACGCCGGCCAGACCGTACAACCACAGCCGTTCACTCTCGTCGGAGACGGCGCGGGATCCATCTTCAAGATCTTCACCAGCGCGGCGGCGCTGGATTTGGGAATGGGCATCAACGCGATGCTCGACGTGCCGCCGACCTTTCAGGGCACGGGGTTGGGCGATAGCGACACCAAAGACTGCCTACCCAAAACCTGGTGCGTGAAGAACGCCGCCGGCTACCGCAGCCCATTGAGCATGACCGACGCCCTGGCCTTGTCACCCAACACCGCATTCGCAAAACTGATCCAACAGGTCGGTGTCCCCCGCGCCGTCGACATGGCCGTCCGCCTCGGGTTGCGTTCCTATGCCGACCCAGGCACCGCGCGGGCCTATGTGCCGAACAGCGACGAGAGTCTCGCTGACTACGTCAAGCGTTCCAACATCGGCTCCTTCACACTCGGACCATTCGAAATCAATGCAGTGGAGTTGTCGAATGTCGCCGCCACGTTGGCCTCCGGAGGCGTGTGGTGCCCGCCGACTCCCATTGAAAAGGTGCTGGACCGTAGCGGTAAGGAGATCGATATCCCGACCGCCAGGTGTGAGCAGGTGGTGCCCGAGGGGTTGGCCAACACATTGACCAACGCGCTGTCCAAGGACACCACGATGGGTACCGCGGCCGCGGCGGCGGGGTCGGTCGGCTGGGGCCTGCCGATGGGGGGCAAGACCGGAACCACCGAGTCGCACCGATCCTCGGGTTTCGTCGGCTATACCAACCAGCTGGCGGCGGCCAACTACGTGTTCGACGACTCACCGAAACCCTCCGCCCTGTGTGCCTTTCCGCTCCGTAAGTGCGGCGGCAGCGGAAACCTGTATGGAGGCACGTCACCGGCTCAAACCTGGTTCCTGGCGATGAATCCGATCGCCACCAAGTTTGGTCCGGTAGTTCTGCCACCCACCGATCCCCGTTACGTGAACGGCTCCCCGGGGGTCGCGGTGCCCGCGGTCCTGGGGCTCAACTTCGATGCGGCACGTCAGCGTGTCAGGGATGCAGGATTCCAGGTCTCCGAACAACCGACGCCGGTGAACAACGCGGCGTCGAAGGGATCCGTGGTGGGAACAACCCCGACCGGGCAGGCCTTCCCCGGCTCCATCATCACGATCAACGCCAGCACTGGAATCGCCCCGGCTCCGCCACCTCCGGCGTACAGCACACCCGGTTACGACCCCGGTGATATCGAAGCCCCGCCGCCGCCACCCGGAGTCCCGCCGCTCGAGGCCGGCCCGACGCTGGACGGGAACATCATCGAGATCCCGGGCCTGCCGCCAATCACCATTCCGGTGCTGCCGCCCGCTCCGCCGGTCGCACCCGCGCCTGACCCACTGCCACCACAGCAGGCTCCGGCACCACCGGACGCGCCACCCGGTGAAATCCCGCCGCCTTAGTAGCCGCGGTCCGAAGCAGACCTGCCCCGCATCCCTGCATCGCCGTTTTCTATTCTTGGGTGATGACCACCGCCTTTGATGCCGATCACGTCGCCAAAATCGCTCTGGAAGTAGTGGCCGAGCACGACCCCAAGCAGGTACCCCTGCCGGAATTCCTCGGCGCGTGCTACGACGCGGGCCTGTCCTGGGTGCACTTCCCGGAAGGCCTTGGCGGGTTGGGAACCTCCCGCGGACTACAGGCGGTCGCCGACGCAATCCTGCAGTCCGCGGGCAGCCCGGTCCCGCTCGGCCTGAATCCGATGGGCTACGGGATGGCCGCGCCGACCGTATGCGAGCACGCGCACAGCGATGAGGTGAAGAAGTTCTTCCTGCGACCACTGGCCACCACCGAGGACATCTGGTGCCAGCTGTTCTCCGAGCCGGGAGCGGGTTCTGACCTGGCGGGGTTGGCCACCTCGGCCGTGCGTGACGGTGACGACTGGGTGATCAACGGGCAGAAGGTGTGGACCAGCCTGGCGCATAAGGCGCGCTGGGGACTGCTGCTGGCCCGCACCGACATCGACGTGCCCAAACACAAGGGCCTGACCTACTTCATCCTCGATATGCACTCCCCGGGTGTGGAATGTCGGCCTCTGCGCCAGATGACCGGCCAGGCGGAGTTCAACGAGGTGTACATCACCGATGCGCGCATCCCCGACGCCCATCGCCTCGGCGGCGTGGGCGACGGCTGGCGAGTGGCGATGACCACGCTGATGAACGAGCGCAGTGCCTTGGGCGCCAGCGGCAGCCAACGCGGCGCCGGCACGATCTCCGAAGCCGTGCAACTCTGGGCCTCGCGTCCGGATCTGCAGACCCCGGTGTTGCGCGACCGGCTGATCCAGCTATGGCTGCGCGCCGAGGCACAGCGGCTGACCTCCGAGCGATCGCGGGCCTCCGCGACTGCCGGCGGGCCCGGCCCGGAGGGGTCGATCGGCAAGCTGGTCGGTGCTGAGCTCAACCAACGCATCTACGAATTTTGTATGGATCTGCTTGGGCCGGAGGGGATTCTGTATCACGGTTACGCGATGAACGGAATTCATCGGCACGGCGACTGGCGCGGACCGATCCAGCAGCGCTACCTGCGCAGCCGAGCCAACACGATCGAGGGCGGCACCTCTGAGGTGATGCGCAACATCCTGGGTGAACGGGTCTTGGGCCTGCCCGGCGATCTGCGCGCCGATGCCGGAATGCCGTGGAAGGACGTGCCCCGTGGCTGAGTTCAGCTTCACCACCGAGCAGCAGCAGCTGCGCGCGGCGGTGCGCAAGTTCTGCGCCGAAAGTTTCGACGAGCCGACGGTCCGCCGGCTGATGGAATCCGACGTCACCTACGACCCCGCCGTGTGGCGGCGGCTGGGTACGGAGCTCGGCGTGCTCGGAATGTCGGTGCCCGAAGCCGACGGCGGCGTCGGCGGGACACTGGTGGATCAGGCGGTCGCCGTGGAGGAGTTCGGTGCCGCGCTGAGCTGCGGACCACTCTTCGGCACGGTCTACCTCGCCATCCCCGCTCTGGTGGCCTGCGGCAGCGGAGCAGCGCGCGACGAGTTGCTGGCCGCGCTGGTCGACGGTGAGCGCACGGCCGCGTTTGCGGTTAACGACTCCGCCGGGGCCTTTGATCCGAATGTCACCGTCACCGCGGTCGGCGGCAGCGACGGTGTCGTGCTCACCGGAACCGCCGCTCGGGTGGTCGATGCCGCGGCGGCCGACGTTGTTCTGGTGGCGGCCAAGGATTCCGAGGGTGTGAGCCTGTACGCCGTCGACACTGGCGATGTGCAGCGCACCCCCCTGGTCACGATGGACCTCACCCGGCCTCAGGCGGACGTCACCTTCTCCGACTCCCCTGCGCGGCTGCTGGCCGAACCTGCGGACGCCGAACGGGTGATCACCCACGCGCTTCAGGTCGGCGCGGCGCTGCTCGCGGTCGAACAGATCGGCGCGGCCCAGCACATGCTTGATCTGTCGGTGGACTACGCCAAGTCACGCTTGCAGTTCGGTCGCCAGATCGGCTCGTTCCAGGCGGTCAAACACCGACTGGCCGATATGCTCGTCGATCTCGAGCATGCCCGCTCTGCCGCGTACCACGCGGTGTGGGCGCTGACCGAGGGAAGCGATGATCCGGCATTGGCCGTCAGCATCGCGCAGGCGACATGTTCGGCCGCGTTCAGCCGGATCGCCGCCGATAGCATTCAGGTTCACGGCGGAATCGGTTTCACCTGGGAACACCAGGCGCACCTGTACTTCAAGCGGGCCGCGACCGATGCCGCACTGCTGGGAAGTGCTGAGCAACACCGCGCGCGGATAGCTGATCTTGTGTTGGATAACGCGATCGTCGACGAAGCACCACGGGTGGCGGTTGGTATCGCCTAGGGCCCGATCATCACATCGGTATTGCAGCGCTTCGTAATTCAGCGTAGGAACGTTCGATCGCGTCGGCCAGACCGGCGATGCCCGGCAACGCGGACGGGTCGGTGCACAAACCGATCCCGATGTGGCCGGAGCAGGAGATCGCCGAGATGCGCAGGGCATGGTGGGTGCCCGGTTCCGACGAGGAGAACAGATGCTGGACCACTCGATCGGCGACGCTGACGGCGTTGGTCGGACCGGGAACGTTGGATATCGCGAGGCTGAACTCGCTTGCGCTGCCGGCGAGATGCGTAATCGCCTTATCCATCAGCTTCACCCGGCCAAGGGCGTGAAACAGGTCGTACATCTCCTCGGCGTCGTTGAGACGCTTGCGCTTGGCGGTTTCGGCGCTGATCAGATCGAGCCGGACCAGCGGGTCCTCTTCGGTGAGTGGCAGGTCGACATTCATGAACGAGTCGTGATTTCCCGCGCTGCCCGCCCCCTCGTCGCGGTGGTGAAGGCTGACCGGCACCTGGGCGCGTAGATGGCGGGCTCGTGCGGAGTCGGCGGGCAGCCATTCGCGCAATCCGCCGGCAATGATCGCGAGCAGCACATCATTGACGGTGGCGCCACCCGGTCGGGAGCCGCCAATCTCTTTCATCTCCGCAAGCGGTGCGACGGTGAAGGCCAACTCACGTGCCGCCGTGATCGGCTGGTCGAAGGGTGAGTGCGAACCGCGATGGCCCAACTCGCGCAGGACCGCGCCGGGCAGGCGGCGTAATTCCTCTTCGCGTGTGAGCGGTGTGGCGGCCGGTCTTAGGCCTGCCCGCGGCCCCTCGGACGTCGGCGAACCGGGACGGCTATCGAAGAGCACCGATTCCAGGAACTGCACTCCGGCGATACCATCGGCCATCGCATGGTGAATGCGCGCTGCGATCGCCTCCCGCCCGTCGTCGAGTGGGCCAATCACATCGAAGGTCCACAGCGGCCGGTTGCGGTCGAGGTGCTCGGACATCAGGCCGCTGACGATCCGCCACAGGTCCGTCTGCGAGGCGGATTCGGGCGTTGGCGCGCGCCGGACATGGTCGCTGATGTCGAAGTCCCTGGCCGGCATCCACCGCGGACTGGACGAGGCAGTCTCAACGCACTGAAGTGCTCGCGGTATCACTGAAAGTCTCTGTGCCACGGATTCTTTGAGTGAATCGAGATCAAGCGGACGGGATCCCGGCTCCAAAATGACCAGCTTCAGCGTATGACCGGTGATGGCCGTCGACTCCAGGTTCAGGATGCGTGCGTCGTCCGCTGAGAGACGATCGTCGTGGGGGGCCACCCTCAGCAGCCTATCGGCAGCGCTAAGCCAGTACCGCATCGATGGCGCGGTAAATGCGCTGCTCGCTGACGGGCCTTGGGGTACCCAACTGCTGTGCCCACAGGCTGACCCGCAACTCCTGGATCATCCTCGCGATGTCACGGACATCGTCGGCGGCGGCCCGCGCGGGTGAAAGTGCCCGCAGAAGTTCGTCGTGGGCTTCCTGCACGTTGTGAACGCGCTGCATCCGGTCTCGGTCGGCGGCCGGCGCATGCGGCAGCCGTTCGATGCGCCGGGCGATCGCGGTGAGATAGCGGGTTAGGTCGGCTAGATGCGCGGCTCCGGTCTCGGTGACGAATCCCCGCGGCAGCAGCGCCGCCAATTGTCCGCGGATATCAGCCACGGCGTCGGCCTGTGCCGCCGGCGGAGTCCCGGACAGTGCCAGTTCGGTTTCCTGGAAGGCGGTGAGTGCCTTCTCGACGCTGTCAACGATTGCAGCGGCGGTCGCGGGCAGGTCGGTGCACACCCGCTGCCGCGATGCGTCGAAATCTGCCCCCGTCCACACCGGGGCCGGAACCAACACGTCGATGGCGGCGTCGACGCAATCATCCAGAAGCGCCGACAGCGACCCGTCAGGATTTGTCGCCAGCGTCAGACGCCTGCGTGGACCGAGTCCCTTCTCCAGCGATTTCGTTGGCGAGGGCGTCATCATCCGCAGCAGGCGGCGCACCCCCGCCCGCATCACGGCGTCGCGCTCGGCTGCGGTCGCGAATACTCGGATGTCCGCGGCGTGACCGGTGTCGACGAAACCGGGATAACCCCGCACACTGTGCCCACCAACCTGGCGTGCAACGGTGCCCGGCAACTCGGTGAGGTCGTCGGGCCAACCGTGCAGACCACTGCGCTGAAGGTCACCGGCGACCGCATCGGTGACAGCCCGGGTGGCCTGGCCGGCAAGTCGCGTCTGCAACTCACCGAGGTCCTTCCCGCGGGCCACCTCTGCGCCGTCGGCCCCCTCGACGGCAAAGGTCACTCGCAGATGCGCGGGCAGCTTGTCGAGGTCGAACGCGGTGATCGGCACCAGGACACCGGTGCGTCGGTGAAGTTCGTGCTGCAGGGCCTCAAGCATCGAATCCCCGGACGATTCGAGGTCATCCAGTATCGCCCGGGCGGTATCCGGTGCGGGAACGAAGTTGCGCCGCAAATCCTTGGGTAGCGAACGGATCAGCGCGGTGACGAGTTCTTCGCGCAGCGCGGGCACCTGCCAGCTGAATTGCTCTCCGCCCAGGCGAGCCAGTACTGCAACCGGGACGTGCACGGTTACTCCGTCGTCTTCGGCACCCGGGTCGAACCGATAGCTCAGCGGCAGAGCAAGGTCGTCGGACTGCCAGCGGTCGGGTCGCTCGGCATCGACGTCCTGCACTCGAAGCAGATCTTCACGGGTCATGGTCAGCAGGTCCGGTGCGTGGCGGCGCTGCTTTTTCCACCATCCGTCGAAGTGCCGTACCGACACCACCTCGGCAGGAATGCGGGTGTCGTAGAAATCGTGGATCTCGTCGTCGCTCACCAGCAGGTCACGCCGACGAGCCCGCTCTTCCAGTTCGGCGAGCTGCGTCCGAAGCCGGGCATTGTCAGCGAAGAAATCGTGGTGGGTCTGCCATTCGCCATCAACCAGTGCGTGCCTGATGAAAAGTTCGCGGGCCAGCGCGGGGTCCACCGTCGCGTAGGCGACTCGGCGGCGGGGAACCAGGGCAAGGCCGTACAGGGTGACCCGCTCGTATGCCATAACCGCACCACGCGCAATGTCCCAATGCGGCTCGCTATAGCTGCGCTGCACCAGGTGCCCGGCAACACGTTCGACGGTCTCAGGCTCGATCCGCGCCGCGGTACGCCCGTACAGGCGGCTGGTCTCCACCAGGTCGGCAACCACGATCCAGCGTGGTGGGCGCTTGGTCAGCGCCGAACCGGGTGCCAATACGAACTTCGCATTTCGTGCCCCGGCGTATTCACGTGACTCACCCTCGCGGAGACCGACGTGGGACAGCAGTCCGGCAACCAGAGCGGCATGGATGCGTGCCGGGTCGGCGGGCTGTGTGTGGTCGGACTCCCCGCCGGATCGCAGACCGATTCCGGCCGCAATGCTGCGCAACTGGCCGGTGAGGTCCTGCCACTCACGGATTCGCAGGTAGTGCAGAAAATCCTCCCGACACATGCGTCGAAAAGCGCTGCCGGACATTTCCTTCCGCTTCCCCCGCAGATGGTTCCACAGGTTCAGAAATGACATGAAGTCGGAATTCTCATCGGCGAAGCGGGCGTGTTTTTGCCGGGCCGCCTCCTCCCGATCAGCGGGACGTTCCCGCGGATCCGGAATCGACAGTGCCGCGGCAAGTACCAGCACCTCAGGCAGACAGCCCTCGGTGTCCGCCGCCAGGATCATCCGGCCCAGGCGCGGATCGACCGGGAGTTGGGCCAGGCGACGGCCTATTTCGGTGATGGCACCGACCTCATCGAATGCACCGAGTTCCTGAAGCAGTTGCACACCGTCGTTGATGCTGCGGCGCTCAGGCGGATCGAGAAACGGAAAATTCGCCACGTCGCCGAGTTGGAGCGCGGCCATCTGCAGGATCACCGCGGCCAGATTGGTGCGCAGGATTTCCGGGTCGGTGAAGCGTGGCCGACCGGTGAAGTCCAGCTCGGAATACAGCCGGATGCACACACCCGGGGCGGTACGGCCGGACCGCCCCGCTCGTTGCGCTGCCGAAGCCTGGGAGATGGGTTCGATCGGCAGTCGCTGCACCTTGGTCCGCCTGCTGTAGCGCGATATTCGCGCCGTCCCCGGATCGATCACATAGTGAATTCCCGGAACGGTCAGGGATGTCTCGGCGACATTGGTGGCCAATACGATGCGCCGTGTCAGTCGGCTGGTGTTGATCGAGAACACCTTCTGCTGCTCGGCCGTGGGTAGCCGCGCGTAGAGCGGTAGCACCTCCGCACCCGGCATCGCGGCGCGCACCGCCTCCGCGGTGTCCCGAATCTCTCGCTCACCGGATAGGAATACCAGTACGTCACCGGGCGGTTCGGCGGAGAGCTCGTCGATGGCATCGATGATCGCCTCGGTCTGATCACGAGGCTCACTGCGAACCACCTCATGGTCGGGGTCGTCAGGATCGTCGCCGGCCTCGGTCTGGAGTACGACTTCCAATGGGCGGTAACGGATCTCGACCGGATAGGTCCGGCCGGACACCTCGACGATCGGGGCGCCACCGAAGTGGGCGGCGAAGCGCTGCGGTTCGATGGTCGCCGAAGTGACGATTACTTTGAGGTCCGGTCGGCGGGGCAGCAACTGATGCAGGTAGCCAAGCAGGAAGTCGATATTCAGGCTGCGCTCGTGGGCCTCGTCGAGGATCAGGGTGTCGTAGCGCAACAGGTGCCGGTCGCGCTGGACCTCGGCGAGCAGGATGCCGTCGGTCATCAGCTTGATCAGCGTCCGATCCCCTGCCTGATCGGTGAAACGCACCGTGTAGCCCACCGGACTGACGGCTGCCCGCCGATCTGTACCCAGCGGGGATCCCAATTCATCGGCGATGCGCTCGGCCACTGTGCGCGCGGCCAGCCGTCGGGGCTGGGTGTGCCCGATGATGCCGCGGACACCGCGCCCCAGCTCAAGGCAGATCTTGGGCAACTGGGTGGTCTTGCCGGATCCGGTCTCACCGGCGACCACCACGACCTGATGATCACTAATGGCGGCGGCAAGCTCGCCACGGAACTGACTGACCGGCAGGTCGGGGTAGGTGATCTCGGGAACCGCTGCGGCGCGGGCGGCGACAACCGCCTCGGCGGCGCTGATCTGGCCCAAGAGATCCTGGAGTTTCGCCGCGCTCGCTGGCCCACGCAACGACCTCAGTCGCCGGCCCAGCCGGGTGGCGTCGCGGATGGTCAGGCCGTCGAGTCGCGCGCGCAACGCGCGAACGTCACCGTCGACTGGTTCAGACACCCCGCCAAGGATAGGCGGCGAAGCCTGGCACCGGGCTCAGCGGTGCGTAGGCTCGAATGCGAAGAAAGGCCAAGCCATGGTGACCTACGTGATCGTCGGCGGTCTAGCGCTGGCAGCCCTGGGGTTGGTTGCCAGCCAGCTGTTCCGACTCAAGGATTGGCTCAGTAGGCAGCCGATCCCACAACCCTCCGACCCGGATCAGACGGACAATCCTGACTCCGTTTCACCGCAGTAGTCTGCTTCTTCACCGTGGCGGATTCCCGCGCCACGCCAAGCTATTGACGTACTTGCCCCTATCTTGGGCGATCTGTTTCGCGTTACGGCCCTGCGCGGGCTGGCTGAACAGTCGCAGGGTCCCGGACCCGGCGAGCGGAGTAACGCCCCCGCGGTACGGCATAGCCCTCGCACGAATCCGATTGTGCTACATCGATTTTGGGGTCATCGCCGGTTCCGACGCCACCGCGTCGACTCCGACATCGTCCGGGCTGGGCGGGTCCGACCAGTTGTGGCCGCCTCGGCATTCCAGCCCGGCAAGATTCCCGGTCGCGTCGAAGGCCGTCGTCCCATACCGGTGCGCTGCAGCCAGCGCCTCGCGCACCGGGGCCAGATCCGCGGCGGTGATCAGCCGGTCAGAACCCCATCCGATGGAGAAGGTCCAAATTGCACCGGGGAACTGGCGGTCCACCGACTGCATCAGCCAGCCCAGTTTCTCGTAGGCCGCACCGCTCTCAACGGTCGGGCGGGCGTTGACCATCACCAGGTTCGGTTCGGTTCGGTTCGGGTCGGGCGCGACGGTATGGATCATCTGCAGATCCATGGTGGATTCCCCGTTTCGCCGGCTCGGCATGCCACCGATCACCTGCGGAGTGAAGCGGGGCGGGGTGGTCGTGCACCGCAACGCCGAACGCACTAGCGACGGCATCCGGTGCGCCTTCGACTTTCGCCCACGAGTCCCCGTCGTGCCAACGCATCGACATTGCGTGACCGAGCGCCCAGTCGGTCAGCTGACCGGACGCGCGGGCCGACTCAGCGCAGCGGTGAGCTGGACGCGATCAGAGTGGGCAGGACCGAGGTCGGCGGATTCCGCGAGCAGTCGCCCGTACGGTCCGTTGATGGTATTCGCGGGCGGTAAGGATCCGGGCCGATCGGGGGGCGACGAGAGCCACCACGGCCGCCGTTGCGGCAGGCAATATGGCAAAAAATGATGGCAAAGAACTTCCGGAAATCGAAGTCCATCATTACTGTACGGCGAGACCCCCATACGGCTAGGAGGCACGGATGCGACACGGCATTCCCTGTATGGTGGCAGTCGTTGGCCTGCTGGCCGTCGGCTGCGGTGCCCACGGCGGAACGCAGGCCACCTCGTCAACCTCCGCGGCGAACTCCGCAACGATTTCTGCGGCGAACTCGCCGGCGCGTGCAGCGGGCGACAACGATGCCGATTCAGGCCAGATGACTGTCGTCTACGAGGACGCCACCACACCGGAGGCGATCCAGGGCAAGGAGTTGATGCAAGCGACGGGCCTGCTCGAATCACTCGCCCAAGAGGTCAACGACTGGTTTGTACTTCCCTATGACATCCCGGTCGTGGGCTCGCAGTGCGGGGAGGCCAACGATTTCTGGGACCCCGACGAGAAGAAGGTGATCCTGTGCTACGAGGACGTCGACAACAGCCTGCAACTGTTCAGCGATGACCCGGATCCAGCTGCCGCGGCGCGACGGATCGCCGTTGGAGCCTTCTATCACGAGCTCGGCCACATGGCGATCGACATCTACGACCTGCCGGTGACCGGGCGGGAAGAGGACGTGGCCGACCAGCTTGCGGCCTACTGGCTGCTCGAGCCCGTCGACGGCAAGGTCAATGCGGATAACCTCCAGGCGGCCAAGGACACCGCCGACTGGTACAACCTGGCCAGTGCTGCGCCCGCGGATCTTGACGAGGAAAGTTTTGCCGACGAGCACACCGTGGATCAGTCTCGAGCCTATAACTTTCAGTGCTGGATTTACGGTTCCGATACGCAAGCCAATGCCGATATCGTCAGCAGCGGTCTGTTACCCGAGGACCGGGCCGCCGACTGCGAGGGCGAGTACGAAAAACTGGCGCGGGCCTGGGGCGAGCTCCTTGAGCCCCACTACAAGAGCTAGACCTGCCAACAGCGGAACGTTCAGCCGATAGATGCCGGAAAACGACATCCCGAATTTCGAATCCCCTTATTGTGCAATAAACACTCTGCGGCGAAACAGTCGCCGCGATGGGGAGGTAGGGATGAAGCAGGGCATCTGGATAGTGGCAATCGTGAGCATGCTGGCTGCCGGCTGCGGCACCAACAGCGCAACGCAGGCCACCTCGGCGACATCGGCTGCGACGTCCGCGGCGAACGCCGGGGCACAGGGGGCGATGGCGGACGGTGCCGCCGAATCCGGTCAAATGATCGTGACGTTTGAGGACGCCACCACACCGGAGGCGATTCAAGGCCTGGCGTTGCTGGAGAAGTCAGACTTGCTCGGCACGCTCTCGCAGTACGTCAACGATGTGTTCAACCTGCCCTTCGACATTCCCCTGGTGGGCACGCAGTGCGGCGAACCCAATGCTTACTGGAACCCGTCGGATAAGAAGATGGTGATGTGTTACGAGTGGCCGACTCTGGCCCTGGAGTTGTTCAAGGACGACCCCGATCCCGAATCCGCCGCGTTGCAGTCCACCACGGCCGTTTTCTACCACGAACTCGGCCATATGCTGATTGACATCTACGACCTCCCAGTGACCGGACGGGAAGAGGATGTGGCCGACCAACTTTCGGCCTTCCTGCTGTTGGCGGACTACTCCGACGGCACACCCACCAATCCGGATGACGTTCAAGCGGCCAAAACTTTCGCCACCGAGTGGAGCCTGTTAAGTGCCCTGGGTGGCCCGCTTGAGCAGGAAGCCTTCGCCGATGTACACACCCCGGATGAGGCACGCTCGTACAACTTCCAGTGCTGGATCTACGGTTCCAACCCGACGGCGAATGCCGACATCGTCAATGACGGCCTGCTACCCGAGAGCCGGGCTGGCGGATGCGAGGACGAGTTTGCCAAACTGTCACGCGCCTGGGACGAACTCATCGAGCCCCACCTCAGGAAGTAGCCTGCTCACACCGCGATGGTGAGCTGGTCGAAAATGAGCGGCGCGATTTTTTCCGCCAGGTAGGCGTGCCCGGTATCGGTGGGGTGGACGCCGTCTGGACCGATCAGGTTCGGGCGGCCGACGAACCAGCCCTCAGCGATGGGATCGATGAACGCGGCCCCGGCTAGCGTCGCCTGGTCGCGCAGACTGTCGCGGATCTTCAGCACCGCCGGCGGCGGACCGGCTGTCGGCCAGGGTGGGCCGATCACCAGAATCTTGGCCCCCGGCGCAGCGAAGCGGGCCAGCTGAAAGGTCCCGGCGGCCAGGGCTGGGAAGGTCTGCGGATCCACCGGTTCGTCGTTGCGAGAACCGAAGAATATGACGAGAGCGTCGTTGCGCCGGGCCGCTTGCGCAGTCAGATCCTGGAAGATGCTGCCCCGGCTGCCGCGCTGTCCGTACCCGGCACCGCCCTCGGCCGCAACGTCGGCCTCAACCTCCACGCCCTCTCGGGCCAGTAACTGCCCGGCCAGCACGGGCCAGCTGTTAGGTCCAGTGCCGCCCTCAGGCGATCCGGCCGTATAGGAGTCGCCGATGACGGCGATCGTGGTCGTTGTGGAGCTGAGGGCAGCGGGAGAACTCAGGGAGGCCGACACCACGGTGAAGATAAGAACCGTGACAGCCGCCACGACGCGAAAACCTGCTCGCCTCACGCTCATTCACCCCGCACGCATGGGGGGCAACACCGAGCGCGCATCAAGCGCACTGTCGATCGACTGCGGCACGGCTTTCTTGTCCTGGCTGGCATCCCGGAAATCGATCATCCGGCGCATCCAGCGTCGTGAGGGTTCCTCGACGAAGTGGTACAACACCATCGCAGCTAAGATCGCTGCCAGAATCAGCCCCACCACGGCGAGCTTCGCCACCGACTTCGGCATCACGATCACGTACTGAGCGACGACCCAATTCCACGCGGTGTGCACCGGCTCGTGAATCATGTAGAGGCTGAACGAAATCTGGCCGCCGTAGACCAGCAGCCGGGTCGACAACAACGTTGGAAGCGCCCCCACTCCGATCGCCAGCGTCACCACCAGCGGCATGAATAGCACAGCGATAAGTCCACCGGGGTCGACCATGCCTATCACCGGGTGGGCGTCGTAGTAGTACAGCACTGCCAGCATGGCGGTCAGCAGGAGAAGAGACAGATACCCGGCAGCACGTCGCCCGCCGTCGCGAAGGCGGAGGCGCCGGACAGCAGCGCAGGCCAAAGCCCCGGCAATGAACTGCCCAACGATCCGCGGCAGCCAACTCCACGGGGTGTAGAGCACACCGCTGCCCAGTAACAGAATCGTCGGCGGTAGCGCGGCGAAGAACGCGAGCATGAACAAGGTTCGCGCCCGTGACACCGCCGCGATCCGGAAGATCACCACAATCAGCACGCCGAAGAGTAGATAGGCCAACCACTCAGCACTGATCGACCAGGCCGGGCCATCCCAACTGGTGCGATCGAAGAACGGCGCGAACCACAGCTGAACCATGAACAGCTGGCGCACGTAACTGACGGCGGTCAGCTGATCGACATCAGGTGATGGCACCTCACCGACGTGGAGGGTGAAGATGATCCACAGCGCAGCGAGGTGCATGGTGACCAGATAGACCGGCCACACCCGGCTCAATCGCAACCACAGGAAGCGCAGACTGGCCCGAGCCGACCACGTCGGGCCCATGCGGTCCAGATAGTTCCACGTCAGCACGAAACCACTGAGGATGAAGAACAGGTCAACGCCCTGAGCCCCGGCATCGAACAACGGCGCCAGATCATCCTTCAGCCGGGGGGAGGCCTCCCAGATCAGCGGTCGGAAATGGAACAGCACCACCCACAGGGCGGCGACGATCCGCAGACCGGTCAGCGCTCTGATCGTGGGCACAGCACCCATTCTCGGGTGCGGATTCGGCCGCTGCGGGTTCCGACACGGCCGCCCGCACCGTCCGCTAACACCAAGAGCGGCGCCTAGAGAACGTCGATGATGTCGTTCTTCAGTGCCTCGGCCTGGGTGCCGAACACTGCCTGCACGCTGTTGCCGACTTCGATCACACCGGCTGCACCAAGGGCTTTCAACCGTGCCTGATCGACCTTGCCGGTGTCGGCAACGTCCATCCGCAGCCGGGTGATGCAGGCGTCGACGTTGACGAGATTCGCCCGGCCACCGAAGGCCGCGATGAGCCGTTCGGCCATGCTGTCGGTGTCGGCGGGCGCTACTGCGGTTCCGACGCCACCGCCACGGCCAAGATCAACTGAGGTGGCCGAGTCACTCCCCGAGCTCAGGTTTGCCTGTTCCTCGGCTTCGAACTCCGATTCCGGCTCCCGGCCGGGAGTCCGCATATTCCACTTCGTGATTGCAAACCGGAAGAGCAGGTAGTACACCACGAAGAACACCAGCCCCATGACAACAAGCAGCGGGACATTTTTGGCCGCCGGTGCGGTGCCGTAGAGCAGCAGATCCATCAGACCAGCGGAGAACGAGAAGCCGAGGTGGATGTCGAGCACATAGGCGATCGCGAGCGACAACCCGGTGAGGATGGCGTGAATGATGTAGAGCGGGAACGCCACGAACATGAAGGAGAACTCCAGTGGTTCGGTGACACCGGTGAGGAAGGCGGTGAGCCCGGCCGCTGACAGGATGCCGAAGGCGACTTTCTTCTGACGTGCGTTGGCGACGTGGATCATCGCCAGCGCCGCACCCGGCAGACCGAACATCAGAATTGGGTAGAAGCCCGAGGTCAGATGGCCGCCCGTGGGGTCGCCGGCGGTGAACCGCGGCAGTTCGCCGGTGACGACCGTGCCGTCGGGCTTGGTGTAGCTGCCGTAGAGGAACCAGATGAAGGAGTTCAGAATGTGATGCAGCCCAATGGGAATCAGCATGCGATTGGCGAACCCGTAGACGAAAGCACCCAGTGCCCCTGCGCCGCCGATGAACTTTCCGAGGCCGGTTAGCCCAGCCTCGAAGAACGGGTAGAAGTAGCTCATCGCGAACGCGACAACCAGGGCGACCAGCGAAACAATGATCGGGACGAACCGCCGGCCACCGAAGAAGCCGAGGTAGGGCGGCAGCTTGATGGTGTGGTAGCGATCGAATAGGGCGGAAGTGATCAGCCCGACCACGATGCCGCCTAGGACGCTGTAGTTGATCTG
>NZ_JAEMSG010000086.1 GCF_016462945.1 Mycolicibacterium sp. | reverse complement strand
CCGGAGTACGGCCAACCGGACTACGGCCGCTACGAGCAGGGCGGCTACGGCCCACCGCCGCAGGGCGGCTACGGCCCACCGCCGCAGGGCGGCTACGGCCCACAGCCGCAGGGCGGCTACCCGCCGCCGCCACCGGCACCGGCACCTGACTACGGCTACAACCAACAGCCGCAAGGCGGCTACGGCGCCTATGCGCCCCCGGCCCAGCCGGAATACCCGGCTCCCGGACCCGCCGTCACACTTCAACTCGATGACGGCAGCGGACGCACCTACCAACTGCGTGACGGCGCGAACGTGATCGGCCGCGGCCAGGATGCGCAATTCCGGCTGCCCGACACTGGCGTATCACGACGGCATGTGGAGGTCCGCTGGGACGGTCAGGTGGCGTTGCTATCCGATCTGAACTCGACTAACGGGACCACCGTCAACAACGCCCCGGTGCAGGAGTGGCAACTCGCCGATGGCGACGTCATCCGGGTCGGCCATTCCGAGATCATCGTTCGCCTGCACTGAGGTCGCCGGGCCTTGGGCTCGGACGGTGCTGGGCGGCTTCGCCCTCGCACAATCCGGCGCCCAAGTATCCTGTGACGTTGCCGAAGTCGGCCCGGGTGGCCCGGTGTCACTAAGGCTGCGACCACCGCAGGAGAACGGAGGGCCGACGGATGCAGGGATTAGTTCTGCAACTGACCCGCGCCGGTTTCCTGCTTCTGCTCTGGCTTTTCATCTGGTCGGTGCTGCGCATCCTGCGCAACGATATTTACGCGCCCACCGGTGCGGTCATGGTTCGGCGGGGGCTGGCACTGCGGGGCCCGCGCTCGCCGGCCCGTCAGCATCGGACCGCAGCCCGCTACCTGGTGGTCACCGATGGCGCGTTGGCCGGAACCCGGATCACTCTCGGCACCCAGCCGGTGCTCATCGGACGCGCCGACGACTCCACCCTGGTGCTCACCGATGATTACGCCTCCACCCGCCATGCCCGGCTGTCACAGCGGGGTCCGGACTGGTACGTCGAGGACCTCGGCTCGACCAATGGGACCTACCTCGATCGTTCGAAGGTGACGACCGCGGTGCGGGTTCCCATCGGCACGCCGGTGCATGTCGGCAAAACAGTGATCGAGCTGCGCCCATGACCCTGGCCCTTCGCTACGCCGCCCGCAGCGACCGGGGACTCGTACGCGCCAACAACGAGGACTCGGTGTACGCCGGCGCGCGGCTGCTCGCCCTGGCCGACGGTATGGGCGGCCACGCCGCCGGCGAAGTAGCCTCCCAGTTGGTGATCGCCGCACTGGCGCATCTCGATTACGACGAGCCCGGCGGCGATCTGCTCAAGAAGCTGGAAACCTCTGTACACGAAGGTAATTCGGCAATCGCCGAGCAGGTGGACCTAGACCCGGATCTCGACGGTATGGGCACTACCCTCACCGCGATCCTGTTCGCGGGCGACCGGCTCGGGCTCGTTCACATCGGCGACTCCCGCGGCTACCTATTGCGCGATGGCGAGCTGACACAGATCACCAAGGACGACACTTTCGTGCAGACCCTCGTCGACGAGGGTCGGATCACCGCCGACGAGGCCCACAGCCATCCCCAGCGCTCGCTCATCATGCGGGCGCTCACCGGCCACGAGGTGGAACCGACGCTGATTATGCGCGAAGCCCGCGAAGGCGACCGCTACCTGCTGTGCTCAGACGGACTTTCGGACCCGGTCAGCCAGGAAACCATCCTGGAGGCGCTCAAGCTCCCGGGAGTCACCGAGAGTGCAGACCGGCTAATTGAGCTCGCCTTACGCGGCGGCGGCCCGGATAACGTCACTGTGGTCGTCGCCGATGTCGTTGACCACGACTACGCCGATCAGACCCAACCGATCCTGGCCGGCGCGGTCTCCGGCAACGACGACAGCCTCGCGCCACCCAATACCGCGGCCGGCCGCGCCTCGGCGATGGCGCCACGACCTCCGGTCTCAGAAGCGGTGGTACCCGAACCGGATCCGCTGCCCACACCACCAACTCGGCGGCGGGCCTTCATCGTCGCCGCTCTGGTGGCACTGCTGACGCTGGCCGGCGTGGGCATCGGATACAAGGCAATCCGCAACTATTTCTACGTCAGCGCCTACGGGGAGACCGTCGCGATCATGCGCGGCATCCAGGGCTCGATCCTCGGTGTCAGATTGCAGCAACCGTATCTGCTGGGCTGTATCAATGACCGCGGCGAGCTGTCGCAGATCAGCTACGGCCAGGAGACTGACAATCTGGGCTGCCGCCTGATGCGGCTCGGCGATCTGCGGCCCTCCGGGCGGACCCAGGTGACGGCCGGGCTTCCAGCCGGCAGTCTTGATGACGCGATCGGTCAGCTGCGGGAGTTGGCCCACAATTCGCTGCTTCCGCTGTGCGCGCCGCCCGTGTCGATCAAACCCGTGCCGAACAACACCGTGCCCAACAACACCGTGCCCAACAACACCGTGCCGAACAACACCGTGCCCTCGTCGGCCCCGCGAAGCGGGTCCGCGACACCGGCCGCTCCGACGCCGGCGAAGTCCCCGAGTTCATCGGTGAAGCCACCGCAACCTTCCGCGGCGCCGTTGCCTGCACCGCAGCAGACGCCGGGCACCGACTGCCGGGCGGCGGCATGACCGACCGGCACGCACGCGGCGGCGGCAAAAAGCCGGCGCGCCTATGACGACCGCACCGCAGCAGCCGGTCGCGATCATCCCGCCGCTACCGACCCGTCGCAACGCCGAACTGGCACTGGTGTGCTTCGCCACCGCGATCACCGGTGTCGCCCTGACGATCGTTGAGGCGAACCAGGAGCAGGGCATCAGCTGGGATCTTCTGAGCTACACGCTGGCGTTCCTGACCCTGTTCGTCAGCGCGCACCTGGCGATCCGGCGTTTCGCGCCCTATGCCGACCCGTTGCTGCTTCCCGTCGTCGCGTTGCTCAACGGTCTGGGCCTGGTGCTCATTCACCGCCTCGATCTCATCGAGGGGATGCAATCCGACAGCCACGGAGCCGGCCGGCAGATGCTGTGGACCCTCGTCGGCGTTATCGGTTTCGCACTGGTCGTCGTCTTTCTCACCGACCACCGGATGCTGGCACGCTACGACTACACCTGCGGAGCGACCGGGCTGGTGCTACTGGCCATACCCGCACTGCTGCCGGCCAGCCTCTCGGAGACCAATGGCGCGAAGATCTGGATTCGCCTGCCGGGCTTCAGTATTCAGCCCGCGGAGTTCTCCAAGATCCTGCTGCTGATCTTCTTCGCAGCAGTCCTGGTCACCAAACGCAATCTCTTCACCAGTGCCGGGCAGCATTTCCTCGGCCTGGACCTGCCGCGGCCGCGCGATCTGGCCCCGCTGCTGGCGGCGTGGATCATCTCAGTCGGAGTGATGGTCTTCGAGAAGGACCTGGGCACCTCGCTACTGCTCTACGCCTCATTCCTGGTGATGGTTTACATCGCCACCGAGCGATTCAGTTGGGTCGTGATCGGCCTGAGCCTGTTCGGCGCGGGAAGTGTTGCGGCCTATCATCTTTTCGGCCACGTCCGGGGGCGTATTGAGACCTGGATAGACCCCTTTGCCGACCCTGAGGGTTGGGGATACCAAATGGTGCAGTCGCAATTCAGCTTCGCGACCGGCGGCGTCTTCGGCACCGGTCTGGGCAATGGCCAGCCAGGCACCGTCCCGGCTGCCTCCACAGATTTCATCATCTCCGCAGTGGGGGAGGAGCTGGGGCTCGTCGGGTTGGCCGGCGTGCTGATGCTCTACACCATCGTGATCGTGCGAGGCCTGCGCACCGCAGTGGCGGTCCGCGACAGCTTCGGCAAGCTCCTTGCCGCCGGCCTGGCATCGACGTTGGCGATCCAGCTGTTCATCGTGGTCGGTGGCGTCACCGGCCTGATCCCGCTCACCGGTCTGACCACACCGTGGATGTCCTACGGCGGGTCCTCGCTGGTGGCCAATTATCTGCTGCTGGCCATCCTGGTGCGGATCTCGCACGCGGCCCGTCGGCCGATCCAGACCAGCCAGCACACGCCCCTTGCAGCGGCACGTACCGAGGTGATCGCCCGATCATGAACACCTCGCTGCGTCGAATCTCCTTGATGGTCATGGCGTTGACCGTGCTGCTGTTGCTCAATGCCACGGTCACGCAGGTCTTCCGTGCTGATGCGTTGCGGTCGGACCCACGAAACCAGCGCGTGCTCCTCGACGAGTACTCGCGTCAGCGGGGTCAGATCACCGCCGGTGGGCAGTTGCTGGCCTATTCGCTGTCGACGACCGGCCGCTACCGATTCCTTCGGGTTTACCCGGATCCCTACGTGTACGCACCGGTGACCGGGTTCTACTCGCTGCGGTTCTCGAGCAACGGCCTCGAGCGGGCCGAGGACCTGATCCTCAACGGCTCCGATGAGCGGCTGTTCGCGAGGAGGCTGGCGGATTTCTTCACCGGCCGGGACCCGCGCGGCGGCAACGTGGACACCACCCTCGTCCCGCGGATACAGCAGGCCGCATGGGCGGCGCTGCAGCAGGGCTGCAACGGGCCGTGCAAGGGCTCGGTGGTGGCGCTGGAGCCCTCCACCGGGAAGATCCTGGCGATGGTCTCCTCGCCCTCGTACGACCCCAACATGCTCGCCACGCATGACACCGAGGCACAGGGTAAGGCCTGGCAGCAGCTGGGGGACGACGCGGCCGCACCGCTGACCAATCGCGCTATCGCCGAGCGGTACCCGCCGGGATCGACATTCAAGGTGATCACCACCGCGGCTGCCCTGCAGGCCGGCATCACCGAGGACGAGCCGCTGACCGCCGCCGGCTCGATCCCGCTGCCCAACAGCACCGCAACGCTGGAGAACTACGGCGGCACGCCGTGCGGAACCGCCCCGACCGCACCCCTGCGGGAGGCCTTCGAGCGATCCTGTAACACCGCGTTCGTGGAACTGGGGATGCGGATCGGCGCCGACGCCCTGCGCAGCATGGCCGATGCGTTCGGTTTCGACAGCCCACCGGCGGCCATTCCGCTGCAGGTCGCCGAATCGACCATGGGGCCGATGGCTGATGCTGCCGCGGTCGGGATGTCCAGCATGGGACAGAAGGACGTGGCGGTGACTCCGCTGCAAAACGCAATGGTGGCCGCGGCGATAGCCAATGCCGGTGTGGTGATGCAGCCGTACCTGGTGGACAGCCTCGAGGGGCCCGACCTTTCCAACATCAGCACGACCGCGCCACAGCAGCAGCGACGGGCGGTTTCGACGCAGGTCGCGACTAAGCTAACGAATTTGATGATCGGCGCCGAAAAGTTCACCCAACAGAAGGGGGCGATTCCCGGCGTGCAGATCGCATCCAAGACCGGAACCGCCGAACACGGCACCGATCCGCGGGCAACCCCGCCGCACGCCTGGTACATCGCCTTCGCTCCCGCACAGAACCCCAGGATCGCGGTGGCGGTGCTCGTCGAGAACGGCGGGGATCGGCTTTCGGCAACCGGAGGCGAACTGGCGGCGCCGATCGGGCGGGCGGCCATCGCGGCAGCGTTGCAGGAGGCGCAATGAGCCCCCGCAGCCGAGCACAGCGAGGCAAGCAATGAGCCCCCGCAGCCGAGCACAGCGAGGCAAGCAATGAGCCCCCGCAGCCGAGCGAAGCGAGGCAAGCAGTGAGTCCCCGCGTCGGCGTGACCCTGTCGGGGCGCTACCGGCTGCAACGACTCATCGCGACCGGCGGTATGGGCCAGGTCTGGGAAGCCGTCGACAGCCGGTTGGGGCGTCGGGTTGCGGTCAAGGTACTCAAACAGGAGTTCTCCTCCGATCCTGAGTTCCTGGAGCGCTTCCGTGCCGAGGCGCGCATCGTCGCCATGCTCAACCACCCGGGGATCGCGGCCGTGCACGATTACGGCGAGACGGATATGGACGGCGAGGGTCGGACCGCCTATCTGGTGATGGAATTGGTCAACGGCGAGCCGCTCAACTCGGTGATCAAACGGACCGGCCGGTTGTCGCTACGGCACTCCCTCGACATGCTCGAGCAGACCGGGCGCGCACTTCAGGTCGCCCACACCGCCGGCCTGGTGCATCGCGACGTCAAACCCGGGAACATCCTCATCACACCGAGCGGTCAGGTGAAGCTCACCGATTTCGGCATCGCCAAAGCGGTTGACGCCGTGCCGGTGACCCAGACCGGCATGGTTATGGGCACTGCGCAATACATCGCACCGGAACAGGCGCTGGGCGAGGACGCCACTGCGGCAAGTGATGTGTATTCACTGGGAGTTGTTGGCTACGAAGCGGTTTCGGGCAAGCGGCCCTTCGTCGGCGAGGGTGCGTTGACAGTTGCGATGAAGCACATCAAGGAAACTCCGGCGCCACTTCCCGCGGACCTACCACCCAATGTCCGGGAACTCATCGAGATCACCCTGGTGAAGAACCCCGGTATGCGGTACCGCAACGGCGGGCAGTTCGCCGACGCTGTCTCCGCTGTCCGCTCCGGGCGGCGCGCGCCACGACCGAACTCCGCGCCCATCGTCAAGGCAAACCCCGCCGCGATCCCCGGTTCCAAACAAGCAGCACCGGAGGTGCGGGGAACCCCGTCATCGCGGCCACGCACCGGTGCCGGTCACCGGTCCCCGGCGCCACCGCGACGAGCGTTCTCCTCGGGCCAGCGCGCTCTGCTCTGGGCCGCCGGCGTACTGGGCACCCTGGCGATCATCAGCGCGATCCTGATCGTGCTGGCCGACCGGGACCGACGGGCCAACACCCCGGTCGAGCAGACCGTCACCGACACGGTCACGCCGGGCGCGCCCGATGGGCCGCCGCCGGCGGAACCGTCGGGGTGGACCGTTGAGCTGACCCCCGATGCGCATCTGAGCCGGATCCGTTTCGCCGTCGCAAGCCCGGTGGTGCCACCCGTCACCGCGTTCGGCAGCGAGGCATCACAATGACGTCTCCGCAGCACCTTTCCGATCGCTACGAACTGGGGGAGATCCTCGGCTTCGGCGGGATGTCCGAGGTGCACCTGGCCCGCGATCTACGACTGCACCGCGATGTCGCGGTGAAGGTGTTGCGTGCGGATCTGGCCCGCGACCCCAGCTTCTATCTGAGGTTTCGCCGCGAGGCGCAGAACGCGGCCGCACTGAACCACCCCGCGATCGTCGCCGTGTACGACACCGGGGAAGCCGAGACCGCCGGCGGACCGCTGCCCTACATCGTGATGGAGTACGTCGACGGGGTCACGCTGCGCGATATCGTCCATACCGACGGGCCGATGCCGCCCCGGCGGGCTCTGGAGGTGATCGCCGACGCGTGCCAGGCGCTGAACTTCAGCCACCAGCACGGGATCATCCACCGCGACGTCAAGCCGGCCAACATCATGATCTCCAAGGCCGGTGCGGTGAAGGTGATGGACTTCGGGATCGCCCGTGCGCTCGCCGACAGCAGCAACAGCGTCACCCGGACAGCGGCGGTAATCGGCACCGCCCAGTATCTCTCGCCGGAACAGGCGCGTGGAGAATCCGTCGACGCACGCTCCGACGTGTACTCACTGGGGTGCGTTCTCTATGAAATGCTCACCGGCGAACCGCCTTTCGTCGGTGACTCCCCGGTCGCAGTCGCCTACCAGCATGTGCGGGAGGACCCGGTGCCGCCTTCGCAACGGCACCCGGGCATCTCTCCTGAGCTTGATGCCGTCGTGCTCAAGGCGCTGACCAAAAATCCCGATAACCGCTATCAGACCGCCGCCGAGATGCGCGCTGATCTGGTCCGGGTGCACAGCGGCGAGAAGCCCGAGGCGCCCAAGGTGCTGACCTATGCCGAGCGCACCATGATGATGGCGCCGTCGCGGTCGAACGCACGCGCGGATGCCAGAAGAACCGCGGCCTTCAACTACCCCGGCCGGTCTGGGCGCGGCGGCGGATCGATCGGCCGCTGGCTGGGAGCCGCGGCGATTCTGGCCATCCTGACCGTGGTCGTGACACTGGCGATCAACATGGTCGGCGGCAAGCCGCGCGAGCTACAGGTGCCCGACGTCCGCGGCCAGGTTTCGGCCGACGCGATAGCGACGTTGCAGAACAAGGGCTTCACAATCCGCACCCAGCAGAAGCCGGACAACACCGTTCCGCCGGACCATGTCATCAAGACCGATCCCTCGGGTAACACGTCGGTCGACGCCGGTGACGAGATCCTGATCAGCGTGTCAACCGGACCCGAGCAACGCGAGGTACCCGATGTGTCGGGGCTGAGTTACGCCGACGCGGTCAAGAAACTCACCGCGGCCGGATTCGGCAAGTTCAAACAGGCCGATGGTCCGTCGGCTCCCGAGCAGAAGGACAAGGTTCTCAACACGGTTCCGCCGGCCAATCAGACCTCGGCGATCACCAACGAAATCACGATCCTTGTCGGCTCCGGTCCGGAGGCCCGGGAGATTCCCGACGTCGTCGGGCAGACTGCCGACCTGGCCACCAGAAACCTCAACATGCTGGGTTTTCCGACCATCCTCACCGCAACTGTGGACAGCCCCGAACCGGCCGGGCAGGTACTGGCGACCGATCCGCCCATCGGCGCCGCTGCCCCCCTGGACAGCCCGATCACCCTGAAGGTGTCCAAGGGCAATCAGTTCGTCATGCCGAATCTGGTGGGCCAGTTCTGGGTTGATGCCGAGCCGAACCTGCGGGCACTCGGGTGGACCGGTGTGCTGGTGAAGGGTCCGGACGTGCCCAATAGCGGTCAGCGAAACAATGCGGTCGTCATCCAGAGCCCGACGGCGGGCTCTGGAGCGACCTTCGACGGTCCGCTTACGCTGAGCTTTGCGTCGTAGTCACCCGGGACGGATCGGCGGCGGTCGCGCTCCGAACGGTATCGGCGACCTCGCACTCGAGGCGCCGAACAAGCGACTCGACCGGGGAACTGCCGCAGTAGCCCAGCCAGTTCGCCAGCACCCGATGGCCACCTTCGGTGAGGATCGACTCAGGGTGGAACTGCACGCCGTGGATGGGCAATTCGACGTGGCGAACCGCCATGATCACCCCGCCTTCGGTGTGTGCGGTGACTTCCAATTCCGGCGGCACGGTGTCGGGAAGGATCGTCAACGAGTGATAGCGGGTCGCGGTAAACGGATCCGGAAGGCCCTGCAGCACGCCGGAATTGGTGTGGAATACGGTGCTGGTCTTGCCGTGAAGAAGTTCCGGCGCACGGTCGACGGTAGCGCCGAATGCCACTCCGATGGCCTGATGGCCAAGGCAGACGCCCAACACGGGTGTGCGATGCGCAGCGCAGGCCCGCACCAAGCCGATCGAGGCGCCGGCCCGCTCGGGCGTACCCGGTCCGGGGCTCAGTAGCACGCCATCGAATCCCTGCGCCACCGCGGCGATCTCGGCGGGGCCGGCCAACCGAGGGTCGTCATTGCGCCAGACCTGCGCGTCCACACCGAGCTGGCCCAGGTACTGAACCAGGTTGAACACGAAGCTGTCGTAGTTGTCGACGACCAATACCTGCACGCCTGACACGCTACCCGCGGTGCCGCTGGGATAATCTCCTAAGACCCCTAGTCTCCAGTGAAGGTATCCATGCCCAAGTCCAAGGCCCGCAAGAAGAACGACTTCACCGCCCACTCGGTCAGCCGCACTCCGGTGAAGGTCAAGGCCGGCCCCTCCAGCATGTGGTTTGTCGTGCTGTTCATCGGCCTGATGCTGATCGGGCTGGTGTGGTTGCTGGTCTTCCAGTTGGCGGCCTCCGGGCTCGACACTCCGGCAGCACTGCAGTGGATGGCCGACCTGGGCCCGTGGAATTACGCGATCGCGTTCGGCTTCATGATCGCCGGTTTGTTGTTGACCATGCGGTGGCGGTGACCGAAGCAGCGACGGCAATCACAACGGTGTGATTCTATCCCCACTGTGGATAGCTTCTGTGGATAACCGCGGGTGGGGTCCCCGGCCAGCGGCCATTGCGGGCGTGGCCCTGGCTGGGATTGTGATGGCGGTGGGCTGTGCGACGGCCGCCTCCGACCCGCCGGGCCGGATCCTCACCGGAATCGCAGCCGCCGGTCTGCTGGTATTCGCCGCCGGAAGCTGGCGCGCCCGGCCGAGGCTCGCGGTCACCGTCGACGGGCTGGTGTACCGGGGGTGGTTCCGCGCGGCGACTTTACGGCGCGCCGATATCGAGCTGATCCGCATTACCGAGTTCCGCCGATTCGGCCGCCAGGTGCGGTTGCTGGAGATCGACACGACCGGTCCCGATACCGAGCCGGCGCTGATCGTCCTCAGCCGCTGGGACCTCGGCCGCGACCCGTTGGTTGTCCTCGACGAACTGACTGAAGCCGGGTACGCACGCCGCTGATGCGCCGCGGGTTGGCGGCTACGAGGAGATCGTGACCGACTCGATCACGACGGCGTCGTTGGGGCGGTCGTTGCGATCCACCGGGGTGCCGGCGATGGCGTCGACGACTTTCTGCGACTCAGGATCGACAACTTCACCGAAGATGGTGTGCTTGCGATTGAGGTGCGGGGTCTTGCCCACCGTGACGAAGAATTGGGAACCATTGGTTCCCGGACCGGCATTGGCCATCGCCAGCAGGTAGGGCCGGTCGAACTGCAACTCAGGGTGGAACTCATCGGAGAACTTATATCCTGCGTCGCCGCGGCCGGTGCCGGTCGGATCGCCGCCCTGGATCATGAATCCGTCGATGACGCGGTGGAAAACCGCGCCGTCATAGAACGGCCCGGAGCTTCCGCCGGATGCGTTCTGTGTCGAGTAGTCCTTGGTGCCCTGCGACAGCCCAACGAAGTTGGCGACGGTCTTGGGTGCGTGGTTGCCGAAGAGGGCGATCTTGATATCGCCGCGGTTGGTGTGCAGGGTCGCGGTCGCGGTTTGGATCGGGCTTGTGCTCACAGGGCAATAGTGTGCCATCCGCGACATCGGAGGGGTGTGGCCGGGGCTACCCGTCGGCGGTTCCGGTCAGGGCTGCTGGGAGATGTACGACGCCCGGTCATGGCCGGGGTGGCTGTAAAGGATGTCGAGCGTTCGCAGATACGTGTGCAGGCCGGCGTCTTGGATCGGCAGAACGTGAGCATCCTCGCCTGATTCGTTGTGATGCGAGGGCCAGTAGCCCGCCGGGGTGATGAAGGAGGCGCCCGACACCCAGTCTTCCCGGTGGCCGTTTTTGATCATGCCATCTGAATCGAGTTCGGTGCCGATCATCGTGTAGCACCCCGGCTTACAGCTGATGACGAAGTCCAGCGCGACGGACTCATGGCGGTGGGGGTACTGGACCTTGCCTTTGGGTAGCAGGCCGAACATGGCCCACAGGGTGTGCGTGATGGTCCGGGTCTGGGGGAAATTGGAGTTGGCGAGCAGAACGCTGACGCGATTGGCCTGACTGGTTACCGGATCGTTGGCGATCTGCTCGAGTTTGGCGGCCGCCCTGGCGTGCTGGAAGACCGTCGGTTGGAAACGCTCCTCGGTAGCGGTGACACCGAGATAGCGGAGCAGCGGCGCATCGTGCACCCAATACATACCGGCTTCACCGTCGGTGTGATGCACGGCTTCACCGTGGGCGGGAAGAACCATGAAATCACCTTCGCTCCAGTCGATTTGCTTCCCGCAGGCCTCCGTGCGCCCCGCTCCCTGGAACACGAAGAACAGCTGGCTGGTCGCCAGCGCGCTGGTGCTGATGCTTCCGTTGACAATTCGGACGAAATTGGCAAGCAGCGCAGGGCTGGTGGCCGGGCCGGGAACCTGCATCTGGTCGCTGACATCCAAGGGCAGAATGCCGCTGGACTTCTGCTGAAAGAAGTCCGGCGAGAAGGAGCGGTAAGGAACCGGCGGAATCAGACCGGCGAAGATCGGATTGGCGGTCGAGGCGTAGTCGTAACACCGGGCCTCTGCGGTCAGGTCTCCCATTCCCAGATCTGATGTCGGCGTATTCACGCCGCAGACAGTAGCGCATCCGCGGGGATTGTGGAGCCTAGGAGATTCGAACTCCTGACATCTGCCTTGCAAAGGCAGCGCTCT
>NZ_JAEMSG010000085.1 GCF_016462945.1 Mycolicibacterium sp. | reverse complement strand
TGGCTCGCGATCCGGCGGTGACGTAGATCTTCTCGCCGTTGATGACATAGTCGTCACCGTCGAGCACCGCCGTCGTTGATACCGCAGCGGAATCGGAGCCGAAGGACGGTTCGGTGATGGCCATTGCCGCCCAGATGCCCGTGCCGAGCCGCTGCAATTGCTCGTCAGTGGCAACTCCGGATACGGCCGCATTGCCGAGCCCCTGACGCGGCACCGACAGCAGCAGGGCGATATCACCCCAGGCGATCTCGATGGCGTTGACGAGCGCGGACATATTGGGGCCGTTGATGTTTCCCTTAGGTCCATCCTGTTTGTCGCGGAACGCATCGGTGCCGGCAAGGGACTTATTGGATGCCGACAGGGCCTCGAACAGTGTGGCCAGCGTGTCGAGTTCGATGGGGTAGGCGTGTTCGTGGAGGTCGTACTTGCGCGAGATGGGCCGCAGTATCCGGGCGGCACCCTCGTGCGCGATGTCGATGACGGCTTCGAGCTTGCGAGGCATTTCGAGATAGATTGCCATCTACAGAACCACCACTCCTTCAGCGACGCCGATGGCCCGCAGATCGCGGTACCAGCGTTCGACCGGATGTTCCTTGGTGTAACCGTGCCCGCCGAGCAACTGCACGCCGTCCAGTCCGATGCGCATGCCCTTGTCGGCGGCGAGCTTTCGGGCCAGCGCGGCCTCCCGGGCGAACGGCAGGCCGCGATCTGCGCGTGCTGCCCCACGCCAGGTGACCAATCGCAGCCCATCGAGTTCGATCGCGATATCGGCGCACATGAACGCCACCGACTGGCGGCGGGCGATCGGTTCGCCGAACGCCTCGCGCTCTTTGACATAGGGGATGACGTAGTCGAGCACGGCCTGGCAGGTGCCGACGGCCAGTGCGGCCCAGCCCAGCCGGGACAGTGCGATGGCATCGGAGTAGTTCTGCATGTGGTCGGCATCGTCGCCGCCGAGGCGCGCGTCGAGCGGGACCGACACTTTATTCAGCGTGACCTGACCCAGTGCGGCGGCCCGGATGCCCATGCTGCGGTCGGTCGTCACGCTCAGTCCGGCGCTGGCCGCCTCGACGATGAACAGTGCCGGGCTGCCATTGAGTTGTGCTGCCACAAGGAACAATTCGCACGATTCGGCTGCGGGCACCAGCGACTTGACCCCGTCGAGCCGGTAGCCGCTCGGGGTGCGGACCGCGGTGGTCTTGAGCATGGTCGGGTCGAAGAGTGGGTGTGGCTCGGCGATCGCGACGCACGCCTGCGGGACATTGTCGCCGGCGAATTCCGTGAGATAGGTGGCCTGCTGATCGGCGCTGCCCCAGTGGGTGAGTGCCGAGGCCACTCCGCCCGGCGCCAGGATCGGCAGCGCGAGACCCATATCGCCGTACGCGAGTGCCTCGGCGACCAGTGCGCTGGTGACAATCGTGCGGTTCTCGGCGATGCCGTCGAAATCCTCCGGCACCTTGATCGCGGTGACTCCGAGTTCGGCGGCCTTGCCGATCAATTCGGGCGGATAGGTGGCAGCCTCGTCGGCGTCGCGGGCGCCCGGGCGCAGGAACTCTTCGGCGAACTCCCTGACGGTCTCGACGATCATCTTCTGGTCGTCATCGGGAGTGAGGTCGAAGTAGTCGGTGCCACTGGGCTCAAGTCGCGTGGGCGGCTTGCCGATTCCCTGGATCTTCTTGAACTGGCGTGTCGAGGCACCGGCGGCCGAGAAGAACTGTGTGACACCGAACTTCAGTCCGCGGTTGAACGGGTCGCGAACGTTGTAGCGATCCAGGAATTTTCGACCGAGCAGTGGAGCCAACAGTCTCAGACCAATGTCAGTGGCCGAACGCTTGTGTGTGTACTGACCAATTGCACTGTCGCGGGAGCGGTCGCTTGGCTTCACCGGAACATCGACCATAGCCCTACTTTACTCCTGAGTAAGGTAGCCCAGCGTCGTGGAATGCAGCGCGCCGTTGCTGGCCACAGCGCTCCCGCCGTGCGGCCCGGGCACTCCGGCAAGGCTGGTGAAGGAGCCGCCGGCTTCGCGCACCAGGATGTCGAGAGCGGCCAGATCCCACAGCTTGACCTCCGGTTCGGCGACGACGTCAACCGCGCCCTCGGCCAGCAGGCAGTAGGAGAAGAAATCGCCGTAGGCCCGCACCCGCCACACCGCGTCGGTGAGGGCGAGGAACTGCGAGCGTAGTCCGGCCTCGGTCCACCCGGAAAGATCGGAGAACGACAGACTGGCCGCGCCGAGATCGGCCACCCCCGAGACCGCTATCGGCCGCGGCGCGGTATCGCCGAAGGAGGTGTGGGCACCCAGTCTGCGGCCGGCCCACCATCGCCGGTTCAGCGCGGGTGCGCTCACCATCCCGACAGTCGGGACGCCGTCTTCCAGGAGCGCAATCAGGCTGGCCCACACCGGAACTCCACGGACGAAGTTCTTGGTGCCGTCGATCGGGTCGATCACCCACTGTCGACCTTCGAAGACCGGCGTTCCACCCTGCTCCTCGCCGAAGATCGCGTCACCGGGCCGCTCGAGGGCGAGGATGGCGCGGACCTCGGCTTCGACGGCCTCGTCGGCATCGGTGACCGGAGTCAGGTCGGGTTTGGTGTCGATGCGCAGATCGAGGGCACCAAAGCGGGCGACGGTGATCTCGTCAGCCCGGGCGGCGAGGGTCAACGCCAGCTCCAGGTCTACCTGCACTTCCCGCGCGCCACTCATGGGTGCAGTCCTACCATGACTGCCATGGTGGAATTCGCGGTGCTGCTGTTGATCCTCGGCGCGTTGGCTCTCGTTGTCGGACCGCGGCTCATGGGCAGGCGCGGTCCGCGCGGGGAGATGCTGCCGGGCACGCTGCTGGTGACGGGACTGAGCCCGCGCCCGGACGCCACCGGGGAGCAGTTCGTCACGATCACCGGGGTCATCAATGGGCCGGGCGTCGATGAGCATGTGGTCTACCAGCGGATGGCCGTCGACATCGCCAACTGGCCGACCATGGGCCAGCTGATCCCGGTGGCTTTCTCGCCGAAGAATCCGGACAACTGGGTGTTCGCCCCGCCGGGGTAGGCCGGGGGTGTGGCGCTACCCGTGTGCAATGCGCAGTAAATCGGCCACGCTGACGACCTTGGCCCGCGGCCGTCCGTGCGGCTCACCGGCGGACTGCTCGTGGGCGTTGATCGCCTGCCAGTGATCATCGGTGATCACCAGGGGCTGGCACTCGAGCAGCCAGCGCACCAACGCGTCCTCGTGATCCTGGCCGACCTCGCGGAGCGTCACGGCGGACAGATCGGCCAGCAGGGTGGTGACGGTGTCCTGGGAGTCCTTCTTGTTGGTCCCGATGACGCCCGACGGTCCGCGTTTGATCCAGCCCGTGACGTACTCATGAGCCCGGCCCGCGATGCGGCCCTCCTCGTGCGGGATGGTGCCGGCGCGCTCGTCGAACGGCAGCCCGGGCAGCTGAACACCGCGATAGCCGACCGCGCGCACCACCAGTTGCGCGGGCAGTTGCTCGCGCTCCCCGGTGTCGTTGGCGACCGCGTGTCCGTGCTCGTCGGTGACGAGTTCGTTTCGGCCCAGCACGATCCCCTCGACCCGCTCGTCGCCGGTGATCTCAATGGGCGAGGTGTGGAATCGGAACACGATACGGCGGTGTCCGGGACGGTGCTTGCGGGTCGAATATTCCCGCAGCACTTTGATATTCGCGACGGCGACCTTGCCGGCAGCGGCGGCGTCCTCGTCGGTGATCGCCGCCAGATCGGCGGGGTCGACGATGACATCCACGCCGTCGAGTTCGCCGAGCTCACGGAGTTCGAGGGTGGTGAAGGCCGATTGCAGGGGGCCGCGACGACCGGCGATGATCACCTCGGAGACCCCGCGGGCGTGCAGCGCGTCCAACGCGTGGTTGGCGATATCGGTCAGCGCCAACACGTCGGGATCGGTCACCAGAATCCGGGCCACATCGATGGCGACATTGCCGTTGCCGATCACCACCGCCCGGCCGCTGGAGATATCGGGTTCCATATGCGCGAAGTGTGGGTGGGCGTTGTACCAGCCGACGAAGTCGACGGCGGCCACACTGCCCGGTAGGTCCTCGCCGGGGATACCCAGAGCCCGGTCGGACTGCGCGCCGACGGCGTAGACCACCGCGTCATAGCGCTCGGCCAGTTCGGCGGCCTGGACGTGGGTGCCGACGGCGATGTTGCCGAAGAACCGGAATCGCGGATCCGACGCGGTCTTCTCGAAGACATTGCTGACCGACTTGATCTTCGGGTGGTCGGGCGCTACGCCGGAACGGACCAATCCCCATGGCGTGGGAAGCATCTCGAGCATGTCGACGCGCACGTCAGGGCCGTCGCCGAGGACCGATCCGTCGGCGAACTTCAACAGCGACGCAGCCGCAAAGTAGCCGGATGGTCCGGCGCCGACGATCGCGACAAAGTACGGGCGCATGCTCTGGCCTCCTCGTGGTCGAAGTGATGGTAGCCGCGGCGGTAATCTCAGAAGCCGTGGACCTCGATCGACAACCTGACCTCGCCGCCCTGGACACCACGCTGACCACGGTGGAGCGGGTGCTGGATACCGACGGGCTGCGCGGGAAGATCGAGAAGCTCGAACACGATGCGTCTGACCCCAGGCTGTGGGACGACCAGGCCAATGCGCAACGGGTGACCAGTGAATTGTCCCATGCCCAGAGTGAGCTGCGGCGCGTCGAGGGCCTGCGCGGCCGCCTCGACGACCTGCCGGTGCTCTACGAGATGGCCGCTGAGGAACAGGGCGCGGGCGCCGAGGCCGCGCTGGCCGAGGCCGACGCCGAACTGAAGTCTCTGCAAGCCGAGATCGAGGCGCTGGAAGTCCGCACCCTGCTCTCGGGGGAGTACGACGAACGCGAGGCATTGGTCACCATCCGTTCCGGAGCCGGCGGAGTGGACGCCGCCGACTGGGCGGAGATGCTGATGCGGATGTACATCCGGTGGGCTGAGCAACACGACTACGGCGTTGAGGTGTTCGACACGTCCTACGCCGAGGAGGCCGGCATCAAAAGCGCCACCTTCGCGGTGCACGCGCCGTATGCCTACGGCACCCTCTCGGTGGAGCAGGGCACGCACCGGTTGGTGCGGATCAGTCCGTTCGACAACCAGGCGCGTCGGCAGACCTCGTTCGCCGAAGTCGAGGTGCTGCCCGTGACGGAGACCACAGACCACATCGAGATTCCCGAGCTTGACCTGCGCGTCGACGTGTACCGATCCAGCGGTCCGGGCGGGCAGTCCGTCAACACCACCGACTCCGCGGTTCGACTGACCCACATCCCGACGGGTATCGTAACGACCTGCCAAAACGAAAAATCGCAACTGCAGAACAAGGTGTCTGCGATGCGTGTGCTGCAGGCCAAACTGCTGGAACGTAAACGCCTCGAGGAGCGCGCCGAAATGGACGCCCTCAAGGGCGACGGCGGCAGCTCCTGGGGCAACCAGATGCGGTCTTACGTTCTGCACCCCTACCAAATGGTCAAGGATCTGCGGACCGAGTACGAAGTCGGCAATCCCGCGGCAGTTCTGGATGGGGACATCGACGGGTTCCTGGAAGCGGGAATCCGGTGGCGTAATCGACGAGATGACGACGACTGAGTTTCTAGCACTTCCCATCGCCGAGCGGTGGCATGACTTCTGGCATGCCGAGATCGGTGAATGGATCCTGACCCGGGGACTGCAGATCGTCCTGCTGCTGATCGGCGCGGTACTCACGGGACGGTTCATCAGATGGACGGCGCAGCGGATCAGCAGCCGCATTGACGCGAACTTCCGGGAGAGCGACGCACTGGTGCGCTCGGAGAGCGCAAAACATCGTCAGGCTGTCGCCTCGGTGGTCTCGTACCTGGCCATCGCCCTGCTGGCGGCGATGGTGTTGGTCGAGGTGACCGACATTCTGGCGATACCGGTCAGCTCGCTGGTGGCTCCGGCCGCGGTGTTGGGTGCTGCGCTGGGCTTCGGTGCCCAGCGGGTGGTGCAGGATCTGCTGAGCGGGTTCTTCATCATCACCGAACGTCAGTACGGATTCGGCGACCTGGTGCAGTTGACGCTCGGTTCGAGTAACGAGGCGATGGGCACCGTCACGGACGTCACTCTGCGGGTGACGAAACTGCGGACCGCGGAGGGGGAGATGTACACCATCCCCAACGGCCAGATCATGAAGTCGCTGAACCTGTCCAAGGACTGGGCGCGGGCCGTCGTCGATATCCCGGTGTCCGCCACCTCGGACCTCGCTCACGTCAATAGGGTTCTCGACGACGTGTGTGACACCGCGATGGACGATCCCGGCCTCAAGGAACTATTGCTGGATAAGCCGATGATCAAGGGTATCGAGAGCATCGAACTGGACACCGTGAACATTCAGATGGTGGCCAGGACGCTGCCGGGCAAGCAGTTCGAGGTCGGTCGCAAACTCCGGTTGCATGTCGTCGCCGCGTTGATGCGCGCCGGCATTGTTACCTCCGGTGACAACGCGCCCACCCTGGATGCGACGCAGGGGGTGCAGGAATGAGCCGGGCTACCGATCATCGAGAGGGCCGCAGTTGGCCGGGCTTCCTGTTCGGCGGCCGGGTCCGGACGTCGACCGTGGTACTGCTGATCGCATTCTTCGCGACCTGGTGGCTCTATGACACCTACCAGCCGGCACCCGCACCGCCCGAGCAGATACCGGCCACCGAAGTCGTCCCGCCCGGCTTCATCCCCGACCCGTCCTACACCTGGGTGCCCCGCTCGGATGTGCAGCGGCCCACGCCGACCACCACCACGCCGACCACCACCACGCCGACCACCACCACGCCGACCACGACCGACACCGAGGCCCCGACGACAACGGCCGGCGAGTCGCCGACTCCATCGGGACCCGACACGCCGACGAGCGGCCCGGAGACGACGCCGACCTCGTCGCCCCTGGTCCCGCCGCCCCCGACCACGTTGGCACCCGTCTCGGGACCATCGCCCGGCTCGCCGACTCCGGCGGCACCCACGCGGTAGAGCGCGGCCTCCCGGCTAGACTGACGATCCGTGATGATCACCCTGGACCATGTCACCAAGCAGTACAAGTCGTCCGGGCGTCCGGCCCTGGACAACGTCAGCGTCGCTATCGACAAGGGTGAGTTCGTCTTCCTGATCGGGCCGTCCGGTTCGGGCAAGTCCACCTTCATGCGGCTGCTGCTGGCCGAGGAGACCCCGACCTCCGGTGAGCTGCAGGTCTCGAAGTTTCACGTCAACAAACTTTCCGGTCGCCATATCCCCAAGTTGCGCCAGGTCATCGGCTGCGTGTTCCAGGACTTCCGGCTGCTGCAGCAGAAGACCGTGTTCGATAACGTGGCATTCGCCCTCGAAGTCATCGGCAAGCAGTCCGATCTGATCAAGAAGGTGGTGCCCGAGGTGCTCGAGATGGTGGGGCTCTCGGGCAAGGCCGGCCGTCTGCCCGGTGAGCTGTCCGGTGGCGAGCAGCAGCGGGTCGCCATCGCCCGGGCGTTCGTCAACCGGCCGCTGGTGCTGCTGGCCGACGAGCCGACCGGCAACCTCGATCCGGAGACCAGTCGGGAGATCATGGACCTGCTGGACCGGATCAACCGAACCGGCACCACCGTGCTGATGGCGACCCACGACCACCACATCGTCGACTCCATGCGCCAGCGCGTGGTGGAGCTGTCACTGGGCCGGCTGGTCCGCGACGAGCAGCGCGGCGTCTACGGAATGGACCGTTAAATGCGCGCCGGCTTTCTGGTCAACGAGGTCTACAGCGGCCTGCGTCGCAACGTCACGATGACGATCGCGATGATTCTGACCACCGCGATCTCGATCGGTCTGTTCGGTGGCGGTCTGCTGGTGATTCAGCTCGCCAAGCAGTCTCGCAACATCTATCTTGACCGCGTCGAGAGTCAGGTGTTCCTCAATAACGATGTGTCGGCCAATGACCCCACCTGTGACGCCGACGCCTGTAAGGCGTTGCGCGCCCGGATCGAAGCCCGCGACGACGTCAAGAGCGTGCGTTTCCTCAACCGCGACGACGCCTATACCGACGCGATCACCAAATTCCCGGAGTACAAGGACGTCGCCAGCAAGGACTCCTTCCCGGCCTCGTTCATCGTCAAGCTCAACAACCCCGAGCAACACAAGGGCTTCGACGCTGCCATGGGTGGCCAGCCCGGTGTGCTCAACGTGCTCAACCAGAAAGAACTGATCGACCGGCTCTTCGCGGTACTCGACGGATTGTCCAAGGCGGCGTTTGCGATCGCGGTGGTGCAGGCGATCAGCGCAATCCTGTTGATCGCCAATATGGTTCAGGTCGCTGCCTATACCCGGCGCACTGAGATTGGCATCATGCGCATGGTGGGCGCCACCCGCTGGTACACCCAGTTGCCGTTCCTGTTGGAGGCGGTACTGGCCGCGACGATTGGTGTTGTGCTGGCCATGCTCGGTCTGATCGTGGTCCGGGCACTGTTCCTGGACAACGCGCTGAGTCAGTTCTATCAAGCCAATCTGATCGCACGAATCGACTATGCCGACATCCTCTACATCGCCCCGGTCATGTTCGGTGTCGGCGTGGCGATGGCAGCCGTCACTGCGTATGTGACGCTGCGCCTGTATGTGCGGGACTAGCCGTGGCGAAGTCATCGATCGAACGCAAGGCGGCAGCGGCGGCGAAGAAGCCTTCCGCTTCCGGCGGTAAGAAGATCGTCGCCTCGAATCGTAAAGCCCGGCATAACTATTCGATCCTCGAGGTTTTTGAGGCTGGCGTGGTGCTGGTCGGTACCGAGGTCAAGAGTCTGCGCGAGGGTCAGGTGTCGATGGCTGATGCGTTTGCCACCGTCGACGACGGCGAGATTTGGCTTCGCAATCTGCACATCGCGGAGTACCACCACGGCACCTGGACTAACCACATCCCGCGCCGCAACCGCAAGCTGCTGCTGCACCGCCGCCAGATTGACATCCTGGTCGGCAAGATCCGCGACGGAAACCTGACCCTGGTGCCGCTGTCGATGTATTTCCTCGACGGCAAGGTCAAGGTGGAGTTGGCGCTGGCCAGGGGAAAGCAGGTTCACGATAAGCGTCAGGACCTTGCCCGTCGCGATGCGCAACGCGAGGTAGTCCGCGAACTCGGACGGCGTGCCAAGGGCAAATCTTGATCGGCGTCCTGTTCGCGCTGGCATCCGCGATCGGTTACGGCGTCAGCGATTTCGTCGGCGGACTGGCCTCGCGCCGCGTCGCCGCGCTGCGGGTGGTGTTGGTCTCCTACCCGGTGGGCATGGTCCTGTTGGGCGTGCTGGCCGCCGTCATCGGCGGAACGGTGAGTGCACCCGCGGTGTATTGGGGTGCGCTGTCCGGGGTGTGCCAGGGACTCGGGGTGTGGTGGTTGTATGCCGCGCTGGGTTCGGGTCCGATTTCGGTGGTTGCGCCGCTGACTGCGGTGCTGGCCGCCGCTTTTCCGCTCGGCGTGGGTCTGGTGCTGGGGGAGCGGCCCGGGGCGATTGCGGGCGCGGGTGTCGTGCTGGCGATGGTCGCCGTGGTTCTGGTGAGCCAGGAGCCCATCGACGACGATCGGCTGCACCGGTTCACCCGAGGCGTCGCGGTGTTCACGATGGGAGCGGGGCTGGCATTCGGATTGAACTACGTGTGCATCGACCGGATGCCGGCCGATTCGCACCTGTGGCCGCTGTTCTTCGGCCGGCTGGCCGCTACCGTTGTCATTGTCGGGGTGGCTGCGGTGACAGGCAATGCTCATCTGCCGCAGGGGGTTCCGTTGCGGTTAGCGCTGGCTGCTGCCGTGCTCGATGTCGCAGCCAATGTGGCTACGTTGCTGGCCCTGCAGTCGATGATGCTGTCGCTGGCGGGGGTGCTGATGTCGCTGTACCCGGCGGCCACGGTGGTGTTGGCGATCGTGGTGCTGCGCGAGCGGGTCACCCGCTGGCAGGTGCTGGGTATGGTGATGGTGCTGGTCGCCGTCGCGATGATTTCGCGGCACTAGCCGAGCTCCGGCGGAAGCAGCCATCACTGACGGCCGCCAGGTACAGCCAGCTGACTAGGTGGGGCAAAGTTCAGGCCAAGCCGGGGCTACATCACTTGACGAAACGCAACCGGCTAATGTCCGGGTGGTGAATGGGGCGGTAAGGGACCAGCCAGCCTCGATGTGGGTGAAATACCGAGCGGCCCTGATCGCCCTCGTGGTGCTATCGGGGTCGGTGTCGTGCACGGCGCGGCCGGCCGGACCGCTGGTGATTCGGGCCGTGGTTATCACGACGTTCGAAAGCGGACCGGATACGGGGCCGGGTTCCGGTGAGTTCCGCAACTGGGTTGAACGCCTGCCACTGCCCGACACGATCGACCTCCCGATCGCCTATCACCCGCTGCGCTACAACCCCGCACTGGGCGTGCTGGGCATCGTGACCGGCGAGGGGGCTGAACGGGCCGCTGCCTCAATCATGGCATTGGGCGCTGATCGGCGTTTCGATCTCTCGCACGCTTACTGGATGCTGGCCGGGATCGCCGGCGTTGATCCCCGCGCGGCGTCGGTCGGGTCGGCAGCGTGGGCACAGTGGATCGTCAACGGCGACCTCGCCTACGAGGTGGACGCCCGCGAGATCCCCCCCTCCTGGCCCACCGGGATCGTGCCATTCCACCGGGCGGTCCCCTACGGATTGCCCGCGCCCGTTGACGATTCGATCCATGGCCAACTGGCCTACCGCCTCAACGCAAACCTGGTGTCATGGGCCTACCGACAAACACAGTCGGTCACGCTCGTCGACACGCCGAACCTGCAGCGGATCCGCGCCGCCTACCCCGGATTCGCCAATGCCCAACGGCCCCCATTCGTGCTTGTGGGCGACACGCAGGCCGGCGACCGGTTCCTGATAGGCGAAAGGATGACCGAGTGGGCCCGCCGGTGGACCGCCTACTGGACCGGGGGATCGGGGCACTTCACTATGTCTGCCGAAGAGGACGCCGGGGTAATGCAGGCACTGACATTCCTGGATGCTGGCGGCCGCGTCGACTGGAATCGGGTGCTCGACCTTCGCACTGCCAGCAATTTCATCCTGCCGCCGGCTGGTCAGAGCGCGGTTGAACCATTAGCCGCCAAAGCCGCAGGGGCGCATGAGTCCGCCTATGCCGAAGCGCTGGAGGCGGCCTATACCGTCGGTTCGGTCGTGCTGAAAGAACTTGTCGCGCACTGGGATCAATACCGCGACAAGCCTCCGACTTAACATGGGCGGCTTGCCGGGCGCGCTGAACCCTGGACCCGAGGAGGATCCGTTCGCGTGGCCACGCAGATGGTGGCTGGCGGCCATGTTCCTCAGCGTGTTCGGCGGTGGGATGGTCGCACTGGCCAACGCCTATATCGTCTACGACCAAACTCACTCAGTCAGCATCACCGGGCTCATCGCGGTGTGCTCAAGCCTGCCACCGCTGGTACTGCCCGCCGCGGCGACTGCGCTCGCGCAGCGGTTCGGTGGTCCGCGGATCTATATCGCTCGCTATATAGCGTCGACGATCGTCGGGTTCGCGCCCGTGGTGTTGTCGGCGGCCGGTCATCTCACGGCGGCGGCCCTGCTGATCTGGTGCGCGGCGACGAGCGTCATTGCCGGGCTGACCTCTCCAGCTGGATCGCTCGTGCAGCGGATGCTGGCCCCACCGGCGTTACTGCCCGAGTTCAATGCCGCAGCGGCCCGCAACCACGCGCTCGCCACGGTGCTCGGGATACTGGCGGGCGGCGCGGTGTTCGCCGCCGTCGGCGCAAGCTGGATCTACGCCATCAATGCGATCTCATATCTCCCGCTGATCTTCCCGGTGATCGCGCTGCTGGGCCATAACGTGCCAGCTGAGGCGTCCCGGCAGCGGTTTCGCAATGTGCTGAGCCTTCTCTACGGCCCCAACGCGCGCCTGGATCTGCGCGCGATCGCCAGCTTCACCACGCTGAGCCTGGCGATCGGCGGTTTCACGGTGACGCTACCCGCGATCGCACGGGGCGTCGGAAACAGCGCGAATGTCTTGTCGCTGCTGCAGGCAGCCGCCGCTGTGGGCGGGGTGGCCACAGCGACGGCGATCCGCCTCCTACACC
>NZ_JAEMSG010000084.1:7301-12086 GCF_016462945.1 Mycolicibacterium sp. | reverse complement strand
CTGTACTACGACAACCCTTTCCAAACGGGAATCACCCCGATTTCCCAGCTCGACACCAGTAGCGGAAGTTGGACGTCCTGACCGCACTTCCGCGGCCGGAACAGTGTTGACGGTGCGGCCGGTGCGGGCCCCTCTTTCCGGGCTGCTGCTCTGTCTGATCCTGCTGCTGACGACTGTCGGGGTGTCAGCGGCCGGCCAGCCGGTCCGGGTAGCATTCGTCGATACCGGGAACACCGGTCGGTCAGTGGCCGCTGAGGCGTTGGCGCGGAACCTGATCGCCACGACCGGTGCCCCGGTGTCGGTGATCTCGCGGGCGGTGAACCTCAACCCGTACAACACCGCACCGGAGCCGAACTTCGTCACCCTGCTCGGGCAGCGGGGCGTGACAGTAGGGCATCACACCGCCGTCCAACTGACCCAGCGGGACGTCTCGTTTTCCGATCTGATTCTGACCATGACCGGGGCGCACAAAGCCTGGGTGCTCACCAACTTCCCCGACAGCGCCGGGAAGGTGTTCACCCTCGCCGAATACGCAACCGGAACCGATCAAGACATCGCCGACGCCTTCGGCCAGCCGATCGAGTTCTATCAGACCGTGCTTGATCAACTCCAACCCCTCGTGGCCGCTGCAATCACCAAAGCTGCCGCATAGGGCTCGCCGGCCTACCGCTATTTGACCTAGCCGCCATCCGTCACCCGGCGAGCCAGCCAGCTCTCCGGTGATCCGCCGATGTCGAACGCACGCTCACGCAGTGCGGCCGGGTCCCCGACCCGGCGCCGCTCCGACGGGGTGAGTTCGATGCACAGTGATGACGCGGCGCCGGGGTGCACTTCGAACTCCACGTCCAGCAGCACGCGACCGCGCTGGTCCACCAAACACGTGTAGAGACAGTTCTCGGAAGCGATGACTCCCGAGCCGTCGCCCGAACAGTGGAGTGCGCGGCGAATATCGGTGCGCCCCAGCCACGCGGACAGGATGATGGCGCCGGGATCGTCGTCCGAGAAGTAGGAGTTGCGGAAGTCGGGCTGTCCTGCCGCGTCGCTGTTGCGCTGCGCCCAGCGGGCGAGGCCTGCCGTCGTCTCGGGTTCGGTGAGGGCCGCGGCCAGGCGTGCTGCCGCATCGGTGGTCCCCAGGGCGGCACCGCAGATCCACGCATCCGCGCGATCGCGAGTCAACGCGGACAGCAGAACTGTCTCGAGCAGGGTATTGACCGACCGTTGACGCGGCAGTGGCCAGGTGTCGTAGACGTACTCCATCTTGGCCAGAACGGCCTCGGTTGCGGCTCCGAGGGTGTCGTCCACCAGAAGTTCCAGCAGCCTCGGAAAGAAGTACGTGAGGTCCTCCGTGGTGCCCATGGTCGTCACGGCCTTCCATGCGTACCGGTCAAGGTCGTCGGCACTCAGGTCACGCAGTGGCTGGGCGAGGAGTGCGCAGGTTTCGGCGTCGTCGGTGCAGCAGGGGCAGCCCTGCACCGATGCGGGCCGCGCGACGTCGGCAAAGTTCGCGTAGACGGACTCGATCGCTGAGCGCACCCGGCGGTCGTCGTCTCCGTCGAACAGTGATGGCATGTGTGCGTTATGAGGTCTTCTGCAGCACGATCACCGATCGTGTCGGTACGGTAATCGTCGCGCCTGCGGTGACCCGCTTTTTTCCGCCCGCTGGCGGATCGAAGGTGTCGAGCACCGTCATCCACTCGCGTGCGTAATGCCCGTCGGGCGTGACGAACTCGACGTCGGAGGAGTGCGCGTTGAAGCACAGCAGGAACGAGTCATCGACGACGCGCTCACCCCGGGTGTTCGGTTCCGGCAGGGCCTCGCCGTTGAGGAACACCGCCACCGACTTGATACCCGAATTCCAGTCATCGGGTGTCATCTCGACGCCGTCCTTGGTCAGCCAGGCGATATCGCGAACCTGGTCGCCGCTGCGGATCGGCATACCCTTGAAGAAACGCCGACGGCGAAACACCGGGTGTTTGATACGTAGTTCGGTGACGGCCCGGGCGAACTCCAGGATGTCGGCATTGGGTTCCAGCAGGCTCCAGTCCACCCAGGACAGCGGGGAGTCCTGGCAGTAACAGTTGTTGTTGCCGTGTTGGGTCCGGCCGATCTCATCGCCGTGACTGATCATCGGGGTGCCCTGGGAGAGCATCAGCGTGGCGAGGATGTTGCGCATCTGCCGGTGCCGCAATGCCAGGATCTCCGGATCGTCGGTGGGCCCCTCCACTCCGCAGTTCCAGGATCGGTTGTGGCTCTCGCCGTCGCGGTTGTGCTCGCCGTTGGCGTCGTTGTGCTTGTCGTTGTAGGACACCAGGTCCGCCAGGGTGAAGCCGTCGTGACAGGTGACGAAGTTGATGCTCGCGATGGGTCGGCGTCCGGTGTCCTCGTAGAGGTCCGAGGAACCGGTCAGCCGGGAGGCGAACTCGCCGAGGGCAGCCGGCTCACCTCGCCAGTAATCGCGGACGGTGTCGCGGTACTTACCGTTCCATTCCGTCCACAGTCCGGGGAAGTTGCCCACCTGATAGCCGCCCTCGCCGATATCCCACGGTTCGGCGATGAGCTTGACCTGACTGATCACCGGGTCCTGCTGGACCAGGTCGAAGAACGCGCTCAATCGGTCGACGTCGTAGAACTCCCGCGCCAGCGTGGAGGCGAGGTCGAAGCGGAAACCATCGACGTGCATCTCCAGCACCCAGTAGCGCAGCGAGTCCATGATCAGCTGCAGGGTGTGCGGGTGACGGGCGTTGAGACTGTTGCCGGTTCCGGTGAAATCCTTGTAGAGCCGCAGATCACCGTCGAGCAGCCGGTAGTAGGCGGCGTTGTCGATACCGCGGAAGTTGATGGTGGGCCCGAGGTGGTCACTCTCGGCGGTGTGGTTGTAGACCACGTCGAGGATGACTTCGATGCCGGCGTCATGGAATGAGCGCACCATCGACTTGAACTCCGCCACGGCGGCGCCGGCTTGATGGTTCGCGGCGTACTGATAGTGCGGAGCGAGGAAACCGAAAGTGTTGTAGCCCCAGTAGTTTCGCAGGCCCAGTGCGAGCAATCGTTTGTCGTGCATGAACTCCTGGATCGGCATCAGCTCGATCGCGGTGACGTTGAGTGACTTGAGGTGGTCGATGATCGCCGGATGGGCGAGGCCGGAATAGGTACCGCGCAGTTCCTCGGGGATCCTGGGATGGTTTTGCGTCATTCCCTTGACGTGCGCCTCGTAAATGATCGTCTCGTGGTACGGCGTGCGCGGAGGGTGGTCGGATCCCCAGTCGAAGAACGGGTTGATCACGACGCTGGTCATGGTGTGACCCAGGGAGTCGATCATCGGCGGGGTGCCGCCGGAGGCGGGATCGTCGGCGTTCAGGTCGTAGGAATAGAGCGCCTGGCTGAAGTCGAAGTCACCGTGGAAGGACTTGCCGTAGGGGTCCAGCAGCAACTTGCTCGGATCGCACCGGTCGCCGTTGGCAGGGTCCCATGGTCCGTGCACCCGGAACCCGTAACGCTGGCCGGGGGTGATGGTCGGCAGGTACGCATGCCAGACGAAACCGTCGACTTCGTCCAGGGGGATGCGGGTCTCGGCGCCGCCGTCGTCGATCAGGCAGAGTTCGACGTGATCGGCCACTTCGGAGAACACCGAGAAGTTGGTGCCTGCGCCGTCGAAGGTGGCACCGAGGGGATAGGCGGTACCGGGCCAGACGGTGGTCCGCACGGGTTCGAAGGCCATGGGTCGACCCTATCGGCCGGGGAGGAGTCCCGCGGGGGTTGTCACCACCATCCGGTTGCGGCACCGATCTTGCGTCCGAGTTCGGGTGTCAGGGTGCGCATGTAGGTCGCCGACAGGTGATGGGCGTCGTGGTAGACGAGCACGTTGCCTTCGACGGCGCGGCAGTAGTCATCGCGGCACACCGCGTCGCTCATATCGAGGGGCTTGAGCATCGGGAACTGCTTGACGAAGTCCAGTGTCTGATTGCGATCGGAGAGCACCACGGACCGTTTGATACCGCAGGACACCGCGTCTCCGCCCTTGGCCAAGCAGTCGGCCGGCAGGAATGGCTTACCGTTGCGGACCATCCACGGGGTATCACGCATGGCCAGCACCGGAATGCCGTTGTCCGACAGCGTCTTCCAGATTCCGATATAGGTGCCGGGCATCACGTCGCCCGGTTTGATATTCCACGGCCGCGTCGAGGTGGTGAACACGAAGTCGGGATGGTCTTGGATGAGCCTGGCCATGACCCGCTGGTTCCACTCCCGGCATTTGGGATAGGGCCGGTTGTCGCCCATCACCAGCGGCATCTTCTCGGTGGTCAGCGGACAGCCCATCTTCAGATAGGTGACCACCTTGAAGTGGTGCTGGCGGCCGAGGATGTCCAGGGCGGTAATCCAGTGTTCGGCGTGCGATCCGCCGGCCAGCGCGATGGTGCGGGTGGCCGACGGGTCGCCGTAGCTGCAGTTGATGACGTTGGCGTTGTCGAAGTCGCTGATACAGCCGTCGTTAGTGGACTCGGGCACGTCGTCGGTGGCTTCCAACACGGTGGGGCGGAACGGCAACTGCGGTACCCGGGCCTGGTCGATCAGCGCTCGGGCGCCCGGGTAGCCGTGGCTCGAGAGGTCCGCGAGTTCCTTGCCGTTGGCGCGCTGGACCGCCACATGCTCACGCCAGGTGAAGGAGGTGGCCGTCAGCGCCACCCCGAGCAAGATCACGGCGGTTCCGCCGACGATGCTGGGGCGGCGCAACCGGACTTGCCAGGTCCTGCCCGGGGTCCCGGTGGCGGGGCCGGCATCGAGGGC
>NZ_JAEMSG010000084.1:3339-7291 GCF_016462945.1 Mycolicibacterium sp. | reverse complement strand
CCGAGAGCGCAGCGGCTCCTCGACGAAGCGCATCGTCAGATAGGCCAGTACGCCCGAGATCAGCAGGATGGCCAGACCGTCGAAGAACTGTGCATGCGCACCGCCGGTGTAGGCGAGCCAGAAGATCAGCAGCGGCCAGTGCCACAGGTACAGCGAGTACGCCATCGCGCCGAGTGTCACCAGTGGGGCGGCCGCCAGCAGCCGGTTGGGCAGTGGAAGACGGTCACCCGTTGATGCGCGGTTGGCCGCGGCCAGGATCAGCAGCACCGTCGCACCCACCGGCACCAGCGCCCAGGGACCGGGGAATTCTTTGACACCGTCGATCAGCGCACCGCAGGACAGGATCGCCACCAGTGCCACCGAAGCCAGCAGCGTTCGAAGCCACATCGGCCAGCGGATGACGGGCACCAGCGCGCCCACCAGAACGCCGAGCAGCAACTCCCAGGCCCGCGCGAAACTGTTGTAATACGCCGCGGTCTGGTCGCTGTGGTGCAGCACGATCGCGTAGATGAACGAGGCCGTCGTTAACACACCCAGCAGCACGATGAAGGTCGGCCGCAACCGGGCGCCCAGCGGTCGACGCGCCAGCGCGACGAACGCGAGAACAAGAAAGAGGAAGGCGATGTAGAACTGCCCCTGCACCGACATCGACCAGATGTGCTGAAGCGGTGAGACCGCCTCGCCCGCGCGCAGATAGTTCGATGCGGTGGCGGCCAGTTCCCAGTTCTGGAAGTAGCCCAGGCTCGCCAGGCTCTGGTCGGCGAAGGTCTCCCAGCGGGTCTGCGGCTGCACCAGGACCGTCAATACCGCCGCAGCGGCGAGCACCACCACCAGGGCGGGCAGCAGACGTCGCGCCAGGCGCTTGATCGTGGGCCACGGCGAGAGCGGTGCCCCCGCAGCCAGTGCGGACCGAAGGAGCGAACTGCCGAAGAAGAAACCGGACAACACCAGGAACACGTCGACGCCGCCGGACACCCGCCCGAACCAGACGTGGAAGACGGCCACCAGCGCGATCGCGATACCGCGCAATCCGTCCAGGTCATGGCGATACCCAAGGGCCAGGCTCGGGGGAGCCGGCGCGGGTGCTGCCGGGTCCGGGGAGCTCGCCGACGAGGGCCGGAACAGGGTGAGAGTGGACATGATCGCCCGCTAATCTACCAATTCGGCTGTGCTGTTCAGTTGCTTCCGTAGTGCCGCTCGGCTGCGGCGAAGGACCGCCGCCCGGAGCACCGGATTAGGCTGCACTCCGTGTCGGCGTTGACTCCGAAGCAGATTAGCGCCATTGACGCCGCTCATATCTGGCATCCGTACGCCACGATCGGTGCCGAGGCGGTCCCGCCGGTGGTTGCGGTGGCCGCCGACGGAGCCTGGCTGACGGTGATCACCGATGGCGCACCGATCCGGGTGCTCGACGCGATGGCCTCCTGGTGGACCGCCATTCACGGGCACGGCCATCCGGAGCTTGACGGGGCGATCACTCACCAACTGACGGTGCTCAACCACGTCATGTTCGGCGGTCTCACACATGAGCCGGCCGCCCGGCTGGCTTCCCTTCTGGTGGACATCACACCGGTCGGACTGGACACCGTCTTCTTCTCCGACTCCGGCTCGGTGAGCGTCGAGGTGGCGGTCAAGATGGCGCTGCAGTACTGGCGCAGCCGGGGCCGCTCCACCAAACACCGGCTGATGACCTGGCGCGGCGGTTACCACGGCGACACGTTCACCCCGATGAGCGTGTGCGACCCCGACGGCGGAATGCACTCACTGTGGCACGACGTCTTGACCGCGCAGGTGTTCGCCCCGGCGGTGCCGGCCGGCTATGACCCGGAGTACATCGCCGCCTTCGAAGCACAGTTGGCCACCCACGCCGACGAACTGGCCGCGGTCATCGTCGAACCGGTGGTGCAGGGCGCCGGCGGGATGCGCTTCCACGATCCTCGCTATCTCGCGGACCTCCGGGTGATCTGCGATGCCCACGACGTGCTGCTGATCTTTGATGAGATCGCCACCGGCTTCGGCCGCACCGGGGAACTATTCGCCGCCGATCACGCCGGCGTCAGCCCCGACATCATGTGTGTCGGCAAAGCACTCACCGGTGGCTACCTCACCCTCGCGGCGACGCTGTGCACCACCGCGATCGCGGAAACGATCAGCACGGGTGACCCGGGCGCGCTGATGCACGGGCCGACATTCATGGCCAACGCGTTGGCCTGCGCGGTGGCTGTGGCATCCGTGGAACTGCTGCTGCGCCAGGACTGGAAGGCCCGGGTCGCCGAGATCGGCGCGGGCCTCGCCGCCGGGCTGGAACCGGCGCGCACACTGCCCGGGGTCGCCGACGTGAGGGTGTGCGGGGCGATCGGGGTGATCGAGACGCGTCGCCCCGTCGATATGACAGTGGCGACGTCGGTGGCACTCGACCACGGCGTGTGGCTGCGGCCATTCCGCACCCTCATCTACGCGATGCCGCCGTTCATCTGTCCCCCGGCAGAGATCGACCAGATCACCTCGGCCATGGTGGCGGTGGCTCGGGCTCTAGGCTAGGAACCGATGGCTCCCGGACTGCCCCCCCGTATCGACAGCTCACCGCTGGCCTGGCTCGACACCGTCGAGCGCCAGCGCCGGGCGGCCGGGCTGCGTCGCTCGTTGCGTTCCCGGACCGCGGTGGCCTGTGACGTGGATCTGGCCTCCAATGACTATCTGGGTCTGTCGCAGCATCCCGACGTGATTGAGGCAGGTGTGCAGGCTCTGCGCACCTGGGGTTCTGGTTCGACCGGATCGCGACTGGTCACCGGGAACACCGAGTTACACGAGGAGTTCGAGTCGGAGCTGGCCGATTTCGTCGGTGCCGCATCGGCGCTGGTGTTCTCCTCGGGCTACACCGCTAATCTTGGTGCCGTGGTGAGCCTTTCGGGGCCGGGTTCGCTGGTGGTGTCCGATTCCGCGGCGCATGCCTCGCTGGTGGACGCCTGTCGGCTATCGCGTGCCCGGATCGTGGTCGCGCCGCACCGCGACGTCGATGCGGTGGAAGCTGCACTGGCCGGTCGTGACGAGGAACGCGCTGTGGTCGTCACCGATTCGGTGTTCAGCACCGACGGTGTGCTGGCGCCGCTGCGGCACCTACACGAGGTGTGCCGCGCACACGGCGCCCTGCTGCTCGTCGACGAGGCGCACGGTCTGGGTGTGCGGGGAACCGGTGGGCGTGGGCTCTTACATGAGCTGGGGCTCGCGGGTGCTCCGGATGTGGTGATGACGACGACGCTGTCGAAGGCGTTGGGAAGTCAGGGTGGTGTGGTGCTCGGCTCGGAGGCGGTGCGCGACCACCTCATCGACAGCGCGCGGCCGTTCATCTTCGACACCGGGTTGGCGCCGGCCTCGGTCGGCGCGGCCCAGGCCGCCCTGCGAGTGCTCGTCGCGGAGCCGTGGCGGGCCGAGGCGGTGCTGGCGCATGCACGCACGCTGGCTGAGGTCTGCGACATTCCTGAGGTGCCGGAATCGGCGGTGGTGTCGGTGATTCTCGGTGACCCCGACGTCGCCGTCGCGGCTGCGGCCGCCTGCCTGGAGGCCGGAATCCGGGTGGGTTGTTTCCGGCCGCCGACCGTTCCCGTCGGCACCTCGCGGCTGCGCCTGACCGCCAGGGCCTCGCTGACCGACGATGAAATCGACCTGGCCCGCGCGGTGCTCACCGAGGTGCTGGCGGCCCGCAGGGGATGACCGTAGTCGTCATCACCGGAACGGGCACCGGCGTGGGTAAGACCATCGCGACGGCCGCGCTCGCCAGTTGCGGCCGCGGGGTCGGGCGCGATGTCGCGGTGTGCAAACCCGTCCAGACCGGGGACGACGACGACCTGGCCGAGGTTTCCCGACTCTCCGGTGTGAGTGAATTGGTCTCGGTGGCGCGTTTTCCCGTTGCGCTGGCACCGGTTGCCGCCGCCGCGGTGGCCGGGCGGTCGGT
>NZ_JAEMSG010000084.1:0-3329 GCF_016462945.1 Mycolicibacterium sp. | reverse complement strand
TACCGTCGGCGCAGCAGATCATCGACGCGGTGCGCGCGAACGACCGGCCCGGCCGGCTGACCCTGGTGGAGGGCGCCGGGGGACTACTGGTCGAACTCGCCGCCGGCGGCATCACCCTGCGAGATCTCGCCGTCGAACTCGGCGCGCCGGTTCTGGTGGTCTGCGAAGCCGGGCTCGGCACGCTGAACCACACCGCCCTGACCCTGGAAGCCCTTGAGAATAAAGGCGTTTCGTGCGCTGGACTGGTAATCGGTTCCTGGCCGAAGACCCCGGGCGCGGCCGAGGAGTTCAACCGCGGCGCGCTCACGCGTCTGGCACCGGTGCGCGCCGTGCTGCCCGCCGACGCGGCCACGCTAGCGCCAGCTGACTTCGCGGTGATGGCACGCGACGCTTTCGACCCCGACTGGGCCAGCGAACTTTTCTGAGCCGGCGAACTCCATCGAGTTACGCCTGGATTCGCGCCCAGCGCATTGACCACATTCTGGTCGGCTGAACCCGTGCACTAATCTGACCTGCGTGACACAGGCAGCCCTCGATATTTTGGTTCAGGCCCGCGAGCAGGTGCTTGAACGCGGTGAAGGGCTATCCCGCGATCAGGTCCTCGCGGTTCTGCAGCTCCCCGACGACCAGCTCGAGGACCTGCTCGGGTTGGCCCATGAGGTGCGGATGCGCTGGTGCGGCCCGGACGTGGAGGTCGAGGGCATCATCAGCCTCAAGACCGGCGGTTGCCCGGAGGACTGCCACTTCTGCGCACAGTCCGGACTGTTCGCGTCCCCGGTGCGCAGTGCGTGGCTGGACATCCCCAGCCTGGTCGAGGCGGCCAAGCAGACCGCCAAATCCGGCGCCACCGAGTTCTGCATCGTCGCCGCGGTCCGCGGGCCCGACGAGCGTCTACTGGCTCAGGTCGCCGCGGGCATCGAGGCCATCCGCAATGAGGTCGAGATCCACATCGCCTGCTCGCTGGGGATGCTGACCCAGGAGCAGGTGGATCGTCTCGCCGCGATGGGCGTGCACCGCTACAACCACAACCTTGAGACGGCTCGCTCCTTCTTCACCAACGTCGTCACGACCCACACCTGGGAAGAACGCCGAGACACGCTGCAGATGGTGCGCGAGGCCGGAATGGAGGTGTGCTGCGGGGGCATTCTCGGCATGGGCGAAACCCTGGAGCAGCGCGCCGAATTCGCCGCCGATCTCGCCGCACTCGATCCCGACGAGGTACCGCTGAACTTTCTCAACCCGCGTCCCGGCACACCGTTCGGCGACCTTGAGGTGATGCCGGCCGCCGAGGCGCTCAAAGCGGTCGCGGCGTTCCGACTTGCGTTGCCGCGCACCATTCTGCGGTTCGCCGGTGGCCGGGAGATCACCCTGGGTGATCTCGGCGCCAAACGCGGCATCCTAGGCGGCATCAACGCGGTGATCGTCGGCAACTACCTGACCACACTGGGCCGACCGGTCGAGGCCGACCTCGAGTTGCTCAATGATCTGCAGATGCCGATCAAAGCGCTCAATGCCACCCTGTAGAGCCCTGATGGTCGAGGATCTTCCGACGCCGATCGGTGCGGGCGTCTACGACGTCTACACCGGGTTTCCGGTTGGCGACAGTGATACCGGATCGCCGGTGGGCGATGGCGTCCCGCTCGCGGCCCGGTTGGGTCTGGAGCCGCCGCGATTCTGCGCCGAGTGCGGTCGACGCATGGTCGTGCAGGTGCGGCCCGACGGCTGGTGGGCGCAGTGTTCCCGGCACGGGCGGGTGGACTCCACCGATCTGGATAGCGCGAGATGATCGGCCCGCCTCGTCGTTCCACGACGGCTGCCGCGGCGATTGTTGTTGTGGCACTGACGGTGTGCGGTGCCGCGCTAGGTGCGCTGTGGGCCTGGATCGCTCCGCCGATCCACACCCTCACCGCACTGACTCGATCCGGTGAACGGGTGGACGCATTTCTGGGCGCCGAAGCCGACAATCTGTTTGTGGCCGCCGCCATGATGATCGGACTGCTGTGCATGCTGGCGATCGTCGGGGCTGTCGCGGTGTGGCAGTGGCGGGCTCATCGCGGGCCGGTTCTGGCGACGGCTTTGTGGATCGGTTTGGTGGAGGCGGGGGCCGCGGCCGCCGGGGTCGGCGCGGCCCTGGCCCACTGGCGGTATGGAACGCCGGACCACCAGGGTGTGGCGTTGACTCAAGAGAGTCGGGTGCACTATTTCATCGAGGCGCCCGGAGTGTTCGTCGGTCATGGCCCATTGCAGATCGCCATCACGCTGCTGCTGCCGGCGGCACTGGCGGCACTGGTTTATTCCGTGCTGGCGGTGGGCGCCCCGCGCGACGATCTCGGCGCCTGGCCGGCCCTGGATCACCGGTGGCCGCTGCTGCCGGCTGGCCCCGGGGCGTAGGCAGGGCGACTTACAGCGGGCGCAAGCCCACCCGCCCACCGGAAGCTACCCGCGCGACGATGCCGCCGAGCCGCCACATGCCCGCATAGGTGATCGGGTTGAACAGCGTCGGCCATTTGGTTCGGACAAGGTGGGCGTCCAACGGCCGCTCGGCGAACCGGTCGGTCAGCCAGCGCAGCGCCATCGGCGCCGACATCGGGTGCAGCAGCATGTGCTCGCTGAACATGTCCCGGTGGTAGGTGACCTGGGCGCCACCCTGGGAGTAGCGATCAGCCAGGGTGTCAATGTCCTCCACCCCGATCAACGAATCGTGCACGGCTTGGACGATGAGAAGTGGGAGCCCCGGCACGTTACCGCCGAGCCGGATGGCATCGAAAACATCCTGCACCGCCGGCAGGTCGAGGACCTCATCCAGCGGCGGGTGCACCCAATCATCCATATCGGTCCGGAACAGCCGCACGATCGCCTCGATGGTGGTCATTCGCTCCACCGCCCGCAACTTCGTGTGGCCGTGGTCGGTGGCATGTTCGGTGAGCACCCGCTCCAGATCCGGGAATGTCTTCGCCAGGGCTGAGACCACCATCGCGGGCAGCGCCGCCATATACGAACCGTTGAGTCGGCGGAATGTGTTACCCAGATCGCCGACGGGCGAACCCAGAACGGCGCCGACGATGTTGAGCTCGGGCGCGTAGTCGGCGTGGACCTCCGCTGCCCAGGCGCTGGCGAGGCCGCCCCCGGAGTATCCCCACAGCCCGATCTTGCTGTCCGGTGCGAGTCCGAACCGCTCGAAGTTCAAGGTGGCGCGAAGTCCGTCCAGCACGCGGTATCCCGGCTCCAGGGGCGCGCCCCACACGCCGTCCCGGCCCTCATGGTCGGGCACCGAGACCACCCAGCCCTCAGCTAGTGCCGCCGCCACCAACAGGTACTCGAGTTGGGCC
>NZ_JAEMSG010000178.1 GCF_016462945.1 Mycolicibacterium sp. | reverse complement strand
GTTGGGCACACTCCGGATGTTCGGGAAATGGTGATGTTCGGCGAGTGGAAGAGAATGCGGAACATCGACAGCGGAGCCGCTAACGGTCCCGGTCGGTGATCAATCTTTGGATCAGCTCGGCGATGGTCTGCTGGCCGCTCGCGGTCGCGTCCAGCTTGCTGCGCATCTCGGTGAAACCCTGATCGACGTGAGTGCGGAGGTCGCCGAAGTCCTCACGCAGGGCATTAAAACTCGCCATCGTGGCATTTCGGAAGTCGCGGATCTCGGCTCTGACCTCGGAGACGTCCCGGTCGGCTGCGCCGGCCAATACCCGGGCCGCCGCGGCGTCTTGCTCGGCTGCGCGGAGTCGCCGATTGATGTCCTCGAGGTCATCCTTGCTCACAAGGTAGAGACTACCGGCGCGATCAGCGCGGGCGTGCATCTCATCTTGGGGCCTGTGGACACCGAGCATGCAGGGAAACACTCAGGGTACGAACACCATCTTGACCGCAGGCTCCACCATGGCTTCCGGCGCCTCGTCGAATGTGGCGACCCTGGTGATGATGGCACCCGGATCCAGTCGTCCGGAGGTGACGAGATCCAGCACGGCCGGTGCAGTCGCCCGGGCGTGTACCCGGCTGATCTCGTATCGCACGCCCTTGAGATACATAGCCTGCAGTGGCAGCGTCGCCGTAGCAGTCGCGCCCCCGGACACACTCGTGCAGGTGCCACACGGTGCGGTGGCAGACAGCGCGAGATCGCGCCCTGGATCGAGAACACAGGCATCCACGGTGATCGGGAACCGTTCGTCACCGACCGCGTCTTTGAGTGCCGTGATCGGTGCATCAATCGCAATCGCACCCAGAGTGCCTGCGAGCCTGAGCCGTTCCGGATCGTGGTCGACGTAGACAACCCGCTCACTGCCCAACGCGACTGCGGCCGCGACCGCGTACAGCCCTACCGAGGGTGCGAGTCCGCCGACGACGAGAACCTGAGCTCCCGGGGTCTCCGCAAGCGGCCCGGCCACGCAGCGGTAGCCGTCACTGACATTGTCGGGGATGCCGGCGGCAACGATCGGGTCCATGCCGTCGGGTAATGGCAGCAGCGCATGGTCGGCGAACGGGACCCGCACGAGGTCGGCGAGTGCGCCGCCGAGGTCGACGATCTCGCCGACCATCTCGTGTCCCATCGCGAAGGGCGGGGTGATCGGATAGAGCCCGAGGGCGATGATGGGGTCAAGATCGCAACGCGCAACGGCCACCGGGCGAACCAGGGCGTCACGTCGATCACGCAGCTGCGGTTCGGGGCATCCCTGCCACGCCAGCTTGCTCGGCCCGCTGAATACCAGGCGTCGCATGGCTCAGTCGCCTCCGATCACCACAACGTCCTACTGAACTAGCGGGCCGACTTGAGCCGGATCTTCCACCGTACGAAGCTGACGTAACCAAGGCTCAGCAAGGCCAGCATCGCCATATCGAACAGCCAACTCGACGCGGTGTGTTCCCACCAACGATCCTTGGGCGTCAGCGGCCCGGGCACCAGCGTGGTCAGGTCCACCGTCGACGCCGATGCGGCGAATCCCCACCGCGCCGGTGTGAACCAGGACATCTGATCGAGCACCAGCCGGTTGGTCACCGGGATCATGCCGCCGGAGAACACCAGTTGGCTCATGATCGCGACCACCAGCAGCGGCATGATCTGTTCATTCGATTTCGCCAACGCAGACAGTGCCAGGCCCACCATCGCTGCGGCGACTGTCGTCGCGGCCATGCTGATGAATAGTTCGAGTGTCGCACTGCCGAGCACCGTCGCACCCTGGGTCGGGGCGCCCTTGCCGATGATCGTGATCGCGGTGACGATCGCAGACTGCACAATCGCAAACAATGAATACACACACACCTTGGCCAACAGATAGGCGGTCGTGGACAGCCCGACCGCTTGTTCGCGCCGGAAGATCGGCCGCTCTCCGATCAGGTCGCGGATGGTCAGCGCGGTGCCCATGAAGATTGCGCCGACGTTGAGCAGCACCAGGATCTGCCCCGGTTCGTTGGGTGCGTCGCCCATTGGGTCGGGCACCCCGAACCCGGCAGTGCCGGGCACCGCCAGCGACAGCACGCCCATGATGAACGGCAGCAGTGCCAGGAAGATGAAGTAGCCGCGGTCGGAGATGATCAGCCGGGCCTGCCGGCGCACGATCGTCGAGAACTGACGCAGCAGGCTGGTGTGCGTGGGCTCGCCGATATCCGATGGCGCCTCGACCGGCGGCGGCGGGGGCGTGGGCCCGGTCAGCGCGAGGTAGCGGTCGCTGGCGGCCTGTGGATCACCGGCGACGGTCGAGAAGATGTCGGCCCAGTTGGTGGTTCCCATCGCCGGACCGATCCGGGCCGGCGGCCCGCGGAATGCGGTCTTGCCGCCCGGAGCCAGCAGCAGCACCTGATCGCACACATCGAGGTAGGTCAGCGAGTGGGTCACCACCAGAACCACGCGCCCGGCGTCGGCCAGATCGCGCAGCATCGTCATCACCTGGCGATCCAGCGCCGGGTCAAGTCCCGACGTCGGCTCGTCGAGGATGAGCAGTGACGGACCGGTCAGCAGTTCCAGTGCCACTGACGCCCGCTTGCGCTGCCCGCCCGAGAGTCGGTCGACGCGGGTGTCGGCGTGCTGGGTCATCTCCAACTCGCTGAGAACCTCCGCCACCACCTGCTGGCGGTCCTCCCTGGTGGTATCCGGCGGCAGTCGCAACTCGGCGGCATACATCAGTGCCTGATTGACCGTCAGCTGGCCGTGCACCACATCGTCCTGGGGCACCATCCCGATCCGGGAACGCAGCGAGGCGTAGTCCGCGTGGATGTTGCGGCCCTCGAAGGTCACCGTGCCACTCGTCGGGTGGGTGTAACCGGCGATCAGTCTGGCCAGCGTGGACTTGCCCGCACCGGATGGACCGATGATCGCGGTCAGGGTTCCCGGCCGGGCGGTGAGTGAGATGTTGTTCAGTAGCGTCTTGTTGTTCTCGATCGTCCAGGTGACCCCGCGCACATCGAGTCCACCGGTTCCGGTTGCCGCCGCGGTCTCGGTGCGCCGCAACAGGTTTCCGCCGGCGAAAACAAGGTCGATGTTGCCGATCGTGATGACGTCGGCCTCGTTCAACAGTGCTTTTGTCACGCGATCGCCGTTGACGAAGGTTCCGTTGATCGAGCGGTTGTCGACGATCTCCGTCCCGCCCGGGGTCGGAATCAGCGTCGCGTGGTGGCGCGAGGCCAGCACGTCGGGGATGACGATGTCGTTGTCGGTTGCCCGACCGATCGTCAGCGCACCAGGCGGCACCTCAGGTGATGAGCCGGGGCGCAGGATCTTGAGCATCGACGTCGCCAGGTTCGGCGTGGATCCGCCGCGGGCTGAGGAAGGGCCCATCTGGGTGGGAGCGGCATCCGGTGTGGGC
>NZ_JAEMSG010000177.1 GCF_016462945.1 Mycolicibacterium sp. | reverse complement strand
AAGTCCCGAAGGTCGTCGAGCGACGTGCCGATCCAGACGACTTTCTTCTCGTCGGACACAACAGACTATATCAGTACCGATATAGTCATGTCTTCCGATTGCCGGTGGGGAGGCAGACGTGACTGGGGGATGGCCGGGGCGACCATGAATTCGATCGACGCCAGCGACTGAGGGCAATTCAGGTCAGCGACAGTCGCACAATTCGGTCGTCTCCGTCGCGAGGATCGCCGCGGCCGTCGGTATTACTCGTTGACAGCCACAGTGACCCGTCGGGTGCTGCGGCAATTGTCCGCAGCCGACCGAGGTCGCCGAGATCGAGTCGTGTCGCGTTCCCTGATCCGTCCAGTCGCACCTGCCACACCGCTTGTCCGCGCAGCGATGCGACGTAGGCGTAGTCGTCGACGATCGCGACCCCACTCGGGGAGGAGATCGAGGTGGGTTCCCACTGCACGACGGGATCGACGAAAGGATCCGTCGCGCACGCACCCTCGCATTCGGGCCAGCCGTAGTTGGATCCCGCGGTGATGAGATTGAGTTCGTCGACGTCCTGCTGTCCGAACTCACTGGCCCACAGGCGATCTTGTCCGTCGAAGGCGAGACCCTGAATGTTGCGGTGGCCCAGGGAGAACACCGGCGAGTCCGGTTCCGGGTTGTCGCCGGGCACCGATCCGTCCGGGGCGAGTCGCAGGATCTTGCCCGCCAGCGACAGCGGGTCCTGGGCTGCCTCGGGCACGGCGGCATCGCCGGTCGCCACGTACAACATGCGGTCTGGCCCGAAAATGAGCCGTCCGCCGTTGTGGACCCCCGCCTTGGGAATACCGGTACGGACCGACTCAGCGGCGCCGAGTTCGGAGCCGCCCCATTTCATCCTTACGACGCGGTTGTCTGTCGCGGTCGTGAGGTAGGCGTAAAGCCAACCATCGGCGTAGGCGATCCCGAGAAGTCCGCCCTCGCCCATCGGCTCAACATCGGAGACGGTGCCGACGACACTCGGCGCGCCTGCGTCGACCCGGAGGATGCGCGCGGTGTCACGCTCGCTGACAAGCGCCGACCCGTCCGGAACGAACGCGATTCCCCACGGGACGTCAAGGCCGGAGGCGATCGTCGAGGTCACCCGCACCGCCGGAGACGGATCTGATTGCGCGGTGGTGCCACTACCGACCGTGGCGGAGGAGGGCATCGTCGGTGTGACGGTGACACCCGACCCGCACCCGGTCAGCACGAGCACGGCCACGCTCAGTGCGAGGTGTCGAAAGGCCATACCCCAGTCTGCCTGCGATGCGGCCCCGACGTCTTGGCGGTTCAGGCGCGTTCCCTACTGGTTCGACGAATACGGTGATTCGGACTGAGGACCAGGCGGGGCGAGAGCCGTCATCCGCGCGCTGTCGTCCCACAATTTCCGGCAGGCTCCGGAATCTCGAGCCAGATCCGACGGTTCGATACGAACCAGATCGGGGCCTCGCACCGCCCAGTAGGCACCGGAAGCATCGGCGTAGGACGGCTGCAGGACAACGTCGGCCAAGTACTGCCCCGAGCGCGCAATGGTGCTCGATCGGTCGCGTTTCATCAAGAAAGGCACGATGTAGCCGACCAGTGTTGCGATCCATTTCGGATTGTCGCGGGCCAGGCCGGTGTGCGGGACATAGCCCGGATCGAATGCGATAAAGGTGAACTGCGGCAGGCGAACCGCACCCTCTCGCGCGGTCATGATGTTGCACAGCTTCGACGAGGAGTAGGCCCGGAATCCTGCCTGCCGGGTCCTTTTCTCGCGCTGTGGATCGCGATCCGGATACGCGAGAAACTCTGCAACGGCATGGATCGGCGGCGTCACGGGGGTTTTCTCCGCGGGGTCATGTGTTCCGCTGCCGGTGAAGACCACCCGCGCGCCCGGAGCTAGACGGTCCACCAGCAGGTCCAGCAACAAGAAGTGAGCGAGATGGTTCACGGCAAAGGTGCGTTCGAATCCGTCGGCGCTGACAGCGGGTCGAGACGACTGCAGGCCGGCGTTGAGAACCAAACGGTCGACCGGCTGGGGTCCAAGAGCCTCGACGAAGGCACGGACACTGGTGAGGCTGTCGAGATCAAGTGGCAGGAAAGATGCCCGTCCGGCGAGTTCGGCCGGCGGCGTATCGGGACTCCTCGCGCCAACCACCAAGTTGTGTCCAGCGTCCGCCATCCTCGACGCGGCGAAAAGACCGATACCCGCAGTCGCACCGGTCATCACGATCCGCATTCGGCGTCCTCTTTCTACTCTGCGGTGAAGTGTGTCAGCCCGACGTATGAACCTGCTCTGTGCTCGCCTCTCCTCACCCGCACACGATGTTGCAGTTCAGCTGTACAGCAGGTATCCCGCCCGGCCGGCGCGGAACTGGGCAGCCGCCCGGTCCCAATCTGCCAGCAGCGGCGCGAGTCGATCGGCGTTGATCGCCAGGCGCACCCGATCTGATCCGGTAAGCGCGTCGATCGACGGCCCCCAGGCGAAGTCCCCCGGATGCTGTGTGCGGATCGTGTCAACGAGTAGCAGCGCCGTGCGAACCGGTCGGTATGCCTGCCGATCGGTGATGGTTAACCGGATGGCCGGAATGCTTTGTCCGGGAAATTTGGCGGCGCTGTCGGCGACAGGGACGGTGACGGCCCCGAAGGCGATGCCCGGCAGGGCAAACGCGTTCATCGTCGCGACCACCGCCGCTGCATCCAGCCACGGCGCCCCAATCTGCTCGAAGGGCCGGTCAGTGCCGCGGCCCTCCGAGAGGTTGGTGCCCTCGAAGTAGACCGTGCCGGGGTAGCTCGTCACTGCCGCCAGCGATCGGAGGTTGGGTGACGGGTTCACCCAGGGCAGGCCCGTTTGGTCGAACCACTGCCCGCGGCGCCAGCCCTGCGCCGGAACGACGGTCAGGTCCGCACCGATACCCTGCTGCTGGTTGAACAGCGTGGCCAGCTCGCCGACCGTCATACCGTGCCGCGCGGGGATGGGGTACATGCCGATGAACGACGCGAAGGCCGGGTCCAGCAGGGCGCCTTCCACGATGTCGCCGCCGATCGGATTCGGCCGGTCGAGAACGACGAACGGGATTCCCTTGCGCGCCGCGGCCTGCATCGACAGCGCCATGGTCGACACGTACGTCCAGGTGCGCCCGCCGACCTCCTGAAGGTCGTACACCAGGACGTCAACGTTCTTCAGCATCTCGGGAGTCGGGCTGTTCCCTTGCGCCGCATAGAGGGAGTAGACCGGCACGCCGGTCTTCGCGTCGACACCGTCACCGACCGTGACACCCGCCTCGGCGGTGCCGCGGATACCGTGTTCCGGCGCCAGCAGGGCCACCAGTGTCAGGTCGTCGCTCTGCGCGATCAGATCGATGTCCGACGTGCCTGACCGGTCGACGCCGGTGTTGTTGGTGATGAGGCCGACCCGTTTGCCGCGCA
>NZ_JAEMSG010000176.1 GCF_016462945.1 Mycolicibacterium sp. | reverse complement strand
CGCCGGACGGTCTGTCACGGGTACCGTCCAACCATCGGCCGTCCCCGTGAGAAAGGCATCCCATGCGTGTGAAGCCAGCCGCCAGTCTCGCCACGGGCGTGGCAATCCTCCTCGCGGGGTGCGGGAACTCCCCCGTTGGCCCGGCGAATTTCACCGTCTACTCAGAAGGCGGGCAGGCGCAGACCCTCGTCGATGCCCCGCCGGTGGGCCCCAGCGTGGCCGATGCGCTCTACTGGGAGGACAGGCTCGTCACCGCCGAGGGCAAGGATGCCGGCTGGTATTTCGGCACCGCGACGATCGCGGCGGTGCCCGCACCGCGCCCGTCGGCGTCCTCAGCAGGTGAGATCCGCACGGTGGAGACCACCTTCGATCTGCCTGACGGAACGATCCTCACGATCGGGACGACCTTCGCGCCCCTGGCCACCGACAAAGAGGTGGGCCTGCCCCGCAACGACTCCCAGGAGCGCGCGATCATCGGCGGCACCGGTGCCTACCGGGGCGCCCGGGGCGTCGACGTCGTCACTCGTCGCGATGACGGCTCGTACAGCCATGAGTTCCGGTTCGGTTACTGACCGGGGCACGCGTTTGTCGCTGCGGCGCGGTCGCGTGGTCTTCGGCACCGCGGCGCTGTTCGTCTTCTTCCAGATGGTGCTGCAGACGTTTCCCAGCGTCATGCGCGAAGGGCTGGTCGTCGATCTCTCGCTGAACGAGACCGGATTCGGCGGCCTGTCGTCGAGCTTCTACTACCCCTACATCGTCCTGCAGATTCCGGCGGGAATTCTGGTGTCGCGCTTCGGCGTCCGCTCAGTCCTCATCACCGGCGCCGCCCTGTGCACCGTGGCGTCGTTTCTCTTCGCGGTGTCCCAGACGGCCGGTTTCGCCGAGGCGACCCGCATCCTCATGGGCCTGGGGGCCGCACCCACCGTGGTGTGTGCGATGACGCTGGCCGCGCAATGGTTTCCGCAACGGATGTTCCCACTGTTGGCCGCGCTGACCGAAATCGCCGGCATGACCGGCGCGGCGGTGGGTCAGGAGACCCTGGGCGCCATCGTCGAACACGCCGGGTGGCGGGCCGGGATGATCGCCTGCGGGGCGTTCTCGGCGGTTCTGCTCGTGCTCATCGTCGCGTTGGTCCGAGACCGCAGCGGTCCCGGCACCGACGACGAGCACTGGCCCGGATTCACCCAGATCAAGCAGTCGCTGCTGTCCATGCCGGTGTTGTCCGTCGCCACGGCGGGTGGGTTCGTGGCGTCGGCCGGTGTGGGCTTCGGGATGCTGTGGGGCGTCTCGTATTTCCAGACCTATCACCACCTGAGCCTGTCGGCGGCGTCAATCTGCGCATCCTTCTACTTCTGGGGCTGCCTGCCCGGAATGCTCGGCTTCGCCTGGTTGTGTTCCCGCTGGGGAAGGCCCGCGCTGCTGCTGGCGCTGGGGGCCGTCGGCACCGCCGTCGCGTTGGCGCTGCTGCTGTTCGTCCTGCGCGGCCAGGTGGCACAGAGCGCGGCGATGTTCCTTCTGGGCGTGGCCAATTCGTCGTACGCCCTGTCCTTCACCATGGTCAAAGACAAGGTGCCGGCACAGCTGTCCGGCACGGCGATGGGCCTGACCAACATGATGATCATGGGCATCGGCGGGCTGATCTTCCAGCCGCTGCTCGGAGCGCTGGCACACGCGCGCGGGCAGCACGCGCCCGATGCCGCCAGCCTCAGCGTGATCATCCTCGCGCAGATCCTCGCGCTGGCGATCCTGGCCGCTGAGGCCCTCCGGACCAGAGCGAGGACTCAGGGCGCCACGACACCCGTCACGCTGAATCGGCTGCCATGATTCGCGGTGACACCGCGAGCAGCACCCTTCTCAGAGTGACCCGGTATGCACTTCCCAGCAGCGCGGAGCCCGGCTGAGAGCCAGTCCTGCCAGCCGAACTGCCGGCCGGTGGGCATTACCGCGACACCATTGAGGATCCGGTCGACCTTTCCGCGTTGCTCGCCGCCGACGCCGCTATCGAAATCATCCAGTACCGATCGACCTACGCCGACGGCCTGCTATTCACCCAGCGTGAAGCCGATATCTACCGCGAACTGTACGCCGCCACTGGCCGAACACCGGGCGGCAAGCGCCGCGCTGACCTGATGATCGCGGCGATCGCCATCGGCGACGGAGCCGCCCTGGCTACCTGCAACACCACCGATTTCGAGGGCTTGGAGCCGCTGCTCAACGTCGTCGCACTCTGATGTCTCCCACGTCATCCAGTGTCTCTTTGCGTGCGCGGCCCCAGTCTGGCCGCAAACTGACTGGGTCAGCGCATGCGCCGGGAATCAGCTGAGCCGCGTCAGAGTGGAGCTTCCAGCGGAATCGGTTGTACCAAACCAGATCTCGCCCAGATCGTTGATGATCGGAAAACCCACGGAGGGCACGTTGGTGTCGACCAGGGTGATGGTCGGGGTCGTGCTCAGGTTGCCGTCGATGCGGACCGCCATGGGGCTGTCACTGCCATTGCCGAACCACAGCGCTCCGGCAAGGTCGACGGTCGGGATCGACGGCCCGCTCACGCCGGTGTCGAAGAGCGTGAACTGCGGGATGCCGGTCAGGTCGCCGCTGATGCGCACCACCATCGGACTCGATGCCGTATTGCCGAACCAGACCGCCCCGTTGCCGTCGACGCTCCCGGTGCGCACGTTGGCCACACCGGTGGTGAAGCCCGTCACAGTCGGGGTGCCAGCGAGGTCCCCGCCGATCCGCACCAACGTCGTCGACCCCGAGTCGTTGCCGAACCACAGTTGCCCGGCGCCGTCGATGACGGCGAAGTCGGGCTTGATCACCCCGGTGTCGACGGCGGTGATGGTCGGGGTGCCGGCCAGGTCGCCACTGACCCGCACGACCGAACTGCTGCCGTCGCCGACAAAGTTGCCGAACCACAGGTTTCCGTTCCCGTCGAGGACCGCGGTCACCGGATTGGGCACACCGGTGTCGAACGCCGTGATGGTCGGAGTTGCGGTGAGGTCGCCGCTGACCCGGACGATCAGCCGGGTCGTCGGGTCGAAGCTTCCGAACCACACATTGCCGTTGCGGTCCACAACGGGCCAGGCCGGGTTGGTCACCGGTGTGCTGAACACCGAGACGGTCGGCGCTCCCGACAGGTCGCCGCTGATGCGCACCACCTTGTTGCCGCCGCCGGTCTGGCCGAACCACACCTGCCCGGCGGTATCGACGGTGGCGGTCACCGGATCGGGCACGCCGGTGTCGATCGCGGTGAGGGTCGGGGTCACACCGCCGCTGACACGGGTGACGAACGGCGCGTCGCCGGAGGGGTCGGCGTTGCCGAACCAGAGATTGCCAATCGAATCCTTCACGGCGGTAACCGGATTGGCCACCGCGGTGCTGAACAGCGAGACGGTGGGCGACGGCCGCCCGCCGGCCCCGCCGACTCCGCCGATACCGCCCGCGCCGTCCGGGCTGCCCACGGTCCCGGTGTCGCCGGG
>NZ_JAEMSG010000175.1 GCF_016462945.1 Mycolicibacterium sp. | reverse complement strand
GCGTGAGTCCAATTCGGTGGATCAGCGCTCCGGGGTGTCGGCGCGCTTCGCTATCGCCGCAGCCGAGACGGTGGCAGCTTCAGCCCGCCATCGCGGTGCGTTGCTGGGCGAACACGAGCCGGTAGCCCGGGTTGTCGATCTGGGTACGGTGGTCGAGGTCTTGCGCGGGAAGCTGGAGTTCGAGTCCGGCGAGGAGGGCCGCGAATTGGCGGTGCTGGAACACCTGCTGCGTCGCGCCACCGCCGACACTGCGCAGAAGGCACTCGGCGGCATTGACGTCGGGCCGCTGCTGGCCGCCGTCGAGGCCGGCTCGGCGGTGACGACGGGCGAACAGGTGCCGGCTAAGGATGTCCTGGCAGCCCTCCCCGGCCTGCCGGTGATCGATGCGATCGCCGAACGGTTGAATGCCGGTAATGACGGCGAGCGTGCCGCCGCGCTGGAGCTGGCACTCGAAGCGCTGTATCTGGCCAAGAAGCTCGACAAGACCACCGGCGAGGGCGAGACCGTCTATGGCTAAACACCCCAACGCCCACGACTTGCGATATTCGGGGTACACCGGCGGTCCTGATCCGTTGGCGCCCCCGGTGGATCTGCGTGAGGCGCTCGAACAGATCGGCCAGGACGTCATGGAGGGCACGTCCCCGCGTCGTGCACTGGCGGAGTTACTGCGCCGTGGCAACAAGAATATGAAAGGCGCCGACCGGTTGGCCGCCGAGGTCAATCGCAAACGGCGGGAACTGTTGTCGCGCAACAACCTCGACGGCACGCTGCAGGAGATCAAGAAGCTGCTCGACGAGGCGGTGCTGGCCGAGCGCAAGGAATTGGCCCGGGCACTGGATGACGACGCGCGCTTCCAGGAAATGCAGATCGAGTCCCTTCCGCCGTCGCCGGCCAAGGCGGTGCAGGAGCTTTCCGAATATCAGTGGCGCAGCGACGAGGCGAAGCAGAAATACGAACAGATCAAGGATCTGCTCGGCCGGGAGATACTTGATCAACGCTTCGCCGGCATGAAGCAGGCACTCGAGAACGCCAGTGACGAAGACCGCCAGGCGGTCAACGAGATGCTCGACGACCTCAACGATCTGCTGGATAAGCATGCCGGCGGCGAGGACACCCAAGAAGATTTCGATAACTTCATGGCCAAGCACGGCCAGTACTTCCCGGAGAATCCGCGCAATGTCGATGAGTTACTGGACTCACTGGCCAAGCGGGCGGCGGCCGCGCAGAGGTTCCGCAACAGTCTCTCCGCTGAGCAACGCGCTGAGTTGGATGCGCTGGCCCAGCAGGCGTTCGGCTCACCGCAGCTGGTGAACGCGTTGAGCCGCCTCGACGGCCACCTGCAGGCGGCCCGGCCGGGGGAGGACTGGAACGGCAGCTCGGAGTTCTCCGGCGACAACCCGCTGGGCATGGGCCAGGGTGCACAGGCGCTGGCCGATATCGGCGAACTCGAGCAGTTGGCCGAACAACTTTCCCAGAGCTACTCCGGGGCCACCATGGATGACGTCGACCTCGACGCACTGGCCCGCCAACTCGGCGACGAGGCCGCCGTCGATGCCCGCACGCTGGCCGAGTTGGAACGTGCGCTGATGAATCAGGGCTTCCTGGATCGCGGTTCCGACGGGCAGTGGCGGCTTTCCCCGAAGGCGATGCGTCAACTCGGACAGGCTGCGCTGCGCGATGTGGCCCAACAACTTTCGGGTCGGCACGGCGAGCGGGAAACCCGTCGCGCCGGGGCTGCCGGCGAGCTCACCGGTGCGACGCGGCCGTGGGAGTTCGGTGATACCGAGCCGTGGAACGTCACGCGAACCATTACCAACGCAGTCCTGCGTCGCGCGGGAACTGATCAACGCGACGGCCCAGTCCGGATCGCCGTCGACGACGTCGAGATATCCGAGACCGAGACCCGCAGCCAGGCTGTCGTCGCGTTGCTCGTCGACACCTCGTTCTCGATGGTAATGGAGAACCGGTGGCTGCCGATGAAGCGGACCGCGCTGGCAGTCAGTCACCTGGTGAGTACCCGGTTCCGCTCCGATGCATTGGAGATCATCGCCTTCGGCCGGCATGCCCGCACGGTGAGCGCGGCCGAACTGACCGGGATGGAGGGTGTCTACGAGCAGGGAACGAACCTGCATCACGCACTCGCACTGGCGAGCCGTCACCTCCGCAGACATCCCAACGCTCAACCGGTGGTGCTGGTGGTTACCGACGGTGAGCCGACCGCGCACCTCGAGGACTACGACGGCCAGGGCTCGTCGGTGTTCTTCGACTACCCGCCGCACCCGCGGACGATCGCGCACACCGTGCGCGGGTTCGACGAGGTGGCCCGACTGGGTGCGCAGGTGACGATCTTCCGGTTGGGTGACGATCCCGGCCTGGCGCGGTTCATCGACCAGATAGCCCGGCGGGTGGAGGGCCGGGTGGTGGTGCCCGATCTCGACGGACTGGGTGCGGCGGTCGTCGGCGACTACCTGCGTTCACGGCGCCGGCGGCGGTGAAGGGGCCGGGGCGAGCAACGACTGGTCCGGGGTGTGCCCCGGCGGTTCGGCGAAGCCTGGAGCTATGGCGGCCGATCGCGCGTGTCGTGGGTGGCGCATGGTCGTGGTCAGTCAGAGGAACCGATGCGCGGAGCCGTGGCTGGTTGCCCAACGGCCGTTACCTGACTGTTATGACCTGCTCACGGCAGGTTGAGGTCGGTATTCATGTTTGCCAGGGGCGAATGATCATCGATCCCGTTTCGCGCAGGGCTGAGGGCGTGTTTCCCATCTCTGGCAAACATTCCTAGGATCGTTCAACCCTGAGAGCAAACTGAGGAATGGATTAACTTCAACCGGCAGGTCATCGCTGGCTACCCCGCAGATGCAGGTTGGTGCCTATTGACTAGCTGGCATAGCAAGGAATGGGCCATCCGCCCAGAGCGGATTTTCCGGTTTCGTTTGCCGGATGGCAAACTTGCCCGTACGATTGTGTCGTCCACCCAAGATGGGTGTCAGCAAACCAACGCGTTCGCTGCGACCAACGCGGACCCGACAGATAAAGGGGAACCACCGTCATGGCGACTCAGACTCGACCGTTCTTGATGACCGGAGCGGCGCTCGCGAGTGCGGCCGCAATCGCCGTCGCCTCTCCGGCGCTGGCACCGAACCTCACCCCCACGCCGGCCGCGCTGTCCATGGCACAGGTGGAACTGACCACGATCTCCGACGTTTTGTCCATCCCCGGCTACGAGTGGTCCGATGTTCTGTTCGGCCAAAATCCGTGGGGCGGCGCTGTCAATAACAGCAACCCGATTCCCATTCAGCCCTACGCCAATACCTGCACCGACTCGAACGGCGACGGCACCTGCACCGTCGCCGGGCTGTCCGGTGTGGTCTACCTGGCGCTTGATGCGCTGTTCAACGGTAACGGCACCGGCTGGACGCCGAGTCCTGACGGGTGCACCACTGCGTGCACCGGCGGCTACAACACCTGGCCGCAAGGTACCTACATCAACTATCTCTT
>NZ_JAEMSG010000083.1 GCF_016462945.1 Mycolicibacterium sp. | reverse complement strand
TGTGGACTAAAACGCAACTGTGGATCGAATGTTCACCCAGTTGTGACGCGGCCCGCGTGCGAGATCGCGCAAAGCGGCGTATTTCTTTTCCTCATGGGTTTGATGGGTATGGAATACGACCTCGTCGTCATCGGTTCAGGTCCCGGCGGTCAGAAGGCTGCGATCGCTGCGGCCAAACTGGGTAAAACGGTTGCCATCATCGAACGGGTCCGCATGCTCGGCGGAGTGTGCGTCAACACCGGCACCATCCCATCCAAGACGCTGCGCGAGGCCGTCCTCTACCTCACCGGCATGAACCAGCGTGAGCTATACGGCGCGAGCTACCGGGTCAAGGAGCACATCACCCCGGCCGATCTGCTGGCCCGCACCCAGCACGTGATCGGCAAGGAGGTCGAGGTGGTGCGCAGCCAACTCATGCGCAACGGGGTCGAGCTCTACACCGGCCACGCCAGCTTCGTCGACGAGCACACCATCCGCGTGGAGGATCCCGGCCGGGCCGAGCGGATCACCGTCAGCGGCCGCTACGTCATCATCGCCACCGGAACCACGCCCGCCCGACCCGACGGGGTGGACTTCGACAATGACCGCGTCCTGGACTCCGATCAGATCCTCGAGCTCAAGTCCCTGCCGTCCTCGATGGTCTTCGTGGGGGCCGGTGTGATCGGCATCGAGTACGCCTCGATGTTCGCCGCGCTCGGCACCAAGGTCACCGTCGTCGAGAGACGCGATTCGATACTGGAATTCTGCGACCAGGAAATCGTCGACTCGCTGCGGTTCCACCTGCGCGACCTGGCGGTCACGTTCCGGTTCGGCGAGGAGGTGACCGCCGTCGACGTCAGCGCCGCCGGAACCATCACGACCCTGGCCAGCGGCAAGCAGATCCCGGCGGAAACCGTGATGTACTCGGCCGGCCGGCAGGGCCAGACCGAAGGCCTCAAACTGGAGAACGCCGGACTGGAGGCCGACGGCAGGGGGCGGATCTTCGTCGACGACCAGAGCTACCAGACCAAGGTGGAACACATCTACGCCGTGGGTGACGTCATCGGCTTTCCGGCGCTGGCGGCCACCTCCATGGAGCAGGGCCGACTGGCTGCCTACCACGCGTTCGGTGAGCCCACGGCGGGTATCCGGGCGTTGCAGCCGTTCGGCATCTACGCCATCCCGGAGATCTCCTTCGTCGGTGCCACCGAAGTCGAGCTCACCAAGGACTCCATCCCCTACGAGGTGGGGGTGTCGCGCTACCGTGAACTGGCCCGGGGTCAGATCGTCGGCGACTCCTACGGCATGCTCAAGCTGCTGGTGTCCACCGAAGACCTACGTCTGCTCGGGGTGCACATTTTCGGCACCACCGCCACCGAACTGGTGCACATCGGGCAAGCCGTGATGGGCTGCGGCGGCACGGTGGAATACCTGGTCGACGCGGTGTTCAACTACCCCACGTTCTCCGAGGCCTACAAGGTGGCGGCACTCGACGTGATGAATAAGATGAGGGCGCTGGCACACTTCCGGGATTAGCCCCTGGTGGGACCGATTCTTGCGCGAGGAACGCGCGGAGCCTCCGGCGCGTTAGACAGCGTAGGTGTGGCGGAGAAAGGGAGGATCGACCCGTGGCTGATGAACCCGGCAACGACTACCGTCCCGAACGGATCTACGAACTCGAGTTCCCGGCCCCCCAGCTGTCGTCCTCCGATGGCCGGGGACCGGTGCTCATTCATGCCCTCGAAGGATTTTCCGACGCCGGCCACGCCATCCGGCTGGCCGCCGCCCATCTACGGGACGCGCTGGACACTGAACTCGTCGCCTCGTTCGCCATCGACGACCTGCTGGACTACCGGTCCCGTCGACCGATGATGACCTTCAAGACCGATCACTTCACCTCCTACGAGGAGCCGCAGCTCAACCTCTATGCGCTTCGCGACAGCCTCGGCACGCCGTTTCTCCTGCTGGCCGGCTTGGAGCCCGATCTGCAGTGGGAGCGGTTCGTTGCCGCCGTGAGACTGCTCGCTGAGCGGTTGGGCGTCCGCGAGACCATCGGTCTGGGCACCATCCCGATGGCGGTCCCGCACACCCGGCCGGTGACGATGACCGCGCACTCCACCAATCGCGACCTGATCGCAGATTTCCAGCCCTGGATCGGGGAGGTTCAGGTGCCCAGCAGCGTGTCCAACCTGCTGGAGTACCGGATGGCCCAGCATGGCCATGATGCGGTGGGCTTCACTGTCCACGTACCGCACTACCTCGCTCAGACCGACTATCCGGCTGCGGCTGAGGCGTTGCTCGAACAGGTCTCCAAATCCGCGTCCCTGCAAATCCCGCTTGATGCCCTGACCGAGGCGGGGACAGCCGTCCGCACCAAGATCGACGACCAGGTCGCGGCCTCCCCCGAGGTCGCCCAGGTGGTCGACGCCCTCGAGCATCAGTACGACGCCTTCGTCGCGGCTCAGGAAAATCGGTCGCTGTTGGCCCGCGACGAGGATCTGCCCAGCGGAGATGAACTGGGCGCGGAGTTCGAGCGTTTCCTGGCTCAGCGCGATGAGGACCTCAAGGACGGGTTGACCGACGACGGTAACTGAGCCGCCGGATTTACCTAGTGGGCGTTGTCGACCTCACGGTGGGCACGCAGTGCCTCGATTTCCCGCTCAAAGTCATCGGCTGAGGTGAACGAGCGGTACACGGAAGCGAACCTGAGGTAGGCCACCTCATCGAGCTCGCGCAGTGGGCCCAGGATGGCCAACCCGACCTCATTGCTGGGAACCTCGGGAGACCCGGCGGCGCGCACGGCGTCCTCGACCTGCTGGGCCAGGAGATTGAGTGCGTCATCGTCGACGTCTCGGCCCTGGCAGGCCCGCCGGACGCCGCTGATCACCTTCTCGCGACTGAACGGTTCGGTCACCCCACTGCGCTTGACCACCGCCAGCACGGCGGTCTCGACGGTGGTGAACCTTCGACCGCATTCCGGACACGAACGGCGGCGGCGGATCGCCTGCCCCTCGTCGGCCTCGCGGGAGTCGACCACCCGGGAATCGGGGTGGCGGCAGAACGGACAGTGCATGACCGCTCCTCTTCTTCCGCCATACGTCGACACACGAGTCGAGCATGAGCGTACCCCCGTGGAGGTCACCCGATCGGGGCGATGAGCGTCTGACCGGCGTCAACCGCGGCCGACTCAAGCTTGTTCAGATCCCGGATACGTTCGGCCATCTGCACGGCCGATGCCCCCGGTGCCACTCGCGCAGCCAGTTGCTGCAGAGTTTCACCAGCCTGAACCTGAACCACGGCCAACTGTTCCGGGGTGGGCGCCGACGCTGCCGCGCGATCACCGCTGAAGTGGGCCAATGAACCCAGCCACAGGGTGATCAGGGCGGCCAGCGCAGCCAGGGAGATGGTGACGGCGGTACTGACCGGCCGACCGCGGTGCGGTGCGTGCGATATCGCGACACCGGTGCCGCGATAGCGCATCGGAGCCACCGCGGGCCGGGCCGGCGTGGGCCGGTAGGAACGGGGGCGCACCGGCGCGCCGCCGGAACTTCGGGCAGGCCCTGCACTTCGGGTGGGTCGCGGGCAGTCCGCGAACCAGTCCACCAACTGCCGATCATCGATGACTGTCATGCTGACCCCTTACGCGATTATTCGCTCTGATGTTCGAACTATACTCGATCATGTGTTCGATTTCCGAACATGTGAGCGAGCGTGTCGAACGATAGAACAGGGCACCGACAAGTTCGGATCCCGGCATCCGGCTCCTCGGCCGCCGCCCGATCCGTTCGAACATAAGATTCGGCCCAAGCCCGAGGTGTTCGAACGGAAGATTCGAACGTCTGACGCGACACGCTCGAACACATGTTTGATAACCGTCGGGATTCGGGCTAGATTAGCGCCCATGAAAGACACCACTGAAACACCGGGCGCCACCCCCGTGCGACGCGGCGCGACAGGTCTGACCGAACGTCAGCGGACGATTCTCGACGTCATCCGGTCGTCGGTCACCAGCCGGGGCTACCCGCCCAGCATCCGGGAGATCGGCGACGCCGTCGGGCTCACGTCCACCTCATCGGTCGCCCACCAGCTGCGCACCCTGGAGCGCAAGGGTTACCTGCGGCGCGACCCCAACCGACCGCGCGCCGTCGATGTCCGGGGCGGCGAAGACTCCGCTCCCCAGGTGAGCACCGACATGGCCGGTTCCGATGCACTGCCCGAACCCACCTATGTGCCGGTGCTCGGCCGAATCGCGGCCGGCGGGCCGATCCTGGCCGAGGAAGCCGTCGAGGACGTCTTCCCGTTGCCCCGCGAACTAGTCGGGGAAGGCTCGCTATTCCTGCTCAGGGTGGTCGGTGAGTCAATGATCGACGCCGCGATCTGCGACGGCGACTGGGTCGTGATCCGTCAACAGAACGTCGCCGACAACGGCGATATCGTCGCGGCGATGATCGACGGCGAAGCCACCGTCAAAACCTTCAAGCGGACCGCCGGCCAGGTGTGGCTGATGCCGCACAATCCGGCATTCGACCCGATCCCCGGCAACGAGGCCGCCATCCTGGGCAAGGTCGTCACCGTCATCCGAAAGGTCTAGCGCAGATAACCGCGCTGCCGGCCGGGTCTACTCGGGTGCTTTGACGAATCCGTTCGCCTGAGCCATGTCCTCGCTGGCAAACCAGACCTCCGGAACCGTGTTGTCGTAGAGTTCCGAATCCGGGGTGTAGTACAGACCCGAGTGCGTATTGCCCTTGATCCAGTAGCCCTCGGGCGCCTGATAGGGATCGGCCAGCGGGAGGTGGATCGCGGGTCGCCACGAGTCGTCCGGTTCGTCCTCCACCGGTTCGACCTCGATGGCCTCGACCTCGTCGATTTCGCCCACCCAGTCCGGTGGCTCCGGCGCGGCACGACGATGCCTGGGCCACCCGGTCTCGTCGAGGTCGAGGGTCCACGCCGACTCAGCACCGCCGAACACGGAGTGCCGCCCGGAGTCAGCGGGAACGTCGTCTTCCCACGCTTCGGTTTCCACCGCGTCGAACCTGTCCGCCCGGTCGAATTCGGCCAGTTCGGCCTCGGTCGGAATGCGGGTCGGTGCGGTGTCGATTGTGTCCTCATCGGCGTCGAACCTGTCGGCCTCATCGACCCCGGGCGCCGACCATGGGTAACCGGATTCCCGCCCCGAATCCAGCGGGCTCCCCGGCCAGTGGTCGTCGGTTTCCGCATCGGCCGGACCCGACTTGCGCAACGCCCAAACAGAGAGTGATCCGAGCAGCAGCACCAGGGGGATCAACAGCAGCCACCACGAGCGCCATCCACTCTTGCCGGAGGCGTCTCCGGGTGCCGTTCCGGCGGGCGTCTGGGCCACCGCATCCGGCAACTCGAGGCCTGACAGGGACGACGCGAGGTCCGCCGGGGAGGTGCTGAATTCCTTGGTGGCCTGATTCCAGGAGATCTCGCCACCGCTGAAGGTCTGGGTGATGGTGTCACCGGAGACGCTCGGCTCACCGGTCGGGGTGCCCAGCGTTCCGGTGGCCCCGCCGAGCTTGCTCCAGGCAGCGCTGATGGCACCGCGGACGACGATTGCGCCGGTGTCGGGAGTCCAGAAGATCACCGGCTTGTCGGGCGCACCGAACGAACTAATGCGGCTGTTGGGCACGCCTCCGTCGGACTCGGTGCCGATCGGGTAGCCGAGATCGCCGGTGGCCCCGCCCACTGACTCGTACTTCGACAGAATTGCGCCCGTGAGGGCCTTGGCACCGGTCCGCGGGGAGTAGAAGATCTTCCCGCCGGCATAACCCTGGGCCGCGCCAGTGTCACCGATCGTCGACTGCTCCCCCTGTCGCGCCCCGAGTGGGCCGCCGAGGCCGCCACTGGCCCGCCATGCCAGGTTGATCAGCGTGGTCGCATCCGAGGGAACTTCGAGACCGGTGAGGGTGTCCGCGAGTTCAGCCGGCGTGGAGGTGAAGGTCTCGGTGGCGAGGTTCCACGTGAGTTCGCCGCCGGTGAACTTCTGGCTCACGGCATCGCCGTTGTAACGCTCGTCCTCGATTGGGGGGCCGAGCGTCCCGGCCGAACCGCCCAGCTTGTCCCAGGCGGCATTGATGGCGCCGCGCACCGCCCATGCGCCGGTGTCCGGCGTCCAGAAAATGGCGGGGTTATCGCTGGCGCTGAAGGTGCTCACCCGGCTGTCCGGTCCTGCCAGGCCTTCGACTTCGTCGATGGTGGGGAAGCCAAGATCACTATCGCCCGGCCCACCGAGGGACTCGTACTTGTCGAGAATGGCCCCGAAGATCGGGTGCGCGCCGGAATCCGGGGTGAAGAAGATCTTTCCGTCGGTGAACTTCTGGCCGTACCCATCACCCACCTGGTAAACGTCGCCGTCCTGGCCGCCCACTGCCGAGTCGGAACCGCCGGCGGCATCCCAGGCCGCGCTGATGGCGTCGGCCGCATCACTTTCCGGCGTGGCCAGCGCGAGTGGTGCCACCAGAACCGCCGCCGCAGCAGTTGCGGCAAACCCCACTGCCAGGCGCTGGGCGGTTCGGGTCAGCCTATTTTTTAGCCGCGTCATACACAGTCTCCCGCGTTCGGTCGAGAAGCCTCAAATCAGCCCAGATACCGGCTTCACGATCCCATATGTCCGCGCCAGCTAACCACGACACGCGGTGGGTGTTCGCCACGAAAATCAAATCGAGATAAAACCCGAATTGATTCGAAATACCGGCCCATACGACGCGAAAAGCCGGTAACCCCCCCGCGCTACAGCCCCAGACTGGGTCCAATGGTCTGGGCGCTACAGCCCCAGACTGGGTCCAATGGTCTGGGCGCTACAGCCCCAGACTGCGGCCCACGATCTCCTTCATGATTTCGGTTGTGCCGCCGTAAATGGTCTGCACACGGGCATCGAGGAACGCCTTCGCCACGCCGTACTCACGCATGTATCCGTAACCGCCGTGCAGTTGCAGACACCGGTCGACCAGTCGCACCTGGGCCTCGGTGGTCCACCACTTGGCCATGGCAGCCTGCTCGGCGGTCAGCTTGTGGTCGAGGTGAAGTTTGATGAATTCGTCCACCATGATTCGCACCGCGGTGGCTTCGGTCGACAATTCGGCGAGCAGGAATCGGCTGTTTTGGAAAGAACCGATCGGCTTGCCGAACGCCTTGCGTTCCTTGACGTAGGAAATGGTCTCCTCAAGCACCGACTCCATTGCGGCCGCCGCCATGACCGCAAGCGAAATTCGCTCCTGCGGCAGGTTCTGCATGAGATAGATGAAGCCCATGCCCTCCTCGCCGATCAGGTTCTCGATAGGCACTTTGACATCGGTGAATGACAATTCGGCGGTGTCCTGAGCATCCAGGCCGACCTTGTCGAGGTGACGTCCGCGCTCGAAGCCCGGCATGCCCCGCTCCACCGCGAGCAGCGAGAAGCCCTGCGCGCCCCTGTCGGGGTTGGTCTGGGCCACCACGATCACCAGGTCGGCGTTGATGCCGTTGGTGATGAACGTCTTGGAGCCGTTGAGGATGTAGTGGTCGCCCTCTTTGACCGCGCGGGTCTTGATGCCCTGCAGGTCGCTGCCGGTTCCCGGTTCGGTCATGGCGATCGCCGTGATCATCTCGCCGGTACTGAACTGCGGCAGCCAGCGCTCCTTCTGCTCCCGGGTGGTCAGGTTGAGCAAATAGGGCGCGATGACGTCGTTGTGCAGGGCGAAACCGAGGCCGCTGTAGCGGCCGGCCACCGTCTCCTCGGCGACGATGGTGTTGTAGCGAAAGTCCGGGTTGCCGCCGCCGCCGTACTCCTCCGGCACCGCCATACTCAGATAACCCTGCTTGCCGGCCTCCAGCCACACGCCGCGGTCGACGATCTTGTCCTTCTCCCACTGATCGTGGAACGGCGCGACATGCTTGTCCAGGAACGCCCGGTAGGACTCCCGGAACAGCTCGTGCTCGGGCTCGAACAGGGTGCGGGTGTAGTTGACGGCCTTGGCCATGGTGACCTCCGAATCGAGATTTAACGGCTCAATCCAAAGAATAGACCAACCGGATGGTTGGGCGCCAAGGCGACGCGTATCCCGCGGTTGCGGGCCTAGGAGGTCGCGTACTGACGCAGGCCGGCGGCGAGCGCCGCCGGCACCCTGGCCTTCACCCGGGTGCCGTGGTCGGTGTGCTCGGTGGCGTCGACGCGGCCATCGTTGTGCAACCGGGCGACCAGATCGCCGCGGTCGTACGGGATCGTCACATCGACGGTGATTTCGCGGGGCTCGACCAACTCCCCGAGTCGGGTCCGCAGCCGGTCCAGACCCTCGCCGGTATGGGCCGAGACGAACACCGCGCCCGGCAGAGCCCGACGCAGTTGTGCGAGCGTGAGATCATCGGCCACGTCAATCTTATTGACTACCAACAACTCTGGCGCAGATGCCGCGTGGTGATCGTTCTGCACCTCACGAATAACCTTGTGCACCGCCTCGATCTGGGCCATCGGATTGACATCGGATCCGTCGACGACATGCACCAGCAGATCGGCGTCGACAACCTCCTCCAGGGTCGAACGGAAGGCCTCGATGAGTTGGGTCGGCAGGTGCCGGACGAATCCGACGGTGTCGGTGAGAACCACCGGCCTGCCGTCATCGAACTGTCCGCGGCGGGTGGTGGGTTCCAGCGTGGCGAACAGCGCGTTCTCCACTAGCACGCCGGCCCCGGTCAGGGCGTTGAGCAGGCTGGATTTACCGGCGTTGGTGTAGCCGACGATCGCGATGGAGGGCACATCGCTGTGCAGGCGCCTGCTGCGCTGGGTGTCGCGGACCTGTTTCATATCCTTGATCTCGCGGCGCAGCTTCGACATCCGCTCGCGGATCCGGCGACGGTCGGTCTCGATCTTGGTCTCGCCGGGCCCGCGGGTGCCCACGCCGCCGCCACTGCCGCCGGCACCGCCGCCTTGGCGGGACATCGACTCACCCCACCCGCGCAGCCTCGGCAGCATGTACTGCATCTGGGCCAGTTCCACCTGGGCCTTGCCCTCCCGGCTGGCGGCGTGCTGGGCGAAGATATCCAGGATCAGTGCGGTGCGGTCGACGACCTTGACCTTGACCACTTTTTCCAGCGCGTTCAGTTGCGCCGGGCTGAGTTCGCCATCGCAGATCACCGTGTCGGCACCGGTTGCGGTGACGATCTCGCGCAACTCGATGGCCTTACCGGAGCCGATATAGGTCGCCGGGTCAGGTTTGTCGCGCCGCTGAATGATGCCCTCAAGGACTTCGGAGCCGGCGGTCTCGGCCAGGGCGGCGAGTTCGGCGAGGCTGGCGGCGGCGGCGGCGGCGGTGCCATCCATCCAAACCCCGACCAGGACCACACGTTCCAACCGCAGCTGCCGGTACTCGACCTCGGAGATGTCAGCGAGTTCGGTGGACAGCCCGGCCACGCGCCGCAGCGCCGCACGATCCTCGAGCGCGAGTTCGCCGACACTGGGGTCGGCGGTGGAGTTCTTGGGGTCACGGTCAGTCATACGAGCTCGATGGTGTCACGCACGGACAACGTCGCGCATCCGAATAACGTCCCGGGCCCTCAATGCTGGTCCCACCAGGCGTCGGAGAGCTCCCCGTGCGCCAACAAAACCGACGGCCCCCGCAGGAAGCTGGTGGTGCCGGTGACCTCGACGCTGACCTCACCGCCGGGGACCCGGACACCCACGGTGCCGGTGTCGGCGCCCTGATGTGTCAAAGCGGCCAGCGCGGCGGCCACCGCCCCGGTGCCACAGGACCGAGTCTCCCCCACCCCGCGTTCGTGGACCCGCATCGACACCTCGCCGCCGGCCGGGGCGGTGAGCACTTCGATATTGACCCCGTCGGGGAACCGGACGGGGTCGAACTCGATCGCAGCACCGACGTCGAGTGCGTTCAGTTCGTCGATGGTGAGGTCCGGGACCAGACAGGCCAAATGCGGATTGCCGACGTCGATGGCCACCCCGGTCAGACGCCGTCCGCCGACGGTTGCGGTACCGGTGCCCATCCGGGTGACCGGGCCCATCTCGACGGTGACCTCGGCGTTGACATCGTCGGCGTGGTGCATGACGACCGGTCGAGGTCCGGCAAGGGATCCGACCACGAACTCGTCGCGCTGTTCCAGTCCGCTGGTCCGCAGATAGTGGGCGAACACCCGCACGCCGTTGCCACACATCTGAGCCTTCGAACCGTCGGCGTTGCGGTAGTCCATGAACCAGTCACCGGCGTTCACACCGTCGGGAAGCCGGTCCAGCACCCCGACCGCGATGGCGGCCCCGGCAGTGGTGACCCGCAATACGCCGTCTGCGCCCAGTCCGCGGCGGCGGTCGCACAGGGCGGCCACCGCACGCGGAGCCAACTCCAATTGCGCCGCAAGGTCGGGCAGCAGCACGAAATCGTTCTGGGTGCCATGGCCCTTGGCGAAGATCATCTGACCCGCTCCCTGACGCGAGCACGGCCTGCGTCATCGTCGTCGGTTCGGATCATTTGCTCAGGATACGTGGCGCCAGAGCGCCAACACCTCGTCGAGTAGCGCGTCCGTCGAGCCGTCCAGCCAGTGGATGCGCTCGTCACGCCGAAACCACGACCGCTGCCGGCGCACATAGCGACGAGTGCCGGTGAAAGTCAGTTCGCGGGCCTGCTCGATATCAGCCGTTGCAGCGCCGGCATCCAGGGCATCGATCACCTGGGCGTAGCCCAGCGCGCGCGCGGCGGTGACTCCGTCACGAAGCCCGTGACCCAACAGCACGCACACCTCATCAACCAGACCGGCGGCGAACATGGCGTCGGTGCGCTTAGCCAATCTGGCGTCTAAAGCTTCTGTTTCCCAATCCAATCCGACGATTGCGGTATCCCACCGCGGCGGTCCGATCTGCGGAGCCGACGCCGCGAAGGGTTGGCCCGTCAACTCGATCACCTCCAGCGCGCGGACGATTCGGCGGCCGTCGGTGATCAAGATCGTCTCAGCCGCGACCGGATCCTGAGCGGCCAGTTCAGAATGCAATGCGGCCGTTCCGATTTCGGCCAGGCGCGCTTCCCATCGCGATCGCACGTCCGTATCGGTCGCCGGGAACGCCCAATCGTCCAGCAGCGATTGGATGTACATCATCGACCCGCCAACAATGATCGGCACGGCACCGCGCGCGCTGATGGATTCGACGTCGGCGACGGCGGCCTGCTGGTAGCGCGCGACGCTGGCGGCGTCGGTGACGTCGAGGACGTCGAGTCGGTGATGTGGGATGCCGCGACGGTCGGCCGGATCCACTTTCGCGGTGCCGATATTCATGCCGCGGTACTGCTGCATGGCGTCGGCGTTGACGATCTCACCGCCGAGCTGTTCGGCGATCTGCAGAGCGAGGTGGGACTTTCCGGTCCCGGTGGGCCCGATGATGGCGATCGGTCGGGGCATTTATGGCCCGGGGGTCCACGTGCCGACGAAATAGCCGACACCGTAGGGCGCGCCACGTACAAGTTCGTTGGCGCCGTGCAGGTTCGGTTCGGTGAGCCCCGCGAGTACCTGATACGCAACGCGGCCGATGATTCCGTTAGGCAGCCGGGTCAGCGCGGCCACGTTCCCGGTGGCAAGCGCGTCATCGAGAGCAGCCTGCACCGGTACGGAATCGGGGTCGAACCCGCCGGGAGCGCCCTGGGTCAGCGTGTTGGCTCCGTCTGTCACCACCAGCACCCCGATCGGGTCGGCGGCCTCGTCGATCGCCGCACGCAAAGCGCGGCCGCGGGCCAGTGCGTTATCGACATCGTGGTCAGCGGCATACACCCGCACCTGAACCCGGGCCGCCGCGTTGGCCTGACCCCGCAGCCACCCGGCGATCAGCGCGCACAGCGGCAGATCGGTGATCGGCTGCGGGGCGTCCGGTGACAGCAGCACCGGCACGTCGACGCCGTAACCCGCGAAGGTGCCGCGAGTAGCGGGTTCGAAGATCTGATCGGTCTGGCCGACGCCGATGGCGATCCACCGATTCGGCAGTGTGGCGGCGGCCGCCAGTGCGGCGGCGTGGAACTGCGTCACCTCAGCAGCCGCGGTACCGGCAAGTTCAGGCACCAGAACAGGTGCCGAGGGGGTTAGTGCAATGGCTGCCAACACGGAGCCAACGCTAGCGTTCGCTACACAGAGGCCTGCGCGCCAGGCAAGCACTCACACCCAACACGTGGGCATATGGAGCCGGGAACTGGTTCAATACCCTCGAGGCCGACGGCGAAGGTGTCGGCCCTCAGGGCAGTATCGGCGCCGCTTCGCGCGGCAGGTGCGCGGAACGACCGCGCGGAGGGTAGGTGAGTCTGACTCATGACGACCGAGGAAACCCAAGCTCCCGAATCCGCTGAGCCGTCTGCTGAGGCGTCCCCCGAGATCTCCCCCGAGATGTCCCCCGAGA
>NZ_JAEMSG010000174.1 GCF_016462945.1 Mycolicibacterium sp. | reverse complement strand
ACTCTTCTCAGTGTGACCCGGTATGCGCGGGCCAGCAGCGCGGAGCCCGGCTGAGAGCCAGTCCTCCCAGCCGAACTGCCGGCCGTTGGCGGTAGCCTTCGCCCCGTGCGCATCGCTGTCACTGGTTCCCATTCGCTCGGCAAGTCCACCGTCGTCAATGACTGGGTGGCCGCACACGACGGGTACCTCCGCGAGGAGGAGCCCTACCGGGCGCTCGGACTCTTCGGCCCCTACGAGATCCTCTTCCGGGACTCTTCCACCCGCCTGCACAATGGGATTCAGCTCTACTACAACATCGGTCGCGTCCATCGCTACGCCACCGACCAAGCCGACGTGATCTTCGACCGGGCGCCGGTGGACTATCTCGCCTACTCGCAATTCACCGCCGACTGTCACACCACCGATATCGACGACGAGTTCGTAGCGTCCATGGTGCCCGCGGTGCGCGAGTCCCTCGACCACCTCGACATCCTCGCGTTCGTTCCCGGATCGGCGCGCTGGCCGGTGGAGATGGAAGCCGACGGCATCCGCCCGGTCGACCTCGTCTACCGCGACACCGTGGACGCGATCTTTAAACAGATCTACCGCGACGGACGATTCGACGTCATGCCGGCCACCGGTGCCCCGCTGCTCGTCGAACTCGAGGGCCCGCGCGAGCAGCGCCTCGAACAGTTGCAGGCGGCGATCACCCAGCGCGGTGGTACGTGATGGCGGGTGATGCACATATCAGCCGTCGACGTCTACTGCACCTGGCCGGTGCGGCTGGTGTGGCGAGCGTCGTCGGTACCCGAGCGACCGCCCGCGCGACTCCCCCGGCGTCGGCTGCCCTGCTGTGCCGCGATGCCTGGGGTGCGCGTCCGCCACTGCCGGGTGGACGGCCGCACACGATCACCCGGATGACAATTCACCACACCGAAGTCGTCCTCGGCGACAACAGCAACATCACCTCGCGGCTTCGCCAACATCAGCGCTATCACCAGATCGACAAGGGCTGGGTGGACATCGCCTATCACGTGGGCATCGACCGCGACGGGAACATCTTCGAACTACGCCGCACCGCGATCGCCGGCGATACCGCCACCGACTACGACACCACCGGTCACTTCCTGGTGGTCTGCGAAGGCGATTTCAACGTGGAACAGATCAGCGAGGCACAACTCAACGGCGCCGCACGCGCCTTCGCCTGGGCCACCCAGGAATTCGGCATCACCTCCAGCACATTGGCCGGCCACCGCCAACTTGCGGCGGAGACGTCCTGCCCCGGCGCCAATCTGCAAAGCCACGTCGTCTCCGGTGACTTACGAGGACGCATCGACGAGATGGTGACCGCGGGCCCGGTGTCGCTCCAACCGGTGTGCGGGCCGCAGGCGGCCGCGGTGGTGGCTGCCATCGAAGCGGGCGGGTAGGTCGAGCTGGGGCGTGCGGGTTACACCTCGGGACCCTGAGCGCGAAGGTCATCGACCTCCGACATCGCCTCGCGGAGTTTGGTCAGCCAGTCTTCGGCGTGCTGGCCCACCAGTCGCACCGACCAGGCCAGCGCGTCGGAGCGCGACCGCGCCACGCCGCTCTCGACGAGGGTGTCGAGCACCTGACGCTCGGGCTGTTTGAGACGGGTCATCACCGGAACGGCGATGTGGGTGAACAGGATTCGCTGCGGACCGTCGGTGCCGTCGACCTCGACGCCCCAGGAGACTTTGCGACCGAACTTCTCCTGCGCCTCCTCAGCGATGCGCATCCGCTCCGCGCGGGTCTCATCCCGGAACCGCGCCACCCGGCCGGCCGTGCGGGACTCGCCCGCCTTCTTCTCGCCTTTCTTCTCCGTCTTCTCGACGGGGAGTCGGCCGATGACGGTGATCTCCTCGCGGTCGACGACCACGGTCGGGTCGTCGTCGAACCAGCCGTCGGGGAGTCGGCCGGCGAACCAGCCGTCGGCGTCGGTGGCGTCGGGATGTCCAGATTGTTGCCAATGATGCTTCATAAATTACATGATTACATCGTTGCAACCCGGTCGCCAGCGCTTTCGCTCAACGCGAACCCCCGTCAGCGATCTGCATCTTGATGTGTTGATGTTACGATGAATTTGTGCGCACTACGGTGGATTTACCCGATGAGCTGCATCGTCAGGTGCGTGCCATCGCCCGCGATACCCGCCGCACCTTCAGCGATACGGTGGCCGATCTGATGCAGCGCGGGCTGAGCCCTGCCATCCCGGCAGCGGTGTCACCCAGCCCGAGAACCGGACTGCCGGTCGTCACCCTGGGCACCGTGGTCACCACCGAGGACGTCCGCGGCTTGGACGACGAGGAGTGACAACGCTATTGGACGCCAACGTGTTGGTGGCTCTGATCGTGTCCGACCACATTCACCATGATCCGGCGGAAAGCTGGTTCGCCGGCGTGGACGACTCGTTCGCCACCTGCCCGATCACCCAGGGCAGCCTCGTGCGACTCCTGATCAGAGGGGGGCAGAGCGCCGAGGACGCCCAAGCGGTTGTCGCGGCACTGACCGCCAACTCGCGGCATGAATTCTGGCCTGACAGTGTCTCTTTCACCGATTTCGCACTCCGAGGGGTCATCGGGCACCGTCAGGTCACCGATGCCTATCTCGCCCAACTGGCGCGAGCCAATAAAGGTACCCTCGCGACCTTCGACCGCGGACTTGTCGCACTGCACCCCGATGTCGCCGAACTGGTTCCCACCGCGTCGTGATCGAGCGGTACTGAGTCGGCGCAGTCCGCGCGGGGCGGCTGGACTGAGCGGAACGCGAATGTCGAGGCCTGTTGATGACGGACACCGTTGTCAGCCCGGCCCATCCACACTGACGTGATGACGGACTCGAACCCCTCCAGCTGATCCATGCTTCGATGGCCCTTTTGTATCCGTTCGTATTCGTGTGTAATACAGTCATGGAGACGCCGGCGTGTTCGACCTTGATTTGCTCTCTAATGCCGACCCGTTTGAAATCGACACTCAAGCCACCCACCTGTTCAAACACCCCAACCGTGGCATCGACGACATCCGCGAGGTTTGGGCCTCAGACCCACTGTTCTACCCCGCCAAACCACCCGCCCATTGGCTCATGGTCGCTGAGGTCGCCGGTGGCACCGTACTGATGGTCCCGCTGGCCCCGTCCCGCGACGGCGATCCCACCCGGTGCCGCCCGATCGGCTGCTATCTGGCCTCCAAACACCTTGCCGACCGATACCGGAGAGATAGATGACAGATCAAATGACCCCCGACGAGGAATTCGCGTTCTACGCGCGTCCGGAAAACCAAGAGCCTCAAGGTCCCGGGCGGCGCCGACTCACCGCCACCGTGCCCGTGCGGTTTCCGGCAGAACTCCTCGAGCAGGTTCGCGCGGCCGCCGCGGCCGAGGATCGTTCAGTCTCGTCCTGGATCCGCCGCGCCGTCGAAAGCGAATTACGTCACCCCGCCTGAGCGCAGCGCAGTGCTGGCAGGTAGCGCTAGTTCGCCTTCATGATGCGCTCGGACACCGCGAGCATCATCTTTCTCGGCGTGTAGCGATAGGC
>NZ_JAEMSG010000082.1 GCF_016462945.1 Mycolicibacterium sp. | reverse complement strand
GAGTCAGCCTGCCTCGACATTGAGGATCGCCGCCGCCTCGACACCGAGTTATGCGCGGACACCAGTCGACTGGATGGACTGGGTGATACCGCACTCGCCGCCGCCGCGAAGTCCATCGCCTACCGACTCGACCCGCACGCGGTGGTCGACCGGGCGGCGCGGGCGCCCGAGGATCGCACCGTCACCATCCGGCCAGCGCCCGACACCATGACCTATGTGACCGCGTTGTTACCGGTGGCTCAGGGAGTGTCGATTTACGCCGCGCTGAAACGCGAGGCGGATGTCTGCTGTGACGGCCGTTCGCGGGGTCAGGTGATGGCCGACACCCTTGTTGAACGTGTTACCGGGCGCCCGGCAGACCAATCCGTTCCGATCGCCGTCAATGTGGTCATCTCGGATCAGTCCTTACTCGGTGCGGGAAACGCGGCGGCGGTCATCGCCGGTTACGGTCCGGTTCCCTCGGCTATCGCTGTGAACCTCATCAATGATGCGGTGGCCGATCAGCGGTCGTGGGCCACACTTCGCCGCCTCTATGCCACGCCTGCCACCGGTGCTCTGGTGGCACTGGAGTCGCGAGCCCGGATCTTCCCCAAGGGTCTGGTCGACTTCATCGGCCTACGCGATCAACGGTGTCGAACTCCCTACTGCGATGCCCCGATCCGCCACCGCGACCATGCCAGGCCGCATCGTTTGGGTGGAAAAACCAGCTCGGTAAACGGCCTGGGTCTATGCGAGGGCTGCAATTACACCAAAGAGGCTGACGGCTGGAAGGTTGACGCAACCACCGCCGAAAACGGCACGCACACAGCTGAATTCACCACTCCCACCGGCGCGTGTTATCACTCCACCGCGCCACCGATGCCGGGTACGCCGCAGACACCGTTCGCTGCCTAACGTCGCTGCTGGGCGGCGGCCAGGCGGGCTTTGAACTCCGGTGACTCGATCGAGCTGGCCTGCGGTCCCAATTCGATGTTCTTGGCGGCTTCGTGATGGTCGCTGTCAATGAATCCGGGGATCGCCGTGGCCCGCATTGACGCCTTGGTGGCCACCACCACGTCACGCGGGGCCGCGGCGGGTCCGGCGGCCAACTCCAGGGCGGCTGCAAGGGGGTCATCGGCCATGTGCAGCGCCATGCCGTGGCGCAGGGCCGCTTCGGCGTCGAACCGCATACCGAACAACAGCGCGGCGCGGGCCACCTGGGGGCCGACGGCGCGCTGAAGCATCCAGGTGGCGCCCCCGCCGGGATGAATGCCCAGTTTCTGGAAACGAGGGTCGAACAGCGCGTGCGGTCCGACGATGCGGACATCCGCGGCCAGAGCCAGGTTCATGCCGGCGCCGACGGCCGCGCCGTTAACCGCGGCGATGGTCGGCAGCGAGCAGCGGCCGACGGCCATGAAGCCGGCATAGATAACTTCGAGGCCATCCCGCGCCGCGGCACCCAGTGCGGACAGGTCGGCGCCGGCGCAGAACGCCTTGCCCGCCCCGGTCACGACGACGGCGTGGACACCCAGGTCGGACTCGGCCTGCTGAACCGCATCGCGCAGTTGCTCCGACATGGCGGCGGTCACCGCATTGCGTCTCTCCGGGTCGTTCACCGTGATCACCGCGACGCGGTCGACGACGTCATAGAGCACCAGATCTGTCATGGCACGACACGCTATCGCCTGCTCGCTACGCTGACACGGCGACCCATCACGGACTGCTGGAGAAAGAAGTCGTCAATGCGCTCGACCATCATGTCCCGACGGGATCTGGACTTCCTGCTCTTCGAGTGGCTGGGGGTCGATGAGTTGACGAAGCGACCACGGTTTGCCGAGCACTCCCGCGAAACCTTCTCCGACGTCCTCGACCTGTTCGAGGAATTGGCCACCCGCTATTTCGCGCCGCATAACAAAAAGAGCGACCAGAACGAGCCGTCATTCGACGGAACGACGGTCACCGTGATCCCCGAGGTGAAGCAGGCCCTCGACGCCGTCGCCGCAGCCGATCTGCTCAGCATGGGTATGGACCATGCATTGGGTGGCGCGCAGTTGCCCACCACCGTTGCCCAGGCCGGCTTCTCGTGGCTGTCGGCAGCCAACATCAGCACCTCCGGCTACCTGATGCTCACCATCGCCAACGCCAATCTGCTCTCCAAGTTCGGCACCGACGAGCAGATCGAAACCTTCGTCAAGCCGATGCTGGCCGGCCGATTCACCGGAACCATGGCGCTATCGGAACCGGCGGCGGGATCGTCTCTGGCCGATATCACCACCCGGGCCGAACCCTCTGATGACGGCACCTACCGGCTGTTCGGATCCAAGATGTGGATCTCCGGTGCCGAGCACGAAATGTCGGAGAACATCGTGCATCTGGTGCTGGCCAAGATTCCCGGCGGGCCGCCCGGCACCAAAGGCATCTCGTTATTCGTCGTGCCGAAGTTCCTGGTGAATCCGGACGGGTCAATCGGTGCGCGCAACGAGGTGGCGATTTCCGGACTCAATCACAAGATGGGTCAGCGCGGTATCACCAATACCGTGCTCAACTTCAATGGCGCGACCGGCTATCTGGTCGGTGAAGAGCACCGCGGCATCGTCTACATGTTCCACATGATGAACGAGGCGCGCCTGGGCGTCGGGATGGGCGCGGTGTCATTGGGATACACCGGTTACCTTAAGTCGCTGCAATATGCGCGGGAGCGCCCCCAGGGCCGCCCGATCACCAGTAAGGATCCGACGACTCCGCAGGTGCCGATCATCGAGCATGCCGATGTGAAGCGAATGTTGTTGGCGCAGAAGTCCTATGTCGAGGGTTCTCTGGCGCTCGCGCTGTACTGCGCCAGGATTGTCGATTGGCAGGACAGCGCCGAATCCGACGACGAGCGCGATGAGTTGGGGCTCTTGCTAGACATCTTGACGCCGATTGCCAAGAGCTGGCCCTCGCAATGGTGCCTTGAGGCCAACAGTCTTGCGATCCAGGTGCTCGGGGGATACGGCTACACCCGCGAGTACGACGTCGAGCAGCATTACCGAGATAACCGCCTCAACCCGATCCATGAGGGCACGCACGGCATCCAGAGTCTGGATCTGCTGGGGCGCAAGGTCACTCAACGGGGCGGTGCAAGTCTGGCCGCACTGGGTACCGCGATCTCACAAACGGTGGACGCTGCGAACACCGTCGGTGGACAGTCAGCTGAACACGCAGCTCAACTCGTTGCGTCATGGCAGAAACTGGTCGCCGTCACGATGTCGATGTTCGCCTCGGGTGACGTCGAGGCGGCGATGGCCAACAGCGCCATCTACCTCGAGGCGTTCGGACACATCGTGATCGCCTGGATGTGGCTGGAGCAGTTTCTGGCCGCCGGTGACAATCCCGGTGACTTCTATGACGGCAAGCGTCAGGCCGCGCGGTACTTCTTCGCCTACGAGCTGCCCCGCACGGCGCCGCAACTGCTCCTGCTTGAGGCTCTCGACCGCACCACGCTGGAGATGCGCGACGGCTGGTTCTGAACCTGCTGCCTCCCGGGGGCCTGAGCCGGTTGAGATCGAGCGCAGGCGTAGGTAACGTTCGGTGGTCCGCTCACGAAAGGCATGACATGACACTTAACTTGTTGCAGCGCAGTGCCGCGATCGCCGGGTTCGCCTTGGTAGCAGTGGCGGTTCCGATGGCCATGCTCGCGGCCTCGCCGGCCGAGGTCACCAATCAGGCAGATTGCCCCGTCGGCTGGGAATGGGACTTCGAGATCAATCAGTGCGTCAACGTGCCCAACCCGATTCTGGGCCCGGTGGGCCCCGTCGGCGTGGGCGGAGTCGGCCCGGTCGTGGGTCCGGTGGGGCCCGTGGGTGTCGGTGGACTCGGCCCGGTCGCAGGTCCGGTGGGGCCCGTGGGCATCGGTCCCCGCTAGCACCAGCCAGCCGGGTCTGGGCGGCGGCGTCTTGCCGCAGAGTGGCCCAGACAACTTCAACGCGGAGCTGACGTGGTGCAGAAACCATTGGGCCTCAACCCCGAATAAACCCCGGATTGGGGTTTACCGACTACCAACCCACCGGCGCACCCAAAGGCCCCACACGGAAATAGCTCTGAACCCAAAGCGGGTTCAGGGCTATTCCGATGTCTTGCAACATCACAACGCGCCCCCGGCAGGAATCGAACCTGCGACCTAGGGATTAGAAGGCCCTCGCTCTATCCGACTGAGCTACGGAGGCATGCGGAACGTCAGTCTATCCGGCGGCCAGGCCGACAAAGTGGCCTATCCGGGGCTCACCCGTCGTGTCGCGATTCCCGATTTTCAGGCCTCGGCCTGCGAGAACGGCTTCTTCCCGGGATTCCGACCCGAGGAAATCCCTTACGCACCGGGTCTCGCTCGCTAATGTGGCGTCCGCGCCGCACACCGCCTGGTGTCGGGGCCGCAGTGGGCAGGACCAGACAACGATGTCGAGGGAGCCGACAGCCATGAGCAGCGTGATCGACGAGGTCACCGCACTGTGTTCCAGGGGTGTTCAGGCAGGCTCCCGGGCATACCAGACCGGATCATTGTTACTTCACGGCTCACCGGCAGCCGCCGGTTGGCTGCTCGGGTGGTTGTCTGCTGAGTTCGCCCCGCATGTCCTCACCGGGCATGCGCTATCGGCTGTTCCGTCGCCGTTGCGACGCATGGCACGTGGACTCGCCGTGCAGCGGGCCGATACCGTCCTTGAAGACAGCCTGCGTGAGACGTTCGGTGCGGACTACCTCTCAACCGTGCACCATCCGCTGGAGCCCTACACTGCGCGCCATCCGAACCTGGCCGCTCTGGTGGCAGCCATGCGGGATCGGCGCCGCTACTCGGCGACGACGTCGGACATCTCCTACGGCCCGGGCGCTCGCAACCAGCTCGACATCTGGCGTCGCCCGGATCTGCCCGACGGTCAGCGCGCGCCCGTGCTGATCCAGGTTCCGGGCGGGGGATGGTCGATCAATGACAAACGGGGACAGGCTTATCCGCTGATGAGCCGGATGGTTGAGCTCGGCTGGATCTGCGTCCCGATCAACTACAGTCGCAGCCCGGGCGCTGCGTGGCCGGCCCACATCACCGACGTCAAGCGGGCGATCGCCTGGGTGCGTGAAAATATCGCCGACTACGGTGGCGATCCCGATTTCATCGCCATCACCGGCGGCTCCGCCGGCGGACATCTGAGTTCACTGGCAGCCCTGACCGCTGCCGACGATCGCCTGCAACCGGGCTTCGAGGATGCCGATACTCGAGTGCAGGCAGCCGTACCGCACTACGGGGTCTACGACCTGACCGAAAACGGGGCTGCGCATGCGTTGATGATGCCGTTGCTTGAACATTTCGTGATGCAGAGTCGTTTGGCACACAACCGGCAGTTGTTCGAGGACGCATCACCGATCTTCCGGGTGCACCGCAATGCTCCACCTTTCTTCATCCTGCACGGCGAGAATGACGACGTCGTTCCGCATGCGCAGGCCCGCGCCTTCGCCGACGCGCTGCGTGGTGCCGGGGCCCGGACGGTGTCCTACGCCGAGATCCCCCATGCCCACCATGCTTTCGACACCATCGCCACCCTGCGGTGCCAGATGGCGGCCGAGGCCGCTGCAGCGTTCCTGGGCATCATTTACGGCCGTCAGGTGGCGGCGCGGGGTAGGAGCCGCAGGGGCGCCGTCCGCTCAGCTGGCTGAGGTCCACCGGGAGCCGATATTCGACTCCGAGAGCGTCGTGCTCGGACTACCGTAATGAGCAGTCAGGCGAGCGACGCGCAGGAGGGGCCGGTTCGGTGGGGAGGTATCGATGAGCGGCCCCGCGGGTGTATCGGGGCCGCCGACCGAACTCGGAGCCTTCGACCTGCTGATGCACCGCGGTGAGGCCAACCCGCGGACACGCTCGGGGATCATGGCCCTGGAGATCCTGGACAGCACACCGGATTGGGAGCGGCTCCGCACCCGATTCGAGAATGCCTCCCGCAAAGTGTTGCGGCTGCGTCAGAAGGTGGTCATGCCGACGCTGCCCACCGGCCCGGCGAGGTGGGTGGTGGACCCGGACTTCAATCTCGACTTTCACGTGCGCCGAGTGCGGGTGCCCGAGCCGGGCACACTGCGCGAAGTTCTGGATCTCGCCGAGGTGATGCTGCAGTCGCCGATGGACATCTCCCGACCGCTGTGGACGGCCACCCTGGTAGAGGGGCTCGAGGGCGGTAAGGCCGCTACATTGCTGCATCTGAGCCATGCCGTCACCGATGGTGTCGGCGCGGCGACGATGTTCGCCGAGATTTATGACCTGGAGCGCAACCCGCCCGCCAAACCGACACCGCCGGTGCCGGTTCCGCAGGACGTCACGCCCAATGACCTGATGCGCGCGGGCATCAACGCGCTGCCGGGCGTGATCGCCGGTGGGATCGCCGACGCGGTGTCAGATGGGCTGGGATTTCTCGGGAGAGTGGTGACCAATCCGGGTTCGGCGCTGTTCGGTGCCATCGACTACGCCCGCTCCGGACGCCGGATGGTGCGCCCCGCGGCCGAGCCGTCGCCCCTGCTTCGGGGCCGCAGTCTGTCCACCCGCACCGAGGCCATCGAGATGAAACTGGGCGACCTGCACCGGGCTGCCCGTGCCGCCGAAGGATCGATCAACGACGCGTACCTGGCAGGGTTGTGCGGGGCGCTGCGGCTCTATCACGAGGCCCTCGGCGTACCGATCAACACATTGCCGATGGCCGTGCCGGTCAATCTGCGGGTCGAGGCCGATCCGGCCGGCGGGAACCGATTCGCCGGGGTGAACCTCGCTGCTCCGGTCGGCGTGGTCGACTCGGTATCGCGCATCCAGAAGATCCGTAAGCAGATGATCCAGCGTCGTGAAGAAGCCGCGATCGACGTGATCAGCGCTGTCGCACCATTACTTGCTCTATTGCCCGATGCGGCTCTCGAGGCGATGAGTGGCTCGGTTATCGGCTCGGATGTCCAGGCCAGTAACGTGCCCGGCTATCCCGGCGACACCTATATCGCCGGGGCAAAGGTGTTGCGGCAGTTCGGAATCGGACCGCTGCCCGGTGTCGCGATGATGGTGGTGCTGATCTCCCGCGGCGGTAGTGCGACGATCACCGCCCGCTACGATAGGGCCGCAGTTGCCCACCCCGAACTCTTCGCGCAGTGTCTGCGACAGGGCTTCGACGAGGTGCTCGCCCTGGCCGGGGACCCGCGACCGCGGGTGGTCCCGGCGTCGTTTCCCGACCATCCGCAAGAATCCCCCTCTGTGAACGGATCGGTGGCTTACTCATGACCGATAAGAACAGCACCGGTTCGCCGAATCTGCGGCTGCCGGGTTCGGTGGCCGAGGTGAGGGCGAGCCCGCGTGGACCCAAAGTCGGAGCGTTCTTCGATCTCGACGGCACCCTGGTTGCGGGGTTCACCGCGGTGATCCTCACCCGTGAGCGGTTCAAAAGTCGCGATATGGGCGTGGGCGAGCTGATTTCCATGATCGCCGCCGGGCTCAATCACCAGCTGGGTCTGATGGAGTTCGAGGGCCTCATCGGCAAGGCCACTGAGGCGTTGCGCGGCCGGTCGCTCAGTGATCTGCAGCAGATCGGCGAGCGGTTGTTCGCCGAGAAGATCGAAAAGCGGATCTATCCGGAGATGCGCGATCTGGTGGATGCGCATATGGCGCGCGGGCACACGGTGGTGCTCAGCTCGTCGGCGCTCACCATTCAGGTGGACCCGGTGGCCCGTTACCTCGGAATTCCCAACACCTTGACCAACCAGTTCGAGGTCGACGGCGACGGAGTGCTCACCGGCAAGGTGACCCGGCCGATCCTGTGGGGACCGGGCAAGGCGGACGCGGTACAGAAGTTCGCCACGGAAAACGGGATCGACCTACAGGACAGCTATTTCTACGCCGACGGCAACGAGGATGTCGCATTGATGTACCTGGTCGGCAATCCGCGGCCGACCAACCCCGGCGACAAGATGGCCGAGGTTGCCCGCAAGCGTGGCTGGCCGATCCTGGAGTTCAACAGCCGGGGTCGCGGCGGGCTGCTCGGGCAGGTACGCACCCTGCTCGGTGTGGGGTCGGTGGTGCCGGCCGCCTACTCGGCGATCGGCTGGGGTCTGCTGACCGGCAGCAGGCGCCGCGGCATCAACGTGTTCACCACCGCCTTCCCGCAACTGCTGCTGGCCATCAACGGTGTGGACCTCAACGTGATCGGTCAGGAGAACCTCAAGAAGAAGCGGCCCGCGGTGTTCATCTTCAACCACCGCAATAACTTCGACCCGGTCATCGTCGGCGCACTGGTCAAGGACAACTGGACCGGCGTCGGCAAGAAGGAACTCCAGAACGATCCCGTGATGGGCACATTGGGCAAGCTCGTCGACACCGTGTTCATCGATCGCGAAGATCCCAAGGCCGCGGTCGAATCGCTGAAGCAGGCCGAGGAACTCGCCCGCAAGGGCCTATCGGTGGTCATCGCGCCGGAGGGAACGCGCCTCGACACCAAATCAGTCGGCCCGTTCAAGAAGGGGCCGTTCCGGCTCGCCATGTCGGCCGGTGTGCCGATCGTGCCCATCGTCATCCGCAATGCGGAAGCGATATCCGCGCGGGACTCCTCGACGCTGCATCCTGGAACGGTGGATATCGTTGTCTACCCGCCGATTTCACTCGACGACTGGACTCTGGACGACCTGCCGGAGCGGATCGCAGAAGTCCGGCAGCTTTACGTCGACACCCTGGAGAACTGGCCATTGGGCAAGGTGCCCGTGATGAGCCTCTACGCGGACCGCCCGGCTGCGAAGAAGGCAGCCCCCAAGAAAGCTCCCGCCAAGAAGGCCCCGGCCAAGAAGGCCCCAGCCAAAAAGGCAGCCGCCAAGAAAGTGCCCGCGAAGAAGGTGCCCGCCAAGAAAGCGGCGAAGAAGGCAGCGCCAGCCACGACTCCGAAACCCGCAGTGAAGGGCCGTCGATGAAGTCTTCCGGCCACCTCACCGACTTCAGCACGACCGATGATGCGCTGGTGCTCGCCTCGGTGTCATCGAAGGCGGAGTTCGATCTGCTCAACGATTGGTTGCAGGCCCAGCGCCGGGCCCATCCCGACACCAAGGTAGAGGTACTGCGACTGCCTCACGAGGATCCGCCGCCGCAGTTGGTGGATCAGCTTGTGGCACAACTCAATGCCGGCGAGGACCGCACCGTCGTGCCGGTGCGGGTGTTCTGGGTTCCGGGCGGGCTGCCCACCCGCGTCAAGCTGGTCGGCCTGATCTCCGGTCGCGACACCTACCGTCCGCCGGAGATGTTGCAGCGGGCCATCCTGCGCAAGGATCGCTCGCGCGCCCGCATCGTGGCCGGCGAGCCGGCGAAGGTGTCCGAACTGCGCCAGCAGTGGCGCGAGAACACCGTAGGCGAGACCCCGCAAGAATTCGCCAAGTTTGTCCTGCGCCGGGCGGATCTGGCGATCGAGCGGATCGAATTGCGTCTACTCGGGCCGGAATACAAGTCGCCTCGACTGATCACCGACGAGTTGCTGGCATCCTCGCGATTCGTGGACGGTTTGACCGGGATACCGGGAGCCAGCGCCGAGAAGGCCGAAGTGATGCTCAACGAACTCGCAACCGGGTGGAGCAGGTTCTCGGTCGACTCAATTCCCAATGTCGGCCGAGCCATCTTCAGCCGGGGTTTCGATCCTCGAATCGACTACGACTCAGCCCAGATCGAGTCGATGCGGAGTTCTCTGGAGGACCACCCGGCGGTGTTCCTGTGGTCGCATCGGTCCTACCTCGACGGCGTCATCGTGCCGGTGGCCCTGCAGGAGAACAAGCTTCCCCCGGCGTGCACGTTCGCGGGCATCAACCTGTCCTTCGGTTTTATGGGTCCGCTGATGCGTCGATCGGGTGTGATCTTCCTGCGCCGCAAACTCGACGACCCGCTCTATAAGTACGTGCTGCGCCAGTTCGTCGGCTATATCGTGCAGAAGCGATTCAACCTCAGCTGGTCCATCGAAGGCACCCGATCGCGAACCGGAAAGATGTTGCCGCCCAAGCTCGGTCTGCTCTCCTACGTTGCCGACGCCTATTTGGACGGCCGCAGCGAGGACATCCTGATGCAGCCGGTGTCGATCAGCTTCGACCAGCTTCACGAGACGGCCGAATACGCGGCCTACGCCCGCGGTGGGGAGAAGATCCCCGAGGGTGCGCGGTGGCTGTTCAACTTCATCAAGGCACAGGGCGAGCGCAACTACGGGAAAATCTATGTCCGATTCCCGGAAGCGGTCTCCATGCGCCAGTACCTCGGTGAGCCGGACGGTCCGATCGATGCGGACCCGGCCGCCAAGCGTCTTGCCATGCAGAAGATGGCGATCGAGGTGGCTTGGCGGATCCTGCGGGCGACTCCGGTCAACGCCACCGCACTGGCGTCAGCGGTGCTGTTGGGCACCCGTGGTCGGGCACTGACCCTGCGGCAGTTGCATCACACGCTGCAGGACTCCCTGGATTATCTGGAGCGCAAGAAGACCCCGATGACCAACAGCGCGTTGCGTCTGCACTCGACCGAGGGTGTGCGCACCGCCCTCGATGCGCTGTCCGGCGGTCATCCGGTGACGCGGGTCGACGGCGGCCACGAACCGGTGTGGCGAATCGCACCCGAACAGGAGCTTGAGGCGGCGTTTTACCGAAACTCCCTGATTCATGCATTCCTGGAAACCTCCATCGTGGAGTTGGCGCTGGTGCACGCGGCACGTGCGGCTGAGGGTAAGCGGGTGGACGCGTTCTGGGCGCAGGCGATGCGGCTTCGGTCGCTCCTGAAATTCGACTTCTACTTCGCCCCCTCGGCCACTTTCCGCGAGAACATCGCCGAGGAACTCAGCTGGAACGACGACTGGGAATCTCAACTCGACGCCGGCCCAGACGCTGTCGATGCGCTGCTGCGGGCCAAACGGCCGTTGATGGCCGACGCGATGTTGCGGCCGTTCTTCGAGGCCTACGAGATCGTCGCCGACGTACTCTGCGATGCGCCGACCGATATCGGCGACAAGGAACTGACGAAGATGGCGCTGGGGGTGGGTAGCCAGTACGCGGCCCAGGGTCTGGTGAGCAACGCCGAGTCGGTGTCGGCGCTGCTGTTCGCCACCGCCAGGCAGGTGGCCGCCGATCAGAAGTTGTTTGAGCCCTCGTCCGATTTACGCGAGCGCCGACGCGTCTATCTCGGCGAACTGCGCGAGATCATCGCTGATATGGAGCGCATCTATCATCTCTCGCGGGAACAATTCTATGCCCGGGAAACGGCGCAACCGAGATGAGGAGAACAATGAGTGTGAACAAATCCCACGGCGTGGCCTGCATGGCTGCGCTCGCCGCGGCGGGACTGCTCGGCGCCGGACTCTCTGGCTGTTCGAAGACAGCCGAGACGACCAGCACGCCTTCGGCTAGTGCTACAAACCTGCAGAAGCAGCTCACCGGTTCCGGTACCGCCGCCAAGTCGGCGCTCGGAGTGACGCCCAAGCAGCAACTCGAAGACGCACTGTTGGAGGAACTGGCGGCGAACGGGGGTCAGGCGCCGGACACTGTCGACTGCGTGGGTGACCTGCAAGCCACGACGGGCCAGACCATCGAGTGCACGGTTTCCACCGACTTGGCGGGCCAGGTTTACCTCGTGACGGTGACGACCGTCGACGGCGATAACGTCAACTACAACTACGCACCCAAGCCCTGATCCGCAGCTGGCCTAGTAGGCCTGGGCCGCCGCCTAGGCTGAACCCATGACGTCGTCTGCTGCACCGGTGACCCGCGGGGCATGGCCGGTGCTGATCGCGGTCGCGGTGCTCGCCGGTGTGATCGCCGCCGGTATCGGGGCACTGGCACTCGCCGACGCCCTGACCGCGACCGGACTTCCCGATCCGGGCCCGGTCACCACGCTGGGTCTGCCGTTCGTTCGCGCCGTCGGCGAAATCGCCGCGGTGACCGCCGTCGGAGGATTCATGTTCGCGGCGTTCTTCACCCCGCCGCAGGACAACGGTGTGCTCGACGTCTCCGGTTACCGCGCACTGCGATTGGCCACCGTCGCCTCCGGCGTCTGGACGATCTGTGCGGCATTGCTGATCGCGCTGACGATCTCTGACGTCTCCGGAAAACCCCTGCGCGAGCAGCTGAACCCGGTGGAGGTCTGGCGGGCCGCCGATCTGGTGCAGACCGCGTCGGCCTGGCGGTGGACTGCCGTGCTGGCTCTGGCGGTCACGGTGGCCGCGCGGGTGGTGCTGCGGTGGTCACCGACGCCGGTGCTGTTCGCCGGGTCACTGCTCACCCTGGTGCCGCTGGGTCTGACCGGACATTCATCGGTGGGCGGGTCGCACGATCTGGCGTCCAACAGCCTGCTGATCCACCTGATCGCGGGCGCGCTCTGGGCCGGGGGACTGCTGGCACTGCTGGCGCACGCGTTGCGCGGCGGCGAACACGCCGACCTCGCAGCCCGCCGGTTCTCAGCCGTCGCCCTCTGGTGCTTCATCGCCATGGCGGTGTCCGGGATCGTCAATGCCGGCGTCCGGATTCGGCTCACCGACGTGTTCTCGACGTCCTATGGCTGGC
>NZ_JAEMSG010000081.1 GCF_016462945.1 Mycolicibacterium sp. | reverse complement strand
TGTCAGGCGCTGCTCGCCACACTTCCCGATTCCCTCGGTGACCTCCGGCGCGCCGAAACCGCCCAGCCCACGCCGGCTGGCACCGCCGCCTGGCGCGGCAACGGCGACCGCGAACCGGTCATCCTGCGCTGCGGACTGGACCGGCCCGCGGAGTTCGTCGTCGGCAGACCCATCCAGATGGTGGATGACGTCGGATGGTTCCGCATCGATGACAGCGATACCCGCCGCAGTACCTGGGTCAGCGTGGATCGGCCGGTGTACATCGCGTTGACCCTGCCGGCCGATTCGGGACCGACGCCGATCCAGGCCATGTCCGAGCTGATCGCGCGCACGATGTCGGTCTTACCGATACGGCCCGGACCACCAGCCTGACAGACCTCAGCGCAGACCGGTGCCGCGGGCGAGTGCGGTTTCCACCATGGTTCCCAGCAGGGTCGGGTAGTCCACCCCGCTGGCGCCCCACATGCGCGGGTACATCGAGATCGTGGTGAACCCCGGCATGGTGTTGATCTCATTGACAATCGGACCCTGCTCGGTCAGGAAAAAATCAACCCTGGCCAGGCCCTGGCAGTCCAGCGCGGTGAAAGTGCGAATCGCCAAGTGTCGCAACTCGTCTGCGATCATGCCATCCAGTACGGCCGGTACGTCGAGTTCGGCGGCGTCGTCAAGATATTTTGTATCAAAGTCGTAGACGCCAGCCCCGGGCACCTTGATCTCACCAATGGTGCTGGCCTTCACCGAGCCATCCGGGAACTCCAGCACTCCGCATTCCAATTCGCGGCCGTCAATCGCAGCTTCGATGATAACTTTCGGGTCGTGCCGACGGGCCTCAGCGATCGCCGACTGAAGTTCACCCGCCGAGGTGACCCGGCTGACCCCGATCGAGGAACCGCCGCGGGCCGGTTTGACGAACAGCGGAAAGCCTAGACGCTCAACGTCTTCCGCGGTCGGGCTGTCCTGCCGGGCACGCAGTACGACGTAATCACCGATCGGCAGGCCGGCGGCAGCGCACAGCTTCTTGGAGAACTCCTTATCCATCCCGGCCGCACTGGCGAACACCCCGGCACCGACGTAGGGCACATCGGCAAGCTCCAACAATCCCTGGATAGTGCCGTCCTCCCCATAGGGTCCGTGCAGGATCGGAAAAACGACATCCACCGCAGCCAGCATCTCGGCGGCCAGAGCCAGCGGTGTTTCTGATTGACCGGTGACTGCGGGCAGTCGCCGGCCGGTGATGGCTAGATCCTCGGGGCGTGCGTCGGTGCGCAGCCAGATCCCGTCGGAGGTGATGCCGACCGGAATCACCTCGAAGCGCTGCGGGTCGAGGTGGCGCAGGATGCTGCCGGCCGACACACACGATATGGCGTGCTCAGAGCTACGACCGCCGTAGACAACGGCGACGCGGATCCGAGCTCGGTGGCGGCGGTCTGTCACAAACTAGAGAGGCTACCGCGGTATCCGGTTACCGATACAGCAGAACGCGTTGGCTACGGTGTGCGTTATGAAAATCCAGCCGTCACGCCCCAACCTGCCGCTGTCACGCACATTCGCACCCGCGTTTACCGCCGTCGTGATGCTCGGAGCGGTAGTGGTCGGGTGTTCGAAACCGGCCACCTATGACCAATCCGCACCGGCCATCCCCAGCAATGCCGAGGCCGCCACACAGGTCACGCGTCTTTTCGAAGGCGTGCTCAAGAAGGATCAGGCGGATCTGAAGAAGTTCCTCGCACCCAACTTCGTGCTCCAGCGCACCACCGGCGGTGGCCTGGATCGCGACACCTTCATCGCCGGACTGCCGGACCTCAATGGCTACAAGCTCGACCCCATCACCGGCTGGCGGTTCGGAGACACCCTGACCGCAACCTATAGCGCGAGTACCGACCTGCGCGTGGAAGGTCAGAAGTTCCCCGCAACGCCCAGCCCTTTCCTGAGTACGTTTATCCGCGTTGACGGCCAATGGCACCTGGTCTCGCACGGCAACTTCGCCGTTCCCACGTAGTTTTCGCCTCAGCCCGCGTCCAGCGCCCGCCGGACATCGGCTACCAGATCGTCGGTGTCCTCGATACCCGCTGAGATCCGGGCGAATCCGCTCGGCACCTCGTCACCCCACCGTTGCCTGCGATCCACGCAGGTGTGGATGCCGCCGAAACTGGTCGCCGCCAGCATCAGGTCACTGTGTCGAACCAGCGCCTGCACGGCCCCGGCATCAGCGAGTTCGATCGACACCAGGCCGCCGAATCGACGCATCTGGGTGGCGGCGATCGCATAGGACGGATCGGCAGGCAATCCCGGATAACGGACCGCACGCACCCGCGGGTGGCTTGCGAGTTCGACGGCCAATGCCAGTGCGTTCTGACACTGCCGTTCGAAGCGCAACCCGAGGCTACCGATACTGCGCATCAGCAGCCAGGCCTCCAATGAGCCGAGGATCGGACCGGCCAGTAACCGCTCTCGCTCGATCGCCGCCATCAGGTCGGGCTCACCGCCGGCGACGTACCCGGCGAGCAGATCACTGTGTCCAGCAAGTGCTTTGGTGGCGCTGGCCACCACCAGATCGGCACCGAGCGACAACGGCTGCTGACCAAGCGGGGTCGCGGTGGTGTTGTCCACCACCAGGTGACGCCCGCGGCTACGACAGATTCCGGCGAGCCGGTTCAGATCTACCACGTCCAGCGCCGGATTCGTCGGCGTCTCGGCCAGCACCACGTCAGCGGTCTCGGCAGCCTCGCACAACTGTGCAGCCGTCACCTCGCGCACCGTAACACCCAGGGGGGCAAGACTTTCCAGCGCATAACGACGCACCTGGTAGTAGCCGTCGGCAGGGACGACGAGTACCGAGCCCGGTCTAACCAGGACGCGCAGGGTCGCGGCGACCGCGGCCATTCCGGAGCCGAAGACCAGCGCCGAGTGCGCCGCTTCCAGACTCGCCAGTGCCGACTCCAGTCGGCTCCAGGTGGGATTGGAGTAACGGCCGTATACGTGTGGCTCGGAGCCCTCATCATCGGAGAGGTGATAGGCCGATGCCGGTACCGGGATCGGGCTCAGCGGCTGACCAGGAATCGCCTCGCTATCAACCGCTTTGACGGTGCGGGTGGAGTCGCCGTAGCGTTGGGTTCGGTCACCCTGGGTCATCGTTTCACTCCGCTTTGGTGCTGCGGCCCAAAAGTAATGCTACCGCCTCGTCGACGGACAAACCTTTGTGGCACACCTGGTTCACAGCGTCGGTCAGCGGCATCTCAACGTCATAGCCGGACGCCAATTCCAAGATCGATGTACACGAGGTGAAACCCTCGGCGACGTGGGCTTCGGTAGCCCGCATCACCGCCGCCAGGTCATCGCCACGGCCAAGCCGGTAACCGAATGCGCGATTGCGTGACTGGGCCGAGGTGCAGGTGGCCACCAGGTCACCCACCCCGGCGAGTCCGGCGAGTGTTGTGACCTTGGCGCCCAACGCGATTCCCAACCGCATAATCTCTGCCAACCCACGGGTGATGATGGCCGCGGCGGTGTTTTCACCCAGGCCCGCCCCGGCGGCCATTCCGCAAGCCAGTGCGATGACGTTCTTGCATGCCCCACCAATCTCGGTGCCCACCACGTCGGAGTTGGTGTAGGGCCGTAGATATCCGGTATCCAGCGCACCTTGCAAAGCAACTGCCCGAACGGAGTCCGCGCACGCCACCACCGTGGCAGTGGGTTGCTCTTCGGCGACTTCGGCGGCCAGATTCGGTCCGGAGACCACCGCGACCTGATCCGATTCCACACCCGTCACCGCGACGATCACCTCGCTCATCCGAAGACATGTGCCGAGTTCGATGCCCTTGGCCAGGCTGACCAATGTCGCTCCGGTCGCGATATCCCCCCGCCACACCTCGAGGTGTCCCCGCATCGTCTGCGACGGCACACCCAGCAGCACGGTGCTCATCCCGTCGAGTGCCCGGGCGGGGTCAGCGGTGGCCCGGATCGAGGGTGGCAGCAGTACACCGGGCAGGTAACTGCCATTGATATGGGAGGTGTTGATCTCATCGGCCACCTCCGGCCGACGGGTCCATAGCCTGACCTCGCTTCCGGCGTCGGCAAGCACCTTGGCCACGGCGGTGCCCCAGGCGCCGGCACCCATCACCGCCGCCGTCCCCAGCGAGCCACTCATCTCGCACTCCACCTCTGCGCACCATCCCTGGCCCTCGTCGGCAAGGGCGCCGTTCAACCTAATCACGCCGACGCTGGCAGGATGGCGACATGAGCGGTGAGCCTGATGTCGGCCTGATCATCGCCGTCAAACGCCTCTCTGCGGCCAAGACCCGACTGGCATCTCTTTTCTTGACGGGTGCACGCGAACGCGTCGTTCTCGCGATGCTCATCGACACCATCGCCGCCGCCCGGGCCGTCGCGGGAGTCGGATCAGTCACCGTGGTGACACCGGATCTCACGGCCGCCGCCGCGGCCCGTGAGTTGGGCGCGATTGTGCTTGCAGACCCCACCCCGTCGCGCCACCCCGACCCGTTGAACAATGCCGTGCTGGCGGCGTATCAGTCCCTCCTGCAGACGATGGCGAATATCGTCGTACTGCAAGGTGATTTACCGGCCCTGAAGACCACGGAACTTCACGAGGCGTTGGCATTGGCCCGCCCATATCCACGAAGTTTCGTGGCCGACCGCCAAGGCAGCGGCACCGCGGCACTGTTCGCATTCGGGGTGAATCCTCAGCCGCGATTCGGCCCGGATTCGGCGTCACGACATCGGGAGTCCGGAGCCGTCGAACTCACCGGCGCCTGGCCGGGTCTGCGATGCGATATCGACACACCCGAGGATCTTGCCGCAGCGCGGGTGCTGGGGGTTGGACCGGCGACGGCCGCGGCCATCGCCTGACATAGCCGGGAGCTTGGTGAATATTTGGCGGCAGTCGTCCTCATGTGGCGGGGATAGGGGATGATGTGGCAATGACCGAGGCCGAGACCCAGTCCCGAGCTCCCGAGGACGACCGAAAGACCGAGCATGCGGCTCCCGAAGCCCCGCCGACGACCGCCGCGGAGGCCATCGACAACCCACTGCCTGAGGAGCGCTACCTCAATCGCGAGCTGAGCTGGGTGGACTTCAATGCCCGGGTGCTGGCACTGGCCGCCGACACCTCGCTTCCGCTGCTGGAACGAGCCAAGTTCTTGGCGATCTTTGCCTCCAACCTCGACGAGTTCTTCATGGTGCGGGTTGCCGGCCTCAAACGACGCGATGAGATGGGCTTGACTGTCCGCTCCGCTGACGGACTCACCCCGCGCGAACAACTGCGCCGACTCGAAGACCGCACCCGACAATTGGCCACCCGGCACGCGCTGGTGTTCCTGGACTCGGTTCGACCCGCCCTTGCCAAGCAGGGCATTGAGTTCATCGGTTGGGCTGATCTATCCGACACCGAACGCGCTGATCTGTCGAAATACTTTCAGGAGCAGGTGTTCCCGGTCCTGACCCCGCTCGCCGTCGACCCAGCCCACCCATTCCCATTCGTGAGCGGGCTGAGCCTGAACCTGGCCGTCACCGTGAAATCCCCGGAGGACGGCGGTCAGCACTTCGCCAGGGTGAAGGTGCCCGACAACGTCGACCGATTCGTCCGGCTCAACAGCACCGACGGCCAGACCGAGACCATCCGCTTCCTGCCGATGGAAGAACTCATCGCGGCGTTCCTGCCGGCACTGTTCCCGGGCATGGAAATCGTCGAGCGCCACGCGTTCCGGATCACCCGTAACGCCGATATGGACGTCGAGGACCGCGACGAGGATCTGCTGCAGGCCCTGGAACGGGAACTGGCTCGCCGACGCTTCGGTCCGCCGGTGCGCCTTGAGATCTCCGGTGAGATGTCCGAACACATGATGGGTCTGCTGCTACGCGAACTCGATGTTGACCCCGGCGACGTGGTGCAGTTACCCGGGCTACTGGATCTCTCGGCACTGTGGCAGGTCTACGCCGTCGACCGCCCGGCACTCAAGGATCCGCCTTTCGTGCCGGCCACCAATCCGGCCTTCGCCGAACGCGAGACGCCGAAGAGCATCTTCGCCACTCTGCGCGACGGGGACGTGCTGGTGCATCATCCCTACGAGTCGTTCTCCACCAGTGTGCAGCGATTCATCGAACAGGCCGCCGCCGATCCGCATGTGCTGGCGATCAAGCAGACGCTGTACCGAACCTCAGGTGATTCGCCGATCGTCAACGCTCTTATCGAGGCCGCCGCGGCCGGCAAGCAGGTGGTTGCACTGGTCGAACTGAAAGCGCGCTTCGACGAGCAGGCCAACATTAAGTGGGCACGCGCGCTGGAAGACGCCGGCGTGCACGTGGTGTACGGGCTCGTTGGACTCAAGACCCACTGCAAGACCTGCCTGGTGGTGCGGCGCGAAGGGTCGACCATCCGGCGTTACTGCCATATCGGGACCGGCAACTACAACCCGAAAACCGCTCGGCTCTACGAAGATGTCGGTCTGCTGACGGCGGCGCCCGATATCGGCGCGGATCTCACCGACCTGTTCAACTCGCTTACCGGATACTCGCGCAAGGTGGGCTACCGCAACCTGCTGGTGGCCCCGGAGGGCATCCGGAAGGGAATCCTCGAGTGCATCGAGCGGGAGACCGCCGCGCACCGCGAGGGCAGAACTGGACGAATCCGAATCAAAGCCAACGCAATCGTCGACGAGGGGATCATCGACGGCCTCTATCGCGCATCCCAGGCCGGGGTCCGTGTCGAAATTGTCGTGCGCGGAATCTGCGCGTTACGTCCGGGCGTCGAGGGCTTCTCGGAGAACGTTACGGTTCGCTCGATTCTCGGCCAGTTCCTGGAACATTCCCGCGTCATGCATTTTGAGGCGATCGACGAGTTCTGGATCGGCAGCGCCGACATGATGCATCGCAATCTCGACCGCCGAGTCGAGGTGATGGCGCAGGTCAAGGACCGCAGACTGACCGGGTACCTCGACGAGGTGTTCGAGTCCGCCATGCATCCGTCGACCCGGTGCTGGGAACTCAGTGCCGACGGCAAATGGACCGCGGCACCGCAGGATGGTCGCCAGGTTCGGGACCATCAGGTCTGGCTGATGGAAAAGCATCGGCAGTTGTGAAAGCGATCGGCGCCGAATTCAACTGCTGCCTCTCGAGTTAACCGACAACACTCGTGACGACACTTGCGAATGGGAAATCCGGCGAACCGGTATTGGCGGCGGGGGCGGTGCTGTGGCAGCCGGATCCGGACTCCGGTGAGACGCGGGTAGCCGTAGTCCACCGCCCCCGATACGACGACTGGTCACTGCCGAAGGGCAAACTCGATCCCGGCGAGACCGAACCGGTTGCCGCAGTGCGCGAGATCTTCGAGGAAACCGGTCAGCGCGCACATCTGGGTCGGCGCCTGGGCGCGGTGAGCTATCCGATCCCGGACGGCACCAAGATCGTCCACTACTGGGTGGCCCGCGGCCACGGCGGCGAGTTCGTTACGGGCGACGAAGTGGATCAACTTGTGTGGCTGCCGATCCGAGAGGCGTCCAAGCGGCTTACCTACCGGGCCGACCGCAAGATGGTCACGCGCTTCGCCAAGATGCCCGCCGACACCCGGAGCGTTCTGATCGTCCGCCACGGATCCGCAGGCCGGAAGGCCCGCTACAAGGGTGACGACCGCAATCGGCCGCTGGATGCCAAGGGCCGCGCCCAGGCGGAATCGTTGGTACCGCAACTTCTGGCATTCGGGGCGTCCGACGTCTACGCCGCCGACCGGGTCCGCTGCGCCCACACCGTGGAGCCGCTGGCGCGGGAAATGGATGTGACGATCTCGTTGGAACCCGGCCTGACCGAGGAGGCCTACGCCGCCGATCCCAAGTCTGCGCGCCGCCGAGTTCTGGAGATCGCCGCACTCGGGGGGACACCGGTGATCTGCACGCAGGGCAGGGTGATCCCGTACCTGATCGACGGGTGGTGCGCGCGCGACGGCGTCCGACCGGACCTGTCGCGCAACCGCAAGGGCAGTACCTGGATCCTGTCGTTGGCAGCTGGCCGGCTTATTGCAGCCGACCATCTCGCCAGCCCACTGGCCACCAGATCCAGTGCCTGAACAAACAAAACGCCGCGGACCCGATGGGCCCGCGGCGTTTTGTGGTTAGAGCTTAGCGACGACCTCTGGCCGGAGCCTTCTTTGCGGCCTTGCGGGCCGGAGCCCGCTTAACGGCCTTCTTGACAGCCTTGCGGGCCGGAGCCTTCTTGACTGCCCGCTTGACAGCCTTCTTAGCGGCAGTCTTGCGAACGGCCTTCTTGACGACCCGCTTGGCCGCGGCCTTCTTGACGACACGCTTGACAGCGGCCTTCCGGACGACCCGCTTGACAGCCTTTCTAGCGGCGGTCTTGCGAACGGCCTTCTTGACTGCGGCCTTCCGCACGACCTTCTTGACGACCCGCTTGGCAGCGGCCTTCTTGACGACGCGCTTGGCAGCGGCCTTCTTGACGACGCGCTTCGCAGCGGCCTTCCTGGCGGGGGCCTTCTTCACAGCTTTCTTTACAGCCACAGCAGACTTCCTAACTGCGCCATCAGCGGCGCCTCGTTTTACAGCGGGACCTTCAGCGGAGAGTTTTTGTGCACCAGAGACAATTGCTTTGAACTGCGCACCCGGACGGAACGCGGGTACAGACGTCGGCTTAACCTTCACCGTTTCACCGGTGCGTGGGTTACGAGCGACACGTGCGGCGCGGTGACGCCGTTCGAACACACCGAATCCGGTGATTGTCACGCTGTCACCCTTATGCACAGCGCGCACGATGGCGCTGATCAATTCTTCAACGGCGTCGGTCGCCAGTCGGCGATCGGTGTCGAGCCTCGCCGTGAGAACCTCGATCAACTCTGCTTTGTTCATTCACATCCTCCGAAACAGTGGTCCGCTCTGGACCGACTGGAGAACACCGTAAACCCTCAGAACGCAGATTTCCATGAGCCACGCGCATTTACAGCAAAAAGATCGGAGAAATTTTTTGACACTTTTCGCGCCCGTGAGCGGATGTTCCGGTTGTGCGACAGCAGTTGCGAAGCACAGCTTCGCCGAATAGCTGGACGGTAATCAGACCGATGCGATACGCGGTTTCCAGTTCGGCCGCGCGGCTTCGAACACTTCGATTTCAGGGAGTTTCTGCAGCGTAAGCCCGATATCATCGAAGCCTTCGAGCAATCGCCAGGCGGTGTAATCGTCAATCGCGAATCCCACCACAACCGTCCCGGCAGCGATGGTTCGGTCTTTGAGATTGACGGTGATTTCCAACCCCGGATGCTCTTCGATGAGCTTCCACAGCAGTTCGACATCATCGTGTGCGACTTCGGCTGCCAACAGGCCGGCCTTGCCCGCGTTGCCCCGGAAGATATCGGCGAAGCGAGACGAGATGACGACCCGGAAGCCGTAATCCATCAGCGCCCAGACCGCATGCTCGCGTGAGGAACCGGTCCCGAAATCCGGGCCGGCGACCAATACCGAGCCGCGATCGAAAGGACTCAGATTGAGGATGAAGGCCGGATCGTTGCGCCACGCGGCGAACAGGCCGTCCTCGAAACCGGTGCGCGAGACGCTCTTCAGGTATGCCGCCGGGATGATCTGGTCGGTATCCACATTCGACTGACGCAGCGGCACACCGATTCCGGTGTGGGTGGTGAAGGCTTCCATGCGTGCTCTCCTCAGTTCCTGGGGATGCCGAGATCGGCTGGCGAGGACAGCGTGCCGCGCACCGCGGTGGCGGCGGCGACCGCCGGCGACACCAGATGCGTGCGGCTGCCCTTGCCCTGGCGGCCCTCGAAGTTGCGGTTCGACGTCGACGCGCACCGCTGTCCCGGCGCGAGTTGGTCGGGGTTCATCCCCAGGCACATCGAGCAGCCCGCCTGCCGCCACTGCGCCCCGGCGGCGGTGAAGATCTCACCGAGCCCCTCCGATTCCGCCTGCGCACGCACCCGCATCGATCCGGGCACGATCAGCATCCGGATTCCGTCAGCCACCTGGCGACCGCGCAACACTTCGGCGACCGCGCGAAGGTCCTCGATACGGCCATTGGTGCAGGAGCCGACGAAGACGGTGTCGACGGCGATAGCGCGCATCGGCATTCCCGGCCTCAGGTCCATATAGGTCAACGACTTCTCCGCGGCCTGCCGCTCGGCGTCGCTAGGCATGAACTCGGGGTCAGGCACCGACCCCGACAGGGGTACACCCTGCCCGGGGTTGGTGCCCCATGTGACGAAGGGACTCAGCGTCGTCGCGTCGATGTAGATCTCGGTGTCGAACTCCGCACCCTCATCGGTGCTCAGCAGATCCCACGCCGCAACGGCCGAGTCCCACTGTGCTCCGGTTGGCGCGTAGGAGCGCCCGCCGAGGTATTCATAAGTCGTCTCATCGGGCGCCACCATCCCGGCCCTGGCACCGGCTTCGATGCTCATGTTGCAGATCGTCATCCGGCCTTCCATCGACAGCGATTCGATGGTGCTGCCGCGGTACTCGATGACGTGACCCTGGCCGCCGGCGGTGCCGATCTTGGCGATCACCGCCAGGATGAGGTCCTTGGCCGTCACTCCGGGGGGTAACGGCCCGTCGACATTGACCGCCATCGTCTTGAACGGACGCAGCGGAAGGGTCTGGGTGGCAAGCACATGCTCAACCTCCGAGGTGCCGATACCCATGGCGAGCGCGCCGAATGCGCCGTGGGTCGAGGTGTGGCTGTCACCGCAGACGATCGTCATCCCGGGTTGGGTAAGGCCCAACTGCGGACCCACCACATGCACGATGCCCTGTTCGGGGTCACCCATCGGGTGCAGTCGGATGCCGAACTCCGCGCAGTTGCGCCGCAGCGTCTCGACCTGGATGCGCGACACCGGGTCGGCTATCGGCTTGTCGATATCGACTGTCGGCACATTGTGGTCCTCGGTGGCCAGGGTCAGATCGGTGCGCCGCACTTGCCGACCCGCCAGCCGCAGACCGTCGAACGCTTGCGGGCTGGTGACCTCATGGATGAGGTGGAGATCGATGTAGATCAGATCTGGTTCGGTGGCACCGCCGGCGGCGACGAGGTGATCTGCCCACACCTTCTCCGGCAGGGTTCTTGGTTTGACAGCCATGGACCGACTCTCGCAATCTCACTATCTGGGACGCTAGTATCTCGATATGAGACAGGATAGCGGCATCGGCGTCCTCGACAAAGCGGTGGGTGTGCTGCACGCGGTCGCCCGGTCCCCGTGCGGGCTGGCCGAACTCTGCGAACGCACCGGCCTACCGCGGGCGACGGCGCATCGGTTGGCCGCCGGCCTGGAGTTCCACCGACTACTCGCCCGCGACAGTGCCGGCCATTGGCGGTTGGGCCCGGCGCTGTCCGAGTTGTCCGCTCACGTCAACGATCCGCTGCTGGAAGCCGGAGCCGCTGTGCTACCCGGACTCCGCGAGATCACCGGGGAAAGCGTCCAGCTCTACCGCCGGGAAGGAACCACGCGGGTGTGCGTCGCGACGCTGGAACCGCCCGCGGGACTTCGCGATACCGTCCCACTCGGGGCACGCCTGCCGATGACGGCGGGCTCGGGCGCCCGGGTGCTGCTCGCCTACGCCGATCCCGCCACTCGGCAGTCGGTACTGGGATCGGCGAAGTTCACCGAACGCAGCCTGGCCGAGGTTCGCCGCCGCGGCTGGGCGCAGAGCGCGGCCGAACGCGAACCCGGTGTCGCCAGTGTCTCTGCCCCGGTGCGCGACCGCGACGGTGAGGTGATCGCGGCGGTGTCGGTATCCGGCCCGATCGACCGGCTGGGCCGACACCCGGGTGAGCGGTGGGCGGCCGATCTGCTGGCCGCGGCCGAGGCGCTGACCCGGCGACTGTGATCGTCGAGTCTGCGTCCAGATCGTCTTCCAGAGCCGAAACGCGATCTGGACGCAGTGTCGATTACCGCCGGGCGCCCTGAGACACTGACGATTATGGGAAGCAAACAGCGCAATCAGATCGTCATGACCGACGAGGAGATCACCGACTTCGTGGCGCGCAGCCGCACCGGCACCATGGCCACCATCGGTGCGGCTGGCCAGCCGCACCTGGTGGCGATGTGGTACGGCCTGCTTGGCGGCGAGATCTGGATCGAGACGAAGGTGAAGTCGCAGAAGGTGGTAAACCTCCGCCGCAATCCCCGGGTGAGTTTCCTTATCGAGGATGGGACGACCTACGACAGTCTGCGTGGAGTTTCATTCGAAGGCACAGCTGAGATCCTCGACGACCCCGACACCATCTTCGCAGTCGGCGTCAGCGTGTGGGAGCGCTACAACGGCCCCTACACCGATGACCTGAAGCCTGCGGTGGACATGATGATGCACAAGCGGGTCGCGGTGCGTATCCGCGCGAACCGGGTGCGGTCATGGGATCACCGCAAGCTCGGTATGCCCGCCATGCCGTTGGCCGGCTCGACCGCGCCTCCGCAGTAAGGGGTTCCGCGTTCCGTCGCGCTGAAGAAACGGGAATGCGAAAAGGGAAAGCGAAACTGGAAAAAAGGTACCCCCGATGGGATTCGAACCCACGCTACCGCCGTGAGAGGGCGGCGTCCTAG
>NZ_JAEMSG010000080.1 GCF_016462945.1 Mycolicibacterium sp. | reverse complement strand
CTGAGGCCATTGAGGTCCCGCCCTCAGTGCTCGGGTTGTCCGGGGATTTGCAAAACCGGCGTGGTCAGCCAGGGGGCCGGTAACTGCTTTAGAAGTTTTTGCAGGCGTTGACGGCTCTGCCGATCGGTCCGCCGGAGGCGTTGATGACGTCGTCGCTGATGTCCGACAACTGATCTTTGCCGAGGGCCTGCTCCAGCGTATTCGCCAACTGATCACGCTGTCCCGGGGGAGCGGCCAGGATCACATCAAGGGCGACCCGCAACGTCTGTTCCGTTTGTGGATCGCTACTAATGTTGCCCCAAATAATGGGGGCGTTCTGCTGCAGCGACGACATAATCTGTTGCTGCGTGCACGTAGTGGTGTTGAGAGTGTCAGCAGATGCCGTTCCTGGTATCGCTACTGCAAGACAGGCCAGACCTGCCGCCATGCCCAGATACCGACCAAGACCCTTTTTCAAGATGCTCATGGTGGGCAACGTAGCAGGTGTTGGGGTCGACGATGAATCGCAAGTGATGACCCGACGATGAACCGCAAGCGATGACACAGTGCCCCCGGCAGGATTCGAACCTGCGGCCTTCTGCTCCGGAGGCAGACGCTCTATCCCCTGAGCTACGGGGGCGCATACGCTGCGCCGTCGGGCAAAGCGAGCCTAACGCATAGGATGAACACCCGTGACCCCCGCCGACCTCGCCGAGTTGCTGCGCAGTACCGCCGCCGCGGTGCTGACCGAACACGGCCTCGACCCAGCCGCGTTGCCGGCGATGGTGACCGTCGAGCGTCCGCGCAACCCTGAGCACGGTGACTATGCGACGAATCTGGCGCTGCAGGTGGGCAAGAAGGCAGGCGCGAAGCCGCGCGAGTTCGCGGGCTGGCTGGCCACCGCACTGGCCGGCGCTGACGGAATCGCTGCCGCCGAGGTTGCCGGGCCCGGGTTCGTCAACCTGCGCATCGCGACCGCGGCCCAAGGTGCGATCGTCGCCAATATCGTGGCGGCCGGTGCGGGCTACGGTCGCTCGGGTCTGCTCGACGGCCGCGATATCAACCTCGAGTTCGTCTCCGCCAACCCGACGGGTCCGATTCACATCGGCGGGACCCGCTGGGCTGCCGTCGGCGATGCACTCGGCCGGCTGCTGAGCACCCAGGGTGCTCGCGTCGTGCGGGAGTACTACTTCAACGATCACGGCGCCCAGATCGACCGGTTCGTCGACTCCCTGATCGCCGCCGCCAAGGGTGAGCCGGCGCCCGAAGACGGCTACGCCGGTGCCTATATCAGCGATGTCGCCGCGCAGGTGCTCGCCAAGGCGCCTGATGCGATGAGCCTTCCCGATGCCGAGCAACGCGAGACATTCCGTGCCATCGGCGTGGACTTGATGTTCGATCACATCAAAGCCTCGCTGCACGAGTTCGGCACCGACTTCGACGTTTACACCCACGAGGACTCGATGCACACCAGCGGCCGGGTGGACCAGGCCATCACCAAACTTCGCGAGACCGGCGCCATCTACGAGAAGGACGGCGCAACCTGGCTGCGCACCACCGAGTTCGGCGACGACAAGGACCGCGTCGTCATCAAGAGCGATGGCCAGCCCGCCTATATCGCCGGCGACCTCGCCTACTACCTGGACAAGCGTCAGCGCGGGTTCGACCTGTGCATCTACATGCTCGGCGCCGACCACCACGGGTACATCGCCCGGCTCAAGGCCGCAGCTGCCGCCCTCGGTGACAACCCGGACAGCGTCGAGGTGCTGATCGGCCAGATGGTCAACCTCGTCCGCGACGGGCAACCGATGCGGATGAGTAAGCGGGCCGGCACGGTGATCACCCTCGATGATCTCGTCGAGGCGATCGGCGTCGATGCTGCCCGATACGTCCTAATCCGGTCATCGGTGGACTCACCCATCGACATCGACTTGGCGCTGTGGTCATCGGCCTCGGCCGAAAATCCCGTCTACTACGTGCAATACGCACATGCTCGGCTGTGTGCGCTGGCCCGCACAGCCGCCGAACTGGGGCTCACACCCGATCTTGCCCACCTTGAGGAACTGGGCCACGACAAAGAGGGCACGTTGATGCGCTCTCTCGGCGAGTTTGCCCGGGTGTTGCAGTCGGCCGCCGCACTGCGCGAACCGCACCGGGTGTCGCGCTATCTGGAGGATCTGGCCGGCGACTACCACCGGTTCTACGATTCCTGCCGGGTGCTACCCCAGGGTGACGAGCCGGCGAGTGACCTGCACCGCGCCCGACTTGCCCTGTGTGCCGCAACCCGTCAGGTGATCGCCAACGGACTCGCGATTCTCGGCGTCTCGGCACCGGAGCGAATGTGAACGTCCATCCGGCAGGCCCTCGGCACGCCGGGGAGATCCAGCAGGGCGGGTTGCCGGCCCGCCCACAGACCGCGACCGAGATGCTTGCTCTTGCGCCCAATATCTGGCCGCACGAGGTGTCCCGTGGTGCCGACGGTGTGGTGAGCGTCGCCGGTGTCACCGTGACCGAGCTTGCCGAGCAGTACGGAACACCGTTGTTCGTCATCGACGAGGACGACTTCCGCGGCCGCTGCCGGGAGATGGCCGTCGCCTTCGGCGGCGGTGACAACGTGCATTACGCGGCCAAGGCCTTCCTGTGTTCCGAGATCGCGCGCTGGGTGGCCGAGGAGGGGCTCTCTCTGGACGTGGCCAGCGGCGGTGAGCTCGCCGTCGCACTGCATGCCGGCTTCCCGGCCGAGCGCATCGCCCTGCACGGCAACAATAAATCGATCGACGAGCTCACCGAAGCGGTCAAAGCCGGAATCGGTTACGTGGTTGTGGATTCGATGACTGAGATCGACCGGCTTGAGACCGTTGCCGGCGAGGTCGGGATCATGCAGAACGTGATGGTGCGGGTGACCGTTGGTGTAGAGGCGCACACCCATGAGTACATCGCCACCGCACACGAGGATCAAAAGTTCGGCCTGTCACTGGCGGCCGGCGACGCGATGACAGCTGTGCGACGGGTTTTCGCCGCCGATCATCTGCGACTGGTCGGACTGCACAGCCACATCGGATCCCAGATCTTTGACGTCGACGGGTTCGAGTTGGCCGCCCGCAGGGTGATCGGCCTGCTGCGTGACATCGTCGCCGAGTTCGGTGTGGACAAGACCGCGCAGATCGCGACCGTCGACCTCGGTGGTGGGCTGGGGATTTCCTACGTCGCCGGAGACGACCCGCCGCCGGTTGCCGATCTGGCGGCCAAGCTCGAGGCAATCGTGCGCACCGAGTCCGCTGCGGTCGGGCTGCCCGTACCCCGGCTGGTGGTCGAGCCGGGCCGGGCGATCGCCGGACCCGGCACCATCACGCTCTACGACGTCGGAACCGTCAAAGATGTGGCGATCAGTGCCGGCACCGACCGGCGTTACATCAGCGTCGACGGCGGTATGAGCGATAACATCCGGACCGCGCTCTATGGCGCGGAATATGACATCCGGCTGGTCTCCCGGGACAGTACAGCCACGCCGATACTCGCCCGTATCGTCGGGAAGCATTGCGAGAGCGGCGATATCGTGGTGCGCGACGCCTGGGTTCCCGACGATGTGGTTCCCGGTGATCTTCTCGCCGTTGCCGCCACCGGCGCCTACTGCTATTCGATGTCGAGCCGGTACAACCTGATCGGCCGCCCGGCCGTGGTGGCCGTTCGCGAGGGACGGGCCCGCCTGGTGCTACGCCGCGAGACCGTCGAGGATCTGCTCAGCCTGGAGGTGCGTGCGTGAACAAGCAGAAGCCGATCGGTATCGCCGTGCTCGGTCTGGGCAACGTCGGCCGTGAAGTGGTGCGAATCATCGAGGCCAGTGCGGCCGACCTGACGGCGCGCATTGGTGCGCCACTGGAACTGCGTGGTGTTGCGGTGCGTCGGGTGTCAGATGACCGGACAGTGCCGGCCGGAATGCTGACCGACGACGTCGACGCGTTGGTCTCCCGTGATGACGTCGACATCGTGGTCGAGTTGATGGGCCCGGTGGAACCGGCGCGCAAGGCCATTCTGGCGGCACTGGAACACGGCAAGTCGGTGGTGACCGCCAACAAGGCACTGCTGGCGCAGTCCACCGGCGAACTGGCCCAGGCCGCCGAACACGCCCATGTCGACCTGTACTTCGAGGCGGCGGTAGCCGGCGCCATTCCGGTGATACGGCCGCTCACCCAGTCCCTGGCCGGTGACACGGTCGTGCGGGTCGCCGGCATCGTCAACGGCACCACCAACTACATCCTGTCCGAAATGGCTTCCACCGGAGCCGGTTACGACAGCGCACTGGCCGATGCAAGCGCATTGGGATACGCCGAAGCCGACCCGACCGCCGACGTAGAGGGATACGACGCCGCCGCCAAGGCGGCGATCCTGGCGTCCATTGCGTTCCACACCCGGGTCACCGCCGACGATGTGTACCGCGAGGGCATCACCAAGGTGAGCCCCGCCGACTTCGACGCCGCCCGCGGGCTCGGCTGCACGATCAAACTGCTGGCCATCTGCGAGCGCATCACCACACTCGACGGTCAGCAACGCGTGTCGGCACGCGTGTATCCGGCGCTGGTGCCCATGAGCCATCCACTTGCCACCGTCAATGGCGCGTTCAACGCCGTCGTGGTTGAGGCCGAGGCCGCCGGGCGGCTGATGTTCTACGGCCAGGGCGCCGGCGGCAACCCGACCGCATCGGCGGTGATGGGTGACGTGGTGATGGCCGCGCGTAACCGGGTCCACGGCGGTAGGGGACCTCGGGAGTCGAAGTACGCGCAGCTACCGATCGCATCGATAGGCATCGTCTCCACTCGCTACTACGTGAGCATGACGGTCAAGGACCGGCCGGGCGTATTGGCCTCAGTGGCAACGGAATTCGGCAAGCGTGATGTCAGTATCGCCGAGGTCCGACAAGAGGGTATTCTCGATTCCCACGGTCAGCCCAACGGAGCGCGGATCGTGGTGGTCACGCACCGCGCAGCTGACGCCGCGCTATCCGAAACCGTTGCTGCGCTGTCCGAACTCGATGTCGTCCAGGAGGTCAACAGCGTGCTGCGCCTGGAGGGAACCAGCGAATGAGCAATACCTCAACACGTGTTCACACACCGTGGCCCGGCCTGATCGAGGCCTATCGGGATCGTTTGCCGATGGCAGCAGGATGGACGCCGGTGACCCTGTTGGAGGGCGCCACACCACTGGTTCCGGCACCCCGACTGTCCGAGCTGACCGGTTGTACGGTCCATCTCAAGGTCGAGGGCCTCAACCCCACCGGATCGTTCAAGGACCGCGGTATGACCATGGCGGTCACCGAAGCGGTCGCGCACGGACGTCAGGCGGTGCTGTGCGCGTCGACCGGTAACACCTCGGCGTCAGCGGCGGCCTATGCCGCGCGGGCCGGCATCACCTGCGCGGTGTTGATCCCGCAGGGCAAGATCGCGATGGGCAAGCTGGCCCAGGCGGTGATGCACGGCGCCAAGATCATTCAAGTCGACGGCAATTTCGATGACTGCCTGGAACTGGCCCGCAAACTCACCGCCGACCACCCGACCATCTCATTGGTCAACAGCATCAACCCGGTCCGCATCGAGGGGCAGAAGACCGCGGCCTTCGAGATCGTCGACGCGCTGGGTACCGCGCCGGATGTGCATGCGCTCCCGGTGGGCAATGCCGGCAACATCACCGCCTACTGGAGGGGCTACACCGAGTACCACCGCGACGGCCTGACCGACAAGCTGCCCCGGATGCTGGGCACCCAGGCCGCCGGCGCGGCGCCACTGGTCCTGGGCAAGCCGGTCAGCAACCCCGAAACGCTGGCTACCGCCATCCGGATCGGTTCCCCGGCGTCATGGGACGGCGCAATGGCCGCGCGCGAGGAATCGGGTGGCAGGTTCCTGGCCGCCACCGACGAAGAACTGTTGGCGGCTTATCGCCTCCTTGCTCGCGAAGAGGGCGTATTCGTGGAGCCGGCATCGGCGGCGAGTGTCGCTGGTCTGCTCAAGGCGGCCGAGGACGGCTGGGTGCGTCCCGGTTCGACGGTGGTCTGCACCGTCACCGGGCACGGCCTGAAGGACCCCGACACCGCCCTGCGGGATATGCCGTCCGTCACCCCGGTCCCGGTCGATCCGAGTGCCGTGGTCGCCGCCCTCGGGTTGGGCTGAGACACGGTGAGCCGTCGGTGACCGTTCTGCTGCCCGCCGGGCTGACCGGCACCGCCGAGGTGGCGGCTTCCAGCGCCAACCTCGGCCCCGGCTTCGACAGCATGGGGCTGGCGCTGGGGCTCTATGACCAGATTGCGGTCGAGACCACCGACGCCGGCCTGATCGTCGAGGTCACCGGCGAGGGTGCCGGTCAGGTGCCGACGAGTCCCGAACACCTGGTGGTCGCGGCCATCCACCGTGGTCTCGCGGCCGCGGGTTTTCGCGCCGCCGGCCTGGTGGTCCGCTGTCGCAACGCCATCCCGCACTCCCGCGGCCTCGGCTCCTCGGCCGCAGCCGTCGTGGGTGGGCTGGCGGTCGTCAATGCCCTTGTGTCACAAGTCAATAGCGAGCCCTTCACCGATGCGCAGTTGATCCAGTTGTCCTCGGAATTCGAAGGTCACCCGGACAACGCCTCGGCGGCGGTGCTCGGCGGGGCGGTGGTGTCATGGACCGAGGCCGGCTCCGGTACACCCGACTATGCCGCAGCCCGATTGCGGCTGCACCCCGATATCCGGCTGTTCCCCGGAATCCCCGATGAGCGGTCCTCCACTGCCGAGACGCGGGTGCTGTTGCCGCGGCAGATCAGCCATGACGCCGCGCGGTTCAACGTCAGCCGGGCCGCGTTGCTGGTGGTGGCGCTGACCGAACGTCCGGACTTGCTGATGGCGGCCACCGAAGACGTGCTACACCAGCCGCAGCGCGCTGCGGCGATGCCGGCCAGTGCGGAATACCTTCGGGTTCTGCGGGCCTGCGGGGTACCGGCGGTGCTCTCCGGAGCCGGTCCGGCCGTCCTTGCGCTCACCACCGGCACCGAGTTGCCGGCTGAGGCGCTCGACTTCGGCACGGCTAACGGGTTCGCTATCGGCGAGATGGCCGTCGGTGGACCGATACGCTGGGGCTCGGGCATCCCGATCGCGGTTCCACACCCCCACGGGTGAGCTTTGTTGCTTCAGGCAGCAAAGGCGGCTATCCTCATGACGTCCCGCAATCGCAGCGTGTTCACCTGCGCCGAAACTAGGACGATCACCACAATCTCCGTATTGCAGCCGGTGAGCTTACGGTCGGCCGTCACGCGCCGACCGCCGCATCCACCCAGTCGACACCGATGACGGTGATGCGCCGCGTACAGCGAATCAGCTGAACGCCAGAAACCCCCGCACCATGCAGGACGCGAGGGAAAGAAAGGAAATCCGTGACCGATACGGACCTCATCACGGCCGAAGACCGCACTCCGCCAACGGAGTCGCCGGCCGCCGTGAAATCCAACAGCCCCGACTCCGCCGAGGGTTCGCTGGCGACCATGGTGTTGCCGGAACTGCGCGCGCTAGCCAACAGCGTCGGGGTCAAGGCGACTTCGGGGATGCGTAAAAACGAGCTGATCTCCGCAATCCGGGAAACCCAGAACGGCGGTGCAACCCAGAGCAGCGCTGGCGGCCGCGGGCAGGCCACGGCTCCCGACGATGCCCCCCGGGCGGATGCGGCCGCCTCGCGGCCCGAGTCCGGCGGCGACGACAACCGTCGTCCCGAGCGCAACGAACGCAGAGGCGACGGCACGGAGCGACGAGCCGACAATCGCAGTGACAACCGGGATTCTGCCGACCAGGGTGGTGAGTCGAGCGGTCAGCAGAATCGTGACGACGACGGCGATGGCCGCGGCGGACGCCGCGGGCGGCGGTTCCGCGATCGGCGTCGGCGCAGTGAACGCCCCGGCGGCGAAGGCGGTGCCGGCGGCGGCGAGGCCGAGTTGCGTGAGGACGACGTCGTCCAACCGGTCGCCGGGATCCTCGACGTTCTTGACAACTACGCCTTCGTGCGGACCTCCGGTTATCTGGCCGGGCCCAACGATGTCTACGTGTCGATGAACATGGTCCGTAAGAACGGGCTGCGCCGTGGCGACGCCGTCACCGGTGCGGTGCGGGTGGCCAAGGAGGGCGGTGACCAGAGCAACCAACGGCAGAAGTTCAACCCCCTGGTGCGCCTGGACAGCGTCAACGGCGGCCCGGTCGAGGACGCCCGCAAGCGTCCCGAGTTCGGCAAGCTGACCCCGTTGTACCCCAACCAGCGGCTGCGTCTGGAGACCACGCCGGAGAAACTGACCACTCGCGTCATCGACCTGATCATGCCGATCGGCAAGGGCCAGCGCGCCCTGATCGTCTCGCCACCCAAGGCCGGCAAGACCACGATCATGCAGGACATCGCCAATGCGATCACCCGCAATAATCCCGAGTGCCACCTCATGGTCGTGCTCGTCGACGAACGGCCCGAAGAGGTCACCGACATGCAGCGCTCGGTCAAGGGTGAGGTCATCGCCTCCACCTTCGACCGCCCGCCGTCCGATCACACCCAGGCCGCCGAACTCGCCATCGAGCGGGCCAAGCGACTCGTCGAGCAGGGTAGGGACGTTGTGGTGCTGCTCGACTCGATCACCCGCCTGGGCCGCGCCTACAACAACGCGTCGCCGGCCTCGGGGCGCATCCTGTCCGGTGGCGTCGACTCGACCGCGCTGTACCCGCCGAAGCGCTTCCTCGGCGCGGCGCGCAATATCGAGCACGGTGGTTCATTGACCATCATTGCCACCGCCATGGTCGAGACCGGATCCACCGGCGATACGGTGATCTTCGAGGAGTTCAAGGGCACCGGTAACGCCGAACTCAAGCTCGATCGCAAGATCGCCGAGCGGCGGGTGTTCCCGGCGGTTGATGTCAATCCGTCCGGTACCCGCAAGGACGAACTGCTGCTGTCCACCGATGAATTCGCCGTCGTGCACAAGTTGCGCCGGGTGCTCTCCGGTCTGGATTCGCATCAGGCGATCGACCTACTGATGAGCCAACTGCGCAAGACCAAGACCAACTATGAGTTCCTGGTTCAGGTGTCCAAGACGACGCCGGGCTCGATGGACTCCGACTGACGGCTGACGCCTCCCTTGGCTGAAGCTCTCTGACGTGGCCGACACCGTCCAGCAGTTGCTCCGCCAGCGTGCCGCGGATCCCGGCCCTGCGGTGATGTACGGCGACCGGGTCTGGACGTGGCGTGAACACATCGACGAGGCCGCGCACCACGCCGCCACCCTGATCGCTCTGGCCGACCCCGATCGGCCACTGCATATCGGGACATTGCTGGGTAACACCCCTCAGATGCTCACCGCGATGGCCGCTGCGGGTCTGGGCGGCTACGTCCTGTGCGGGATCAACAACACCCGGCGCGGGGACGAACTGGCGCGCGATATCACCCGGGCCGACTGTCAGATTCTGCTCACCGACGAAGCCCACCACGGCCTGCTCGATGGGCTCGATCTCCCGGGCGTGCAGGTGTTCAACGTCGACTCCACCGAGTGGGTCGCACTGGTGGCGTGCGCGGGCGACCTGATGCCGCACCGCGAAATCGCACCTACCGATACCTTCATGCTGATCTTCACCTCCGGCACCAGTGGTGAACCCAAGGCGGTCCAGGTCGCGCACATGATGGTGCCGTTCTCCGGAGTGTCTCTGGTACAACGGTTTTCGATCACCGCAGTCGACGTGTGTTACCTGTCGATGCCGCTGTTCCATTCCAATGCGCTGATGGCCGGCTGGTCGGTGGCTCTGACCGCCGGGGCGAGCATGGCGCCGGCGGCGTTCTCGGCCTCAGGTCTGCTGGACGATCTGCGCCACTACGGCGTGACCTACATGAACTACGTCGGTAAGCCGTTGGCCTACGTACTGGCGACACCTGAGGACCCCGACGACGCCGATAACCCGCTTCGGGTGGCCTTCGGCAACGAGGCCGCTGAGCGCGATATCACCGAATTCGGGAGACGCTTCGGCTGCACGGTGTGGGACGGTTTCGGGTCCACCGAGGGCGCGGTGATCATCACCCGTGACGGCCAGTGCCCGCCCGGCTCGGTTGGTCGCGGATTCTCCGGTGTGGCGATCTACAACGCCGAGACCGTCACCGAGTGCCCGCCGGCGGTATTCGACGATTCCGGCGCGCTGGTCAACGTTGACGAGGCGATCGGTGAGATCGTCAATACCGCCGGTGCCGGGCTGTTCGGTGGCTACTACAACGATGAACAAGCCACCAGCGATCGGCTGCGCCACGGCATGTACTGGTCCGGCGATCTGGCCTACCGCGATGCCGAGGGCTGGATCTACCTGGCCGGGCGCACCGGAGACTGGCTGCGGGTGGACGGCGAGAACCTCACGACCGCGCCGATCGAACGAATCCTGCACCGGCACCCGCCGATCAACCGGGTGGCCGTCTATGCCGTTCCAGACCGGCAGGTGGGGGATGCGGTGATGGCGGCGATCGTGCTGGCCGATGACGCGAGCCTGGCACCTGAGGAGTTCGGCACCTTTCTTGCCGAGCAACCGGACCTATCACCCAAGGCCTGGCCCCGATACGTGTGGCTCGCCGACGACCTGCCAGTGACCGCAACCAACAAGATCGTCAAGCGCGCACTGAGCGCGCAGGGCCTGGACGTGCCCTCCGGTGTGCTGTGGCACCGCGAGGGTCGCGGCAGGCGATACCGGCCGTTTGGGCCAGGGACATCCGACCTGGCATAATCGGTTTCGATAAACCTCAGGTACCGGTTCACGCCCCCGGGAAATCCATCCAGTCGGCGACCCGGCGACACAACGCAGAGGACACCATGAAGACCGGCATTCACCCCGCCTACGGCGAGACCACAGTGGTCTGCGGCTGCGGCAACAGCTTCACCACTCGCAGCACCAAGGAGAGCGGCCACATCGTGGTCGAGGTCTGCTCCCAGTGCCACCCCTTCTACACCGGCAAGCAGAAGATCCTCGACAGCGGCGGCCGGGTCGCCCGCTTCGAGAAGCGCTACGGCAAGCGACCGGGGTCGAAGCAGACCGTCGAGACGCCTGAGGCCGACGCGACGCCTGCCGACAGCTAGCTTCACTACCGACGCTCGTCTTTCGCCCCTGCGAGAGGCCGGGCGTCGGTTGCGTTTCAGGACCAGGCGAAGTGAGGACGGACTTTTGACGCACAGCGCTCCTGCTGATGCCGTCGACGCCGTGCTGGCCGAGCACGCCGACCTGGAACGTCAACTGTCCGATCCGGATCTGCACAATGACACCGTCAATGCCCGGCGGGTAGGGAAGCGATTCGCACAACTGGCGCCGATCGCGGCCACCTACCGCAAGTTGGAGGCCGCCCGCGGCGATCTGGAGGCTGCACGCGAACTCGCCGCCGACGACTCGTCATTCGCTGCCGAAGTGATCGAGTTGGAGGCCACGGTTGCCCAACTCGACGATCAACTGACGGACATGCTGGCGCCGCGCGATCCGCACGACCCCGATGACATCGTGCTTGAGGTGAAATCTGGTGAGGGCGGGGAGGAGTCGGCGTTGTTCGCCGCCGATCTGGCCCGGATGTACATCCGCTACGCGGAACGCCACGGCTGGACAGTGACCGTCCTTGACGAGACGTTCTCCGATCTTGGCGGGTACAAGGAAGCAACCATCTCGATCGGTAGCAGGGGTGACTCGAGCGACGGCGTGTGGTCCCGGCTGAAGTGGGAGGGTGGCGTGCACCGGGTGCAACGGGTACCGGTCACCGAATCACAGGGCCGCGTGCACACCTCCGCGGCGGGCGTCCTGGTGTATCCCGAGCCCGACGAGGTCGAGCAGGTCCAGATCGACGAATCCGATCTGCGCATCGACGTCTATCGCTCCTCGGGTAAAGGCGGTCAGGGCGTCAACACCACCGACTCGGCGGTGCGAATCACCCACCTGCCCAGCGGGATCGTGGTCACCTGCCAGAACGAGCGCTCGCAGCTACAGAACAAGGCGCGCGCCATGCAGGTGTTGGCTGCGCGACTGCAGGTGCTGGCTGAGGAGCAGGTCTCGGCGGATGCCTCCGCCGACCGAGCCAGCCAGATCCGCACCGTGGATCGCAGTGAACGGATCCGCACCTATAACTTCCCGGAGAACCGGATCGCCGATCACCGGATCAACTTCAAGGCGCACAACCTCGATCAGGTCCTTGAGGGTGATCTCGATGATCTGCTCGATGCCCTGGCTGCCGCGGACAAGCAAACCCGGTTGCGGCAGGCATGACACTTCTCCGTGAGGCGATCTTCGCCGCAACCGCGACGCTGGCCCGTGCCGGAATCGACTCGGCCCGAACCGATGCCGAGCTGCTCGCCGCGCACCTCGCCGGTACCGACCGTGGCCGGCTGGCACTTCTCGATGCCCCCGATGCGGAGTTCTTCAACCGTTTCGACCAAGCGGTTGCAGCGCGGGCTCAGCGCATTCCGCTACAACACATCACCGGAATCGCACCTTTCGGCCCGGTGCAATTACATGTCGGCCCGGGGGTGTTCACCCCGCGTCCGGAGACTGAGGCGCTGCTGGAATGGGCCCTGGCGCAATCACTTCCGCATGATGCGGTGATCCTGGATCTGTGCAC
>NZ_JAEMSG010000173.1 GCF_016462945.1 Mycolicibacterium sp. | reverse complement strand
GCATTATCACGCTGTTCGAAGTCGGCGAACAGGCCGCTCGTCCGGTGATGTTCTCCACGTTCTTGATGTGGGTGCTGGCTGATCTGTTCACCTATCTGCCGGAAATCGGCGATGTCGACAAACCCAAGTTGGTGTTCTTCTTCGACGAGGCGCATCTGCTGTTCACCGACGCGTCTAAAGCATTCCTGGCGCAGGTGGAGCAGACCGTCAAGCTGATCCGCTCCAAGGGGGTTGGGGTGTTCTTCTGCACGCAGCTGCCCACCGATATTCCCAACAATGTGCTGTCCCAACTGGGTGCGCGGGTCCAGCACGCGCTGCGGGCGTTCACGCCGAATGATCAGGAGGCGCTTAAGAAAACTGTCCGGACCTATCCCAAAACCGAGTTCTACGATCTGGCAACCGATCTCACCGCACTGGGCATCGGTGAGGCGATCGTCACCGTGCTCTCCGAACGCGGTGCGCCGACGCCGGTTGCATGGACCCGGTTGCGCTCGCCGCGGTCGTTGATGGACACCATCGGACCGGATTACATCAAAGCCGCAGCCCAAGCCAGCCCGCTGTTCCTCAAATACGGACAGACCGTGGATGGCGAGTCCGCCTACGAAATGCTCGCAGCCAAGCTGGCACCGCCGCCGGAAGCGGGACCGGAGCCGATGGACCTGCCGCCGATCTACCCGACCGGGTTCGATCTGCCGCCGATGCCGGCGCCGGTGGAGAAGGTCGAGCCGAGCGTGCTGGAGCAGATGATGGACAACCCGGCCATAAAAAGCGCGATGCGATCGGCCGGTACGGCATTCGGACGCGAGATTACCCGCAGCATCTTCGGGACGGCTCGCCGTCGCCGGTAGACGCTGACCATTGGGCAGCGTAGGCGCTAGTCGCCGCCCAGTTTCTTGTACACCGCGCCCGCGATCGGCGTCACGATGGCCCGCGGCGCATACCCACTCGCCACCGACATCGCCTTGGACGTCACACCGGGCACCACGCGCATCTTGTTGCGCACCAAGCCATCCAGTGACAGTTGTGCGGTGTGCTGGACGGAGATCCACAGGAAGTCGGGGATCAGCTTGTCCACCAACGACGCTTCGCCCGCCTCGGGCATCTCAGCGCGCACCGGCCCGGGTGCCAACAGCGTGACGTGCACCCCGGTATTGCGGAGTTCGCCGCGCAGCGACTCACTGAACGTATTGGCGAACGCTTTACTCGCCGCATAGGTGGTGTTATTGGGAATGGGAGAGTTGCCGGCAGCCGAACCCGAGATCAGAATGCCGCCGGCTTGGCGTGCGAGCATGCCCGGCAACACTGCGAGCACCAGGTCGTGCACGCCGAGCACGTTGAGTTGCACCTGGGCCTTCTCCGCCGCCGGATCGAGTTCTGCCACCGGACCGAAGGTGGCGGTACCGGCATTGGCGCACAGGATCGAGATATCTCGGTCGGCCAACTCGGCGGCCAGTGCCTCGCGTTGCGGTGGGTCGGCCAGGTCGACGGCACGCACTTCGACCGTCACGCGATACCGCTCAGTCAGGCGGGCGGCCAGGTCCGCCAGAACCTCCCCACGCCGGGCGGTGATGATCAGGTGGTGGCCGCGGGCGGCGAGTTCGCCTGCCAGTGCCGCGCCGATGCCTTGGGAGGCACCGGTGACGACGGCCCGACTGTCCGGTGCGGGTGCGGGAACTGGCATGGGGTAATCGTAGGCGGGGTGGATAGGCTGAATGTCATGGCACCGCGGTCGAAGATCGTGGCGTGGGCCCTCTGGGATTGCGGCTCCACCGGTCTCAACGCGATCGTGGTGACATTCGTGTTCTCGGTCTATCTGACCGGCACGGTGGGCCAGGGTATTGCGGGTAACGCCTCCCCGGCCAGTTGGCTGGGCCGGGCACTGGCGATTGCCGGGCTGACCGTCGCCCTGCTCGCTCCGCTCACCGGAGTCCTCGTCCAAGCGCCGCACCGACGTCGGGTCGCGTTGATGACGCTCACCGGTCTGGCCGCGGTGCTCACCGCCGCCATGAGTCTCATCCGCGACGACCCGCGTTATCTCCCAGCGGGTTTGGCCCTGCTGGCCGCCACCGCAGCATGCAGCGATCTGGCCAGCGTTCCCTATAACGCGATGCTGCGTCAGCTGTCCACCCCGCAGACGTCCGGTCGCATTTCCGGATTCGGCTGGGCCGCGGGTTACGCGGGCAGTGTCGTGCTGCTGCTGGTGGTGTACGTCGGCTTTATCGCCGGGGACGGGCCGCACCGGGGACTACTGGGTTTGCCCACCGCGGACGGCCAGAACGTTCGTGCCGCAATGATTCTGGCCGCCGTCTGGATTCTTTTCTTCGGCCTGCCACTGATGCTGTCTGCACATACATTCGCGCGCACCGACGATTCGGCGGAACTTCCGCTGACCTTCCTCGGCGGGTACCCACGGTTGTGGTCCGACCTTCGCAGCGAATGGCGCCGGGACCGAAACCTGGTCTACTACCTACTGGTCAGCGCGGTATTCAGGGACGGACTCTCGGGCATCTTCGCCTTTGGTGCAGTACTCGGTGTGAGCGTGTACGGCATCTCGCCGGGCAACGTTTTGATCTTCGGGGTGGTCGCGTCGACAATGGCCGCCCTCGGTGCCGTGGTGGGCGGACTGCTCGACGATCGCCTCGGCGCCAAACCGATCATCGTGGGATCGCTGAGCGCCATGATCTGCGTTGGCATGACACTGCTGGCGCTGTCGGGTCCGTTCGCGTTCTGGGTGTGCGGCCTACTGCTGTGTCTATTCGTCGGTCCCACCCAATCGGCTGCCCGCACTCTGCTATTGCGGATGACCGGAGAAGGCAAGGAGGGCATCGCGTTTGGCCTCTACACCACCACCGGCCGCGCAGTCGCCTTCCTGGCGCCGTGGCTCTTCTTCGTCTTCGTCGACCTGTTCAACGCTGACCGCGCCGGACTAGCCGGCATCTGTCTGGTGCTATTCGCCGGCTTGGTGGGAATGCTGATGGTCCGGGTGCCGGACCACATCCGGGCAACCCAGCGTTAAGCGGCGCCGGTGCAGATGGTCAACCCGCGACCGCTGCGCTGCCGCACCTGGGATCCGTTGACCGACACGCTGCATGTCACATCGCGTCCGACGTTGACGACAGCGACGCTGGCTGAACTCTTGGCGGGGGCTGAGAGACTGACCTCTTTGCTCCACGGCAGCGCCACATTGAACTCTGTTTGCATCACGCCGCCGGTGTCGACGTAGGTGATGTTGATCGCCCTGCCCTCGCCGGCCACGCTGTAGACAACGGTCTCGGTGCCACTCGGACTTGATGTGGTCTCACTGGGTGCAGCCGACGTACTGGGATCCGCAGACGTACTGGGCGTGGGCCGTTCGGTGGCCGTGGGCATCGGTAGCCGCGTCGTCGTCGTGATCGGCACCTGGGGTACTGGTGGGGCTGACTTCGTCGTGGGGGTCGCGGTGGCGGATGTCGTCTGCGTCGGCGGGGCGGCCACCGTCGCATCCCTCGACGAACTGCTCACGACCACCAGTGCCAACACAAGTCCGGTCACCAGCAGTGCGGCCGCACCGGCCGCGATCCACAG
>NZ_JAEMSG010000079.1 GCF_016462945.1 Mycolicibacterium sp. | reverse complement strand
CTTCCGCCATTGCCGAACCAACCGGCCGATCCACCACTGCCGCCGTTATTGCCATTGCCGCCGTTACCGAAGATGCCGCCATTGCCGCCAGTGCAGGCCGTGCCCTGGGTGCACGTATCGGCCGTCCAGGAATAGCCGTTGCCCGCGATGATGCCGCCATTGGGGCTGGCGGCCGTGCCGTTACCGAAGAAGACGCTGAAGATAGTGCCGCTGGCAGCCGCGGTCACACGCGAAGTCGGGATCGCCGAAGAACGGGCGGTCGCCTTAGCCGGAGCAGCGGTCACGGGAGCCCCGTTGTGGCGCGCGGCATCAGTCACAGCCGCCGCAGGGGTCAAGGTGACGATGCGCGGGGTGAAGTTGCTGTCCGAGAGGCGCGACCGGACAGCAGCACCGGCGCCGCGACTCGAACGCCCCGGCGAGGTCGCCTTGGTCGATGACCTCGAAGCACTGTCGGAACCCTGATCGCTGGTCGAACCATCCGAACCGGTGCTGTCCGCATACGCAATCGGCAACGCGGTGATCGCTGAGCCAATGCCCAAGGCCACGGCGAGCGCACCGACCCGACCTATGCGGCCGGATAATTCAGTCTGCGTCATCCACCCCATGGCCGCGACGCTAGCGGAATGTCTACAAAAGTGTTAACAACACAAAAGATAGGCCTGGGTTTGTGCACCGGTTTCGGCAACAGCGCCCACCGGCAAACCGCCGCGGTCAAACCTTCAAGGTCGCCCCCGGCGATAGCTAGCCTCAGCGGGCCAACGGCCTGAGTGCCGCACTCCAACGCAAGGGATTGAGATTGCGGAACGGGTCGTTCCGCCGCAGTTCTTGAAGGTCGGTCAGGACGGTCTCCAACTCAATCTGAGTGCGTTGCTTGACGGTGGCCTCCCACTTTTCGGCCCTGACCCGGGCGGGCCGTGTCGTTGAGATCGGTTGCCCGAAGCGCAGATACATCCGCTGCGGCCGCGGCAACAGTGTGGGACCCAGACCGCGCATCAGGGGCACGCCGACACCGGCGATTCCATGCATGCGCTCTCCGAAGGTCCGTGTCATCCGTTCCCACGCGCCACCTCGCGCAACGAGGCTGCGGAAGACGTCGTCACCGCCGACCAACCCGACCGGGACGATCGGATAGTCATGGGCAATGGCCAGTCGGGCGAAGCCTGAACGGCCTTCCCAACGCAACTGGTATTCCTCGCCTTTGAACTTCAGTATGTCGCGACCGCCGCCGGGGAAAACCAGGATCGTCTCGTCGAGTCGCATCAACTCAGCGCCGACATCCGGCTGACCGGGTACGGCGCCGACCGCCTCGATCAAATCCCTCTGGAAGCCCTTCACCTGAGTGACGCGCTGGTCGGCAAGCCCTCTGACGCGCACCCCAAGATGGCGGTGCACGAAGTACGGAGTCAGAACAATTTCCGGCCACCCGGCTGACGTGTGATTGCCGACGAGGAGGAAGCGTCCGTCGCCGGGCAGGTTCTCCAACCCGTCGACGTAGATGCGGGAGAGGTCCATCGCGGTGGTCAATCCGTCGGCGATGGTGAAGATCGCTTTTCGTAGCGCCTCAACACGCGGAGGTTGGTTGGTCAGCCGGTCGATGTCTTCGGCGGGCAGGGGGGTGTGAGCCATAGCGCCAGCCTAAAGCCCGAAATGCGATAGCGCCTTCAGCCACAGAGCAAGTACTGGATCAGACGACGCGAAGGTACGTCAGGCGACGCCAAAACATCTGCGGGAACGCGGCGGTTGTTGATGGCGTCAACGGCACTTCGGGCGCCGCATCCGTGTCGGATATCGGCTTCAGTGGCGCAGGGACTCGAACCCTCCGTCGCGTCCCGGTAGGTATCGCGACTACGACTGGCGCAGGCTCGGCCGGTAGTCGGCAACCTCGGCCTCAGCAGCGAGCAGTGCGCCCAACTCACCTTCCTGCTGTGCAACGAAAACACCGACGACCTGTCGACACAATTCCGGCACACTCACCCCGCGCGCATCGGCGATGCGCTTGAGCCCGACCACCGTTGTCGTGGTGACATGAAATTGCACAGCGAACTGACCACAGGAACCATCCTCGGGCGGCAACCCTGGCCCCAAAATGACGGGGCCGTCGATGGCGTACTCGCCAACCTCGCCGTCCCGGCCCGTCTGAGCAACCTCGTTACGACGTAGCGGGCTGTCGGTGTGGCTATCCGGCTCCTGGCACTCGTCGTCGCTGCGGTCACCCATTCCGCCACGGTAGACCCCGCAGAATTCAGTTGGTTTTGCACGTCGCGCAGGCCTCGGGGCAGGCTTCGAGATCCTGTTACGGCGAGCAGTCCACCGCCACGGCCAGCGCGGCACAAACCTGTCGCATCCGCTCGTCTGCCAACCGTCCAACCCTCTCGACGAGAACGGCAACCGACACGCTTTCCAATGAGTCCAGATTGACGGCGCAACGCCGGGGAATCGGATCCTCCCCTGGCTCCAGAACGACCTCGCTGGCCAGTCCACGGATAGTCGTGGTGCACGGGGCGACGACGACCCGACGGAGCCTGGGGATCGCCGCGTCCCGCGACAGCACGACGACGGGCCGACGACCATTCTCCGACAGTTCACACCACCACACATCGCCTCGATTCGGAAGCGGCGTCACGAGGCGCTTGCCGCCCTCCGCCAGGAGTCGAGATCGCCCCACTCGTCAGGCTGGTCAGTCGGCTTTTCGTCATAGGCGGCGTAGCCGGCGTCGGTCTCGTGTGCCCGATTCCGGGCCAGGAGGGCTCGCAGCGCGTCGTCCACCAGTGCGGCATCGGTCGGCCCGGAGTGAAGACCCCGAGCCGCTTCGAGCAGGGAAGCATCGACTGTCGTGCTCAACCGTATGCGGGCCATGCCACAAGTATGCTATTCGGGGGCAATGATGGTGTAACTCTCGAGCGGCCGTGCGGCCTGGCAGCTGGCAAGGGCTGACGGACTCGAACCCTCCGTCGCGTCCCGGTAGGTATCGCGACTACGACTGGCCCAGGCTGGGCCGGTAGTCGACAACTTCGGCCTCAGCGGCGAGCAGCGCACCCAGCTCGCCTTCCTGCTGTGCAACGAAAACACCGACGCCCTGTCGGCACAATTCCGGCACACTCACCCCGCGCGCATCGGCGATGCGTTTGAGCCCCACCACCGTTGTGGTGGTGACATGAAACTGCACCGCGAACTGACCGCAGGAACCATCCTCGGGCGGCAACCCTGGCCCCACGACGACGGGATCGTCGATGGCATACGCGTTAACCTCGGCATCCCGGCTCGACTGAGCGACCTCGTGACGATGCAGCGGGCTATCGGTGTAGATATCCGGCTCGTGGCACTCGTCGTCGCTGAGGTAACCCATTCCGCACACGCTAGACCCGCGGTCAAACCTTCAAGGTCGGCGTCAACGCGGCATTGAGAATGTCCACGTCACGCGTGGCGATGGTCATGCCGCGGCGGGCTGCTTGGGCCACGATCATCCGGTCGAACGGGTCGCGATGATTCCACCGCAACCCGCCCGCCATGATCGCGTCGGTCGGCTCGATTGACAGTTCGGTGACCGCCATCGCCGTCATGATGTCTGACCACGCCGAGAGGAGCGGTTCACCATCGAGCCGACCAAGGCGGGTCTTGATCGCTATCTCCCAGGCTGAGACCGCCGAGACCGCTACAACACGAGCCGAGTCTGAGATCGCCTCGCGCGCGGTATCCGATAGCTGATCGGGCGTACTCACAAGCCACAGGAGCGTGTGTGTGTCGAGAAGGATCGCCGTGGAGGGCGGCTCAAACGCTGGGCCGGTTCTCACGCGGGATTCCTTCCCACGCCGCAAATTCCACTTCAGGAAGCGGCTCGTCGAAGTCATCGCCGATCACCAGTTTCGGAAGTTGCCCGAAGATGCGCGGCCGTGGCTGTACCGGTGTGAGGACGGCGACGGGCCGGCCGTGGGTGGTAATCGTCACCGGCGAGCCGGTGCGCTCCACCTCAGCCAAGATGGCATTGAGCTGAGCTTTAGCCTCCGTGCTCGAGATGGTCTTCATTGCACAACAATACCTCGATCGAACTTATCGGACTAGTTCTACTAGTCTAAATCCGCGGAAGGCCGCCCGCGCTGACTCCGGCGAATCCCAGGCAGGTGCCATGAAACACCCACGGCGGCCGACCTAGACCCCGTCACACGGTTAGTCGGTGAGCTTCGGCAGACCCCTGCTGATCGCCGACGAGAGCACCTTGCCGACCACCGCGGCGAGCCCGGGTATCGCAGAGTCGAAACCGATCGTGTAGTCCAGTCTCGTGCCGCCGCCAGGGGTCGGTGTCAGCTGCTGGCGACCCCAGTGGCCCTTGAGTGGACTGCCCTTGGTGATCTTGTACTCGATTAGCGTGTTCGGCTGGGCAGTTGTGGTGGTCTCCTCGAACGCCGGAAGCTGACCAAGCTTGAGCCGACGCACCGAGCCGACGCCATTGCGCGAGGTAGTGCCGTCGCTGACGCGGGTGATGTTGGCGCCGAATACCGCACCGAGGTTCTCGTGCTCGGCGAGCTTGTCGAACACGGTCTGCGGGTCGGACTTGAACTCATGGGTTACGTGGACGCGTTGGGGAGTGGCCATGGATTCGGATACTAGTGCTACTGATTCAGGCGACACGGTGACTGCCTCCTGCCGGCCGACCTGGACCAAAAGCTGGCGCCACCGCTGCTGTTGGTGCGCCTCGGACGAGACACAAAACAGGTCAAACCTCCTGACAGAGCCGACGACCAGCACCTCCATACTCGAAACGACCGTCAAGGCCGCCTTGACAATACCCTGACGTCAATCAATTATTGACGTTGTGGAGTTCGTCGGGTCCGCGCGCAAGCACTATGCGGAACACGCAATCTCCGACGCGGATGCGCTGCATGTCATCCGCAACCCGTTCCGACTCATCGAGCAGGAAGGCGACTACGAAGGTCATCCGCTGATCATCGGCGTCGACCTAGTTGCGCGATTACTGGAAGGTGTTGTCATTCCGGCCGACGACCCCAGACGAATCATCCACGTCAACCTGCTGCAGCCAAAGAACTACGACAACCTGTGAGGTGATGACCATGACAACCAAGGCCAACAAGGCCACCGCTGCTGAACAATGGCTCGACCGACTCGACCCCGCCGATCCCGCTGTCAAGGTGCGTGACGGCCGCTATCTCCGACACGTTCGCGAGGCCGCCGATGCCACCGACATCGCGGCCGACGACTTGCGCCGCGCCGTGGCCGAAGCCCGTACCAACGGCGAAAGTTGGGGCACGATCGGGATGGTTCTAGGTGTTACACGCCAAGCGGCGCAGCAGCGCTTCCGCGACGTCGAGGCATGACACAAAACAGGCCAGGCCTTTCGGCCTGGCCTGTTCTCGGTGGAGCTGCCGGGAATCGAACCCGGGTCCTACGGCATTCCCTCAAGCCTTCTCCGTGCGCAGTTCGCTATGTCTCTACTTGGATCTCCTGATCACGCGAACAAGTCAGGATGACGATCCCAGTCGCTGTTTGATGTCCCGCTAGATCCCGCGACCGGACTTAACGGTTTGTCCCTCTTGCTGATGCCAGGGTCCGGGCCGAGGGCGCTCCCGGTCTGACAGACACACCGTCGCTTAGGCAGCGAGGGCGTAGTCGCGCTGATTGGAATCGGCGCTTAATTGGTTGCAACGACGCTTACGGTGGTCATTTGCCTGCACCGGCACGCTTCTCTTGATTCGATGCGCGAAGTCGAAACCGATCAGCCCCTCGCACCCTGGCCGAACTTCAGCCAGACTCCGTAGTCTACGCCAGACACCCGACAGAACCGAGGCCCGAAGACATGGAGCAGGACCTGCGCGGTGAGAAATCCCTGGAAGCCTGGGGATTCGTCCGGAAGGTCCTCGACGATCTGACCGCCCAGATCACCACCGACGCCCGCGACGAGCGTGAACTCCTCGAAGGCCTTCGCCTGCTCAATCGGGTGAGCGCGTTGTGCACCGAACTGACGGTCGACACCGACCCCGACCACCCCCATTTCGTCGCCATGTGCACCCCGTTCCGGTTCGTCGGCGGGCCCAACCCGCACGGGGCGTACTGGCTGGCCATGATCGGCGGGGATCGCGCCTACCGGCTCACCGGCACCCGCGGCACCTCGACCTACCTCGGACTGCAGGTGCTTGCCGGCACCGGGATGAACCCGCGGCGGATGAGCAACTACCTCGGCGACCGCGATCTGGTGCTCGACGCCGACGGAGCCTTCAACGTCGTCTTCGCCGCCATCCGGCCCGACGACGCCGACCTGGCCGGCGCGCAGTGGATCGAGATCCCCGCCGACGCGTCGTCGATCGTGGTGCGCGACTACATCGCCGATCCGGACACCCAGGTCCCGGCCGCATTGCACATCGCCCGCCTGGGCACGCCCACACCTCCACCGGTGCTGACCGACGAGTTACTGGCCGATCAGCTGACCGCGATGGGCTGGACGATGGTCAAACTCACCACTCTGCACCGCACCGTCCGACCGGACCTACTCGAGACCCCGAACATCCTGATCACTTCCGGATCGGAAAGCCTGGGTGGGGAGAACACCACGCCCGACAACCTCTACATGCTCGGCATGTTCGACCTGCAACCCGACCAGACGCTGCAGCTGCAGTTCCGGCCGCCCGAAACCCGCTACTGGTCAGTCACATTGGAGAGCATCTGGCACGAGTGCCTGGAGCCGCTGGTGCGCCATAGTTCGGTGACCAACCGCGGAATTAAACCTGACGCCGATGGCACAGTGCGCCTGGCGATCGGCCCGTGCGACAACGGGCACGGGCATTGGCTCGATACCGGCGGGCGCGCAAGGGGTTTCGTCACTCTGCGTTGGCTGGACAACCCACAGGCACCTGACGTCACGGTGCGCGTACTGGACGGAAAGGTCACCCGATGAGCAACGCCGCCGCCAGACTCGACCCGGACCGGTTGATCGAGCAGGCCTGCGAGTTGGCCGGCAGCGATGACTTCGGTGACGCCGACGGCTGGCGGGAGAACCTGTCCCGCCTCGTCGACGACCTCGTGGCCGAGGCCGACCTATCCCCCATCGGGGTGGAGGTCGCCGCCGCCGACGTGATCATGCCGCTGCGCAACCGCCTGCAGATCACCGCCTGGCGCAAGGACCATCCCGAGGTCGCCGATCAACGCATCGAGCGACCCATCGTCATCATCGGCCAGCCCCGCACCGGCACCACCATCCTCTACGACCTGCTCGCCCAGGATCCGACTCTGCGCGCGCCACTGACCTGGGAGGTCGACCACCCCTACCCCGCACCGCAGCCTTCCACCTACTACACCGATCCGCGTATTGACGAGACCCAGGCCCAGTTGGAGATGACCGAGCAGTTGATACCCGGTTTCATGAAGTTCCACCCGATGGACGCGCGCGTCGGACAGGAATGCGTGCGGATCTTCGCCGGCACCTTCTGCAGCATGATCTTCACCGTGCAGTACCGGCTGCCGAACTACCAGCGGTGGCTGATGCATGAAGCAGATCACGGACCGGCCTACCGGTATCACCGAAAGTATCTGCAGCACTTACAGTCCGGCGTACCGGGCAAGTGGCTGTTGAAGACCCCGGCACACCTGTGGCAGCTCACCGACCTGCTGGCGGAATACTCGGATGCGCTGCTGGTCCAGACCCACCGCGATCCACTGGTGGTGATGAGCTCGACGAGCGCGCTGATGTGCCACCTCCGCAGGCTCGCCAGCGACAACCCGACCATCCCGGAGGCTGCCGCACAGTGCAGCGAGGAGATCGTGCTCGGCCTCAACCGGGAACTTCACTCGTTCGACGACGGAGCAGTCAACGCAAGCCGGATCATCAACGTCCAGTTCGCCGACTTCATGCGCGACCCGTTCGAGACGATCAGGACGATCTACGGACAGCTCGGCCGGGAGCTGTCATCGACGGCGGAAACGCTGATGCGCGAACATCTTTCGTCCCATCCCGGTGACCGCGGCGGCAACCGCTACACCTGGGCCGACACCGGACTGGATGCGGCGGAACTTCGCGAAAGGGTTCGCCCCTACCAGGAACGCTTCGACGTGCCCAGCGAAGAATTGCGCTAGATCACGTACGCGAGGTTCTCCACGATCCGCGCACCGAGGACCGCATCACCGGAATACCCGACGTCCGCGGGCCGGTAATCAACCAGGCCGCGCCCCCCGGCCAGTCGGGTGAACTGCAACCCGTCGAGGGTGACCACCGTCGTCGGTTCGGCGCCACCGAAGTCCTCGACAAGTGCCGCCCGGCCGTCGACGGCAACCCGGATCTCCCGCGACAGCGGCCCGGTCAACTCCAGCAGTACCCGCGAGCCTTCCGGCGCCTGCCCTTTCTTCCCCACCACGAAGCTCATACACGCCGCCATCTCATCAAGCGACTGCCGCGCATCGGCCCCGACCAGCTGCGCAGCACTCGGTGCGCGGCCCAGCGCGGCGCGAATATCCTGCTCGTGCATCCAGCAGTCGAAGGCCCGGATCCGCATGAAACGTCCGTAGCTGTCGGGCCCGGCCGGCGTCTGCGTCGGCGCATTCCATTCCTCGATCGCAATCGCGGCCAGCGCCGCGCGTCGCTGCGCGGTGACATCACGAAAGCGCTCCAACAACTGCGCACCGGACTCTGGGCGCAGGAATCGCACCCACGGCTCGTTCATCTCGCCGACGAAGTTACGGACGTGATCCACGGTCGCCAGATCCACATCGGGCTCAGGTGTGGCTAGCCCCAACAACATCGACTCGGTTCCCACCATGTGAGCGACCACATCGTGCACATCCCAGCCCGGCAGCGCGGTCGCCGTGCGCCACTCGTCCGCAGTGAGGTCGGCAAGCAGTGCGGCGATAGCGTCCCAGGAGGCGAACACCCCCGCCAGGACGTCGTCCTTGTCCAGCAGGGTCACCGAGCGTTCGGAGTTGCTCACACCGCGATGCTAGCGATACATCAACCGCCTACGAGTGGCCCATCCCTGGCATTCCTGTCATCGGTGGCATTTGGCCGAGCAGCGGCAGCGGGGTAGCAGCCACATTCGCGGGGTCGACCACTCCCCGGAAGCAGCCGACCGAGTACGGATACTCACTATTGAGCACGTAGTGATAGATGTTTTGGATCTTGCCGCTCCACAGCACTGGAGACGTCATGCCATGGCACTCATCGAGCTGGGCATTGGTGATCTCCTTGCCATCCGCGCCGCGGGGCCCATAGATACCGAATCCATCCAGTGCGTAGCCGAGCAATGGCGACTGGCCGGTGGTGCCTTGATTGGGGAAACATTTCCACGAGTAGCCATGGAGATGATATTGCTGGCTGTAGGGATGGCCGCCGCACTGATCCAATGGCAGGATACTGAGCGGGTTGTACCAAGTAACATTGTCAGGGGAAGCTATTTCCACGTGCCATACAGTTCCCGTCAGCGTCACTCCGGTAATCAGGTATTTGATCGATTGAGGCGTGGCGAGGTACTTGGGCGCCATGGGCACTCGGATGTCAAGGTTGTATGGCGAAATGCTGATGGTCGCGGAACTCGAATAGTTTTGTCCGAACCCGGGCGTTCCCGGCGTGCCGTTAGCGCCGCCCAGTGCTCCGAGATAGTACGGATAAGCAGCAGTGCCCGGTGGTGGTCCGAAAGTTCCCATCGGGGTGGACGGCAGTCCGTTGCCTTTGAAGGTGCGATAGGTTTTATCCGTGGTCACGGCGAAAACACTGCCGCGCGGATCGATATCCTTGGCGGAGACAGTTCCCGTCACGAGGGGTATTTTCGGAAGCACAATCGTATTGTTTGCAGAGTTTACCCAGGACGTTGTGCTGGTTGACAACGTGGTGTTCGATGCGACGACTTGTTGAAAAATTTCCCCGTTGACATAGACCCTGCCTTTCGAACCAGCCGGCGGTGCGTCAAGAATCCTAAAATCGGATCGGGAATTCACCATCGTGTTCGGCACTGTGGCGGAAGCCGGCGATGCCACCGATGTGGCGCCCACCAACATTCCGGCGCAGAGCGCTCCGATTACACTTTTTTTTCGGATGGACATCGCGACTCCTTTACAATCAATGATTTCCATGAGGTGGTCTACCCGTGTCCCATCCCTGCCATCGGCGGCATTTGGCCCAGTAGCGGTAGCGGCGTCGCACCGTAATTCGCGGGGTCGACCGCCCCCCTGAAGCAGCCAATCGAGTAGGGATACTCGCTGTTGAGCACGTAGTGGTAGATGTTCTGGATCTTGCCGTTCCACAGCACCGGAGATGTCATGCCGTGGCATTCATCCAGCTGGGCGTTGGTGATCTCCTTACCATCGGCGCCGCGGGGCCCGTAGATACCGAAACCATCCATGGCGTAGCCGAATAGCGGTGACTGCCCAGTGGTGCCCTGGTTGGGGAAACACTTCCACGAGTAGGCGTGATAGTGATACTGCTGGCTGTAGGGGTGTCCCATGCATTGGTCCAACGGCAGGATGGAAAGCGGATTGGCCCAAAAAGTACTGCTGGCATTTGCCAGTTCCACGTGCCACAAACTCCCGGTAAGCGCCACCCCGATGACCAGATATCCGATCGGTTGGGGTGTGGCAAGGACCTTGGGGTTCATGGGCACTCGGATGTCGAGGTTGTACGGAGAGATGCCGATGGCGGCGGCGCTTGAATAGTTTTGTCCAAACCCGGGCGTGCCCGGGATGGTGTTCGCACCGCCCGGAGCCGCCGCGTAATAGGGATACGCAGGAGTGCCCGGTTGGACGGGTCCGAATACTCCCATCGGAGTGGTCGGCAGTCCATTGCCTTTGAAGGTGCGGTAGGTGCCATCAGTGGTCACGGCGAAGACGCTGCCGCGCGGATCGATATCCTTGGCGGTGACAGTTCCGCTCACCGTGGGCAATTTCGCAATCGTGATGGTAGTTGGGTTGGTTGCAGAGTTAACCCAGGTCGCGGTGCTGGTTGACAAGGTGGTGCTTTGGGGAAGAATTGTCTGGAAGAGTTGCCCGCCTACATAAAGCCTGCCCTTCGAACCAGCCGGCGGCACATCAAGAATTCGGAAATCGGATCGGGCATTGACCATCGTGTTCGGCACGGCGGCAGATGCCGGCGATGCCACCGATGTGGCACCCACCAACATTCCGGCGCAGAGCGCTCCGATTACGGATTTCTTGCGGATCGACATGGCTTTCCCTTTCCGGTGGACGTTATTGACGAGACGGTTGGGCGCGGTCATGCGCTGATCACCGACACCGTGCCGTTGCTGAAGTTGGTGATGTAGACGTTGCCGGCGTTGTCGCCGGTCGGGCTGACCGCGACTCCGTAGGCGAAGGCACCAAGGTCGATGGTGTTGACGACCACCCCGGCGGGATTGATCACCGACACCGTGCCGGCGTCGCCGTTGGTGACGTAGACGTAGCCGGCGGTGGCCCCGGTGGTGCTGATCGCCACCCCCTGTGGGTTGGGGCCGACCGCGATGGTGTCGACGACCCTGCCGGCAGGGTTGATCACCGACACCGTGCCCGCGCCACTGTTGGCGACGTAGACATAGCCGTTGCTGTTGACCGCCACCCCACTCGGGTCGGTCCCGACCGTGATGGTGTTGACGACGGCGCCGGCGGGGTTGATCACCGATACCGTGCCGGCGGTGTTATTGGTGACGTAGACAAAGCCGGCGTTCATTCCGGCGGAACTGACCGCCACCCCAGCCGGATTGTTACCGACAGCGATGGTGGCGATGACGGTGCCCGCCGGGTTGATCACCGACACGGTGCCATCGTCATCATTGGCGACATAGACATAGCCCGCGGTGGTCCCGACGGGACTGACCGCCACCGCACTCGGGCCGGTACCGACGGTGATGGTGCCGATCAGGGTGCCAGCGGGGTTCAGCCACGACACGGTGTTGTCGCCGCTATTGGCGACGTAGATGTTGCCGATGGTTGTCCCCGTCGGGCTGACCGCCACCCCGTTGGGGCCGTCGCCGACGGTGATGGTGTCGATGATGGTGTCGGTGGGATCGATCACCGATACCGACCCGAGAAAATCGACGATATAGATGTCACTGGCGTTGCTCGCACCCGCCCCGGCCGCACCCGCACCACCGAGTATGCCGCCGACGGCGATGCTGGACACCGTGAACGTCGACCCCGCCGACCCGTCAGCACCGGTACGCGCACCGAACGCGTCACTGGTCCCGCCGGCCCCGCCGGTACCGGCAACCCGCGTGACGGTAGCAGCACTGGTACCGGCCGCACCGGCGCTGCCGCCATTACCACCGTTACCGCCCAGGCCAAGAGTATTAGCGCCCCCACCGGCCCCGCCGGCCCCACCGGCACTGACCGACGTAGACGCCGCATCGGTATACACACTGCTACTGCCGCCATAACCGCCAGCACCACCATTGGACCCATAACCACCCTGCCCACCGGCCCCGGCGGTGGCGTTACCGCCATTACCGCCGTCCGCCGAGCCGGTGTAGGCGTTGCCGCCGAAACCACCGGCACCACCGTTGGCGAGGGTATTACCTTTACCGCCCTCTCCGCCCGTGCCGCCGGTCGCGGTACCAGTGCCGTAGGCCTTCGCGGTACCACCGGCGCCGCCGACTCCCCCGACACGTCCGAATTGATTGGCCCGGCTGCCGACGCCACCGTTACCGGCCACCGCGCTGGCACCCTCGTAGGCCACCGCTGCGCCACCTGCACCGCCGGCACCGCCGGGGCTGGCGAACCGAGCGATCCCCCCGTCGCCGCCGACACCACCGGTCGCGGTACTACTG
>NZ_JAEMSG010000018.1:4980-40685 GCF_016462945.1 Mycolicibacterium sp. | reverse complement strand
CAACGATGACCCGAACCTGCCGCTGGTCACCTGCTCGCAGGACCACAAGTACATCTACCTGCTGGACAAGTCGATCATCAGCGGTGACCAGATCAAGGATGCCACGTCCGGCTTCGATCAGCAGAGTGCGGCTTATGTCGTCGATCTGGAGTTCAGAGACGACGCCGCCACCACCTGGGGTGATTTCACCGCGGCGAACATCGGCACCCAGACCGCCTTCACGCTCGACTCCCAGGTGGTGAGCGCACCGCAGATCCGTGAAGCCATCCCGGGCGGACGCACCCAGATCAGCGGCGGCGATCCACCGTTCACCGTGGACAGCTCCAAGCAGTTGGCCAACGTCCTCAAGTACGGCTCGCTTCCGCTGTCCTTCGAATCGTCGGAAGCCGAAACCGTCTCGGCCACACTGGGATTGACATCTCTGCGTGCCGGATTGATCGCCGGCGCGATCGGGCTTGCGATGGTGTTGCTGTATTCGCTGCTCTACTACCGGGTGCTGGGTCTGCTCACCGCGCTGTCACTGGTGGCATCCGGCGCTATGGTGTTCGCCATCCTGGTGCTGCTCGGCCGCTACATTAACTACACACTCGACCTGGCCGGTATCGCAGGCTTGATCATCGGCATCGGCACCACAGCCGACTCGTTCGTGGTGTTCTTCGAACGCATCAAAGACGAGATCCGCGAGGGCCGATCGTTCCGGTCGGCAGTGCCTCGGGGCTGGGTGCGGGCCCGCAAGACGATCCTCTCGGGTAACGCCGTCAGTTTCCTGGCCGCGGCGGTGCTCTACTTCTTGGCCGTCGGCCAGGTGAAGGGATTCGCGTTCACCCTTGGTCTGACCACCATCCTCGACGTGGTGGTGGTGTTCCTGGTGACGTGGCCGCTGGTATTTCTGGCCTCGAAGTCACCCACTATGGCCAAGCCCGCGTTCAACGGTCTGGGCGCCGTCCAGCAGATCGCCCGGGAGCGCCGGGCGTCCGGGGAATCCGAAGCTGTCGCTGCGACGGGACGGGGATAATCCGATGACCGAGAACACCGACGATATCGACGTATCCGAAACGATAGAGACCGACGACATCGAAACCGACGACATCGAGACCGACGACATCGAAACCGACGACATCGAGACCACTGCGGTCGAGCTCGGTGCGGCCGGTCAGGTTTCCCGGCACGGTTTCTTCACCCGGCTCTACACCGGAACCGGCGCTTTCGAGGTGGTCGGTAGACGCAAGATGTGGTTCGGCATCAGCTTCCTGATCGTCGGTATCGCCATCGCCAGTATTGCGTTGCGAAGCTTCACCTTTGGTATCGACTTCCAGGGCGGTACCAAGATGTCGTTCCCCCGTGGTGATGCCAGCGTCACTCAGGTCGAGGAGACTTTCGCCCAAACCATCGGTAAGAGTGCCCAGGCGGTGGTGGTGGTCGGCAACGGATCGACATCCACCGTTCAGATCCGGTCGGAGACGCTCACCAACGATCAGACCGCCAAACTGCGTGAAGCGTTGTTCACCAGGTTCCAGCCCAAAGGCCAAGACGGCAAGCCCAGCAAGCAAGCCATCAGCGATTCCGCGGTGTCGGAGACCTGGGGTGGTCAGATCACCAAGAAGGCGCTCATCGCGCTGGCGGTATTCCTGGTTCTGGTCACCATCTACATCACCCTGCGCTACGAGAAATACATGGCTCTGGCGGCCCTGGCCGCGCTGGGCTTCGACCTGATCACCACCGCCGGGGTGTATTCACTGGTGGGCTTCGAAGTCACGCCTGCGACGGTGGTCGGTCTGCTGACCATCCTCGGGTTCTCGCTCTACGACACGGTCATCGTGTTCGACAAGGTCGAGGAGAACACCAAGGGCTTTGAACACACCACCAGGCGGACCTTCGCCGAGCAGGCCAACCTGGCCATCAACCAGACGTTCATGCGCTCGATCAACACCAGCCTGATCTCGATCATGCCGGTGGTATCGCTGATCGTCGTCGCGGTCTGGATTCTCGGCGTCGGCACACTCAAAGACCTGGCGCTGGTTCAGTTGGTGGGCATCATGGTCGGCACCTACTCGTCGATCTTCTTCGCGACCCCGTTGCTGGTGACCATGCGGGAGCGCACCGAGTTGGTGCGCACCCACAGTCGGCGGGTACTCAACCGCCGCACCCGTTCTGCCGCGCCGAGTGAGGTGGCGACCGATGTCGTGGAAGAGACGGTGGAAGCGGCTGTCGGGGCTCCGGCAGACAAGCCCGCGCCGGGAGCACGTCCGGTCCGGTCGCGGCGGCACGCCGGCAAGCACGAACGATAGGTCGCTGTGGCTCCCAGGCCCCGTCGCGCAACCACTGCCTGCGTGGCAGCCGCGTTGACAGTGCTGGCTCCGACCGTTCTCACCTCCTGTTCTGAGGGTGTGGCCGAACAGGTCAACTACGCCGTCGACGGTGTCCTGAGCACGTACAACACCAATACCGTCAATGGGGCGGCCTCCGCCGGGCCGCAGGCGTTCGCGAGGGTGCTCACCGGGTTCAGCCTCCATGGCCCTGACGGACAGGCACTGGCCGACCATGACTTCGGCTCGGTGTCGGTGGTCGGCCGCGAACCACTGGTACTCGACTACCAGATCGCCGACGACGCGGTCTACTCCGATGGCAAACCGGTCACCTGTGACGACATGGTGCTGACCTGGGCGGCCCAGTCCGGACGGTATCCCGGCTTCGACGTCGCCAGTCAGGCCGGTTATCTCGATATCGCCGGAATCGAGTGTCAGCCGGGTGAGAAGACGGCACGGGTTGATTTCTTCCCGGACCGCGGCATCGTCGATTACGCGCAGCTGTTCACTGCCACTGCGCTCATGCCGTCACATGTCATCGGTGACGCATTAGGACTTGACGTGACCGCCGCCCTGCAGAGCGGTGACCCGGCCGCGGTCGCCCGGATCGCGGACGCGTGGAACACCATCTGGGACCTCAAGCCCGATATCGACCTCAAGCAGTTTCCGTCGGCGGGTCCGTACAAGATCGACTCGGTGCTCCCGGACGGGTCCGTGGTGCTGGTCGCCAATGACCGGTGGTGGGGTGTAAAACCGGTGACCAAGCGGGTCACGGTGTGGCCGCGCGGTGTCGACGTCCAGGACCGGATTAACAATGGCAGTTTCCACGTCGTTGACGTGTCGACCGGATCCTCGGGAACCCTCACGACACCGGATGGCTACCAGCGCACCGAAATTCCGTCCGGAGGTATCGAGCAGCTGATCTTCGCCGCCGGAGGTCCGCTGTCTGCGCCGCCGGCCCGCCGGGCTGTTGCGCTGTGCACGCCGCGGGATGTGATCGCAGCCAATGCCGGGATACCGATCGCCAACGCGCGCCTCGACCCCGTCAACGACGACTCCTACAGCGCAACCGAAGCCGTCGCCGAGGCCGGGCAGTTCAGCGCGGCGAATCCTGACGCGGCCCGGGCAGCTATCGCGGGCCAGCCGCTGACCGTGCGTATCGGCTACCAGGCGCCTAATCCCCGGCTGGCCGCGACCATCGCGGCCATCACCAAGTCATGCGGCGTCGCAGGTATTACGGTGCAGGACGTGACATCAGACGTCACCGGCCCACAGACGCTGCGGGACGGCCAGATTGATGCGTTGTTGGCCAGCACCGGCGGTGCGAGCGGTAGCGGATCCAGCGGTTCATTCGCGTTGGACGCCTACGTACTTCACACCGGCAACGGCAACAATCTGTCGGGTTATTCCAACCCCCAGGTTGACGGCATCATCTCGGCCTTGGCGGTCACCACCGACCCCGGGGAACAGGCTCGACTGCTCGGTGACGCCGGGCCCTTGCTCTGGGGAGATATGCCGACCCTGCCCCTGTATCGACAGCAGCGCATCGTGATGGCCGCGAAGAACATGTTCGCCGTCGTTGCCAACCCCACCAAGTGGGGGGCCGGCTGGAACATGGACCGATGGGCGCTCAAATCGTGAACCCCGGCGGCGGCGCGGAGGCCCGCGCGGGCGCAAAGGCTGTTGCCGACCTGGTCGCAGCTCTGACCCGGGAGGTGCCCGACTTCCCGCAGCCGGGTGTCCTGTTCCGGGATCTGACTCCACTGTTGGCCGACGCCCGCGGCCTCGCCGTGGTGACCGACGCGCTCGCCCAGATCGTCGAGGGGGCTGACCTGGTCGCCGGGATCGATGCGCGCGGCTTCCTGCTCGGAGGCGCTGTCGCCCACCGGCTGGGACTGGGGGTACTGGCAATCCGCAAGGGCGGCAAGCTCCCCCCGCCTGTGCACAGCCGGACCTACACGCTGGAATACGGCACGGCCACCCTGGAGATCCCCGCGGAGCGCATCGAGCTGGCCGGGCGTCGGGTCGCCATCATCGATGACGTCCTTGCCACCGGCGGCACGCTCGCGGCCGCCCAGGACCTGCTATCCCGCGTCGGGGCGCACGTCACGGTGGCCGCGGTCGTGGTGGAGTTGTCGGTCCTCGGCGGACGAGACCGGGTCGAACCGCTCCCGGTGCACAGCCTGCAGCTGGTCTGAGGCGATATCCTCATTACACGATCCTCAACACGGGGAACCGGAGGTGATGATGGCGGAAGAATCGGGTCCACCGCTGCCGGTGGCTGAGCTGTCGGAACTGCGCGCTGAGCCCTCGAAGTCCACGATCAGTGCGTCCCGGCGCGTGCGGGCCCGGATCGCGCGGCGCATGACCGCGCAACGCAGCGCTATCAACCCCGTTCTTGAACCATTGGTCGCCGTGCATCGGGAGATCTACCCGAAAGCCGACCTGGCGATGCTGCAGCGCGCCTATGAAGTGGCCGAGGCCAAGCACGCCACCCAATTGCGCCACTCCGGAGATCCCTACATCACCCACCCACTGGCGGTGGCGAGCATCCTCGCCGAACTGGGCATGGATACCACGACACTGGTGGCCGCGCTGCTGCACGACACCGTCGAGGACACCGGCTACACACTGAATGCGTTGACTGCCGACTTCGGTGACGAGGTGGGACACCTGGTCGACGGGGTCACCAAACTCGACAAGGTGGTTCTGGGCACCGCTGCCGAGGGTGAAACAATCCGCAAGATGGTCATCGCGATGGCCCGTGATCCCCGAGTACTGGTGATCAAGGTCGCCGACCGGCTGCACAATATGCGGACGATTCGTTTCCTACCGCCCGAGAAGCAGGCTCGCAAGGCCCGGGAAACACTGGAAGTCATTGCGCCCCTTGCCCATCGGCTTGGTATGGCTACGGTCAAGTGGGAACTCGAGGATTTGTCGTTCGCGGTCCTGCATCCGAAGCGTTACGAGGAAATCGTGCGGTTGGTGGCTGACCGGGCACCGTCGCGCGACACCTATCTGGCCAAGGTGCGGGCAGAAATCGGCGCGGCGCTGAGCGGAATGAAGGTCGGCGCCGTGGTTGAGGGTCGGCCGAAGCACTATTGGTCGATTTATCAGAAGATGATCGTCAAGGGTCGCGATTTCGACGATATCCACGACCTGGTCGGGATCCGAATACTCTGCGACGAGATCCGCGATTGCTACGCCGCGGTCGGCGTGGTGCATTCGCTCTGGCAGCCCATGCCCGGTCGATTCAAGGACTACATCGCCCAGCCCCGGTTCGGGGTGTACCAGTCCCTGCACACCACGGTGGTGGGACCGGAAGGTAAGCCGCTTGAGGTCCAGATCCGCACCCGCGATATGCACCGCACCGCGGAATACGGCATCGCCTCGCACTGGCGCTACAAGGAGGCCAAGGGCCGCAACGGTATTCCCCATCCGCACGCCGCGGCCGAGATCGACGATATGGCCTGGATGCGTCAGCTTCTGGACTGGCAGCGCGAGGCCGCCGATCCCGGTGAGTTCCTCGAATCGCTGCGTTACGACCTGGCCGTGCAGGAAATCTTCGTTTTCACCCCCAAGGGTGACGTCATCACACTGCCTGCCGGCTCGACCCCGGTGGACTTCGCCTACGCGGTGCACACAGAGGTGGGCCACCGATGTATCGGTGCGCGGGTCAACGGTCGGTTAGTCGCCCTGGAGCGCACGCTCGAAAACGGCGAGCTGGTCGAGGTGTTCACCTCGAAGGCGCCCACCGCCGGCCCATCGCGGGACTGGCAGGGATTCGTGGTGTCCCCGCGGGCCAAGGCCAAGATCCGGCAGTGGTTCGCCAAGGAGCGCCGTGAGGAGGCACTCGAGGCCGGTAAGGACTCGATCACCCGGGAGGTCCGCCGCGGCGGGCTGCCACTACAGCGACTGGTCAACGGCGAGGCGATGACCGCACTGGCGCAGGAGTTGCGTTACGTCGATGTCTCCGCGTTGTACACCGCGGTCGGCGAGGGCAACGTATCGGCGCGCCATGTCGTGCAGCGACTGCTGGCTCAACTCGGCGGCGCGGACGGCGCCGAGGATGAACTTGCGGAGCGCTCGACCCCGGCGACCATGCTGGTGCGGCAGCGCAGCACCGAGGACTCCGGCGTCGCCGTTCCGGGCGCGCCCGGAACGCTGACAAAGCTGGCTAAGTGCTGCACTCCGGTTCCCGGCGACAACATCATGGGGTTCGTCACCCGCGGGGGCGGAGTGAGCGTGCACCGCACCGACTGCACCAACGCCGACGACCTCCGACTGCAGTCCGAACGCATCATCGAGGTGCTGTGGGCGCCTTCGGCGACGTCGGTGTTCCTGGTCGCCATCCAGGTGGAGGCTCTTGATCGGCACCGACTGCTCTCCGATGTGACTCGGGTGCTCGCTGATGAACGGGTGAACATACTGTCAGCATCGGTCACGACCTCCGACGATCGAGTTGCCATCAGCCGCTTCACCTTTGAGATGGGCGATCCTAAACATCTCGGGCACGTGCTCAGCGCGGTGCGCAATGTCGAGGGTGTCTATGACGTCTACCGGGTGACCAGCGCCGCCTGATGATGTCGAGGATCGGCAGGCGCAGCGGCGTGATACCGCGGGATGCCCGCCCCGCCGGGGTCTGAGGACTCTCGGATGACTCGTGCCGCCCAGGCAAACAGCAATGTCCCTGCCACCAGAGCCACGATCGTTGCGATCGTCACCACGTACCCGATCACTAGGCCCGCGATGGCCAATCCGCGGCCGTCCTCGCCGGACTGCCTGATCTGTGACAGCGACAGATGGCCGAACACGATGCCCAACGGGGCGAATAGGAACGCGCACACCAGTGATGCGATCGCGAGGGCATTGGTTCGTGGCGGGATATACGGGTAGCCCGGGTAGGGATATGCCGGGTAGGGCGGGACCGGAGGTTGGGCCGCCCAGTTGGCCAGCGGGGGCTCATGCGGTGGCGGAACGCTCATCTCGGGCCGCTAATCCAGCAGAACGGACTTGATCTTGACCTCGGTGGCCGGCTTGCCGTCATCCTTGCCGCCTGCGACACCGTTCTGCGCGATCTTGTCCAGTGTGGCCAAACCGGTCGCGTCGATGGTGCCGAAGACGGTGTAGCCCGGTGGCAGTTGTGAATCCTGATACACCAGGAAGAACTGACTGCCGTTGGTGTCCGGGCCGGCGTTGGCCATTGCCAGCGTTCCGCGGGGGTAGAGCACCGGCTTCTGCAGGGCCGGATCATTCTTGGGGTACTGGTTGGTCGGGTATTCGTTGGCGAACTGGTAGCCCGGGCCGCCAGAGCCGGATCCGGTCGGATCACCGCACTGCAGGACACCGAGCGACGCGGCGGTAGTCAGGCGGTGGCAGATGGTGTCGTTGAAGTACCCCTTCTGGGCCAGGCTCGCAAAGCTGTTAACCGTGCACGGCGCCTCGGCGTTGTTGAGGACGAGGCCGATGTTGCCCTGGTCGGTGGACATGCTGACGCTGATCGTGGCTGGGTCGGTGGGTACCTTGCCGGATTTGGGGGCGTCGACACCCCTACTGGCTTTCTGGGCCGCGGGGTACTGGCAGTTGGACCCCAGATCGGCGACGGCCTTGAAGGCCGGCAGCTGGCCGTCACCGCCACGGGGCGGGGGAGTCGTCGGCTCCGTCGAGGTCGAGGTGGCACTGCTGGTAGTCGAACCCTTGTCGTTGATCACAAAGGTGAAGATCGCCGTGGCCGCAGCGGCGATGGCGATAACCGCGCCCACCACGGTGAAGATGCGCCGCTGCTTATCTTTCTGAGCGCGGCTTTCCAGTTGCTGCTCAAGCTTGCGTTTGGCCGTCTCGCGTCGTTCTTCATTGCTGGGCACCGCGGTGTTCCTCCGTGTATTGCGGGTGGCTCGCCAGCTGTGCTGCTGCCGGCCGGCTCCGCCAGTTGAATCGCCACCCGAGTGTGCCAGCTGAACATGTGAGCGGGGGCTGCGGCCCACCCGAAGCACAGGATGGGACCCGCAGGATGGGACACTGGTTAGCGTGTTGCTCACCGGTTTCCCGGCTGGCATGTTGGCCTGTAACTGCTACGTGCTCGCCCAGCGCGCGGGGTCGGACGCGATAATCGTCGACCCCGGTCAGCGGGCAATGGGAACCCTGCGACGGATCCTTGACGAGAACCGGCTGACCCCGGCTGCGGTGCTGCTCACCCATGGACACATCGACCATATGTGGTCGGCGCAGAAGGTGGCCGACACCTACGGGTGCCCGGCCTTCATCCACCCCGCGGACCGTTTCATGCTGGCTGATCCGATCAAGGGCTTCGGCCCGCGGATCGGCCAGCTCGCCGTTGGCGCGATGTTCCGTGAACCCAGGCAGGTCATCGAACTCGACCGCGATGGCGACACACTGGACCTCGGTGGCATCGTCGTCACGGTGGAGCACACCCCGGGGCACACTCGCGGGTCGGTGGTGTTCCGGGTTCCCGGCGTCAATGTTTCTGGCACCAATGTTTCCGGCGCCAATGTTTCTGGCACCAACGGTGAGTCGGGATGCGGTGAGTTGGCATTCACCGGAGACACGTTGTTCAAGCAGTCGGTCGGTCGCACCGACCTGCCCGGTGGCAGTGGTCGCGACCTGCTGGACTCGATCGTCACCAAACTGTTGGTGCTCGACGACGACACCAGGGTGCTTCCCGGCCACGGCGAACCCAGCACAATCGGCTTCGAACGCCGGGCCAACCCTTTTCTGCAAGGCCTGCCGCTGTGAGCGATTTCCAGGCGCCCAAGGGCGTGCCGGATTACCTGCCGCCGGATTCCGCCGCCTTCGTCGCCGTGCGCGAGGGACTGCTGAGAGCTGCCCGACTGGCCGGGTACGGCGATATCGAGTTGCCGATCTTTGAGGACACCGGATTGTTTGCGCGCGGGGTGGGGGAGTCCACCGACGTGGTGTCCAAGGAGATGTACACCTTCGCCGACCGCGGTGACCGATCGGTGACGCTGCGTCCGGAGGGAACAGCGCCAGTGATGCGCGCGGTGATCGAGCACGGTCTTGATCGCGGCGCGCTACCGGTCAAGCTCTGTTATGCCGGACCCTTCTTCCGGTACGAACGCCCTCAGGCCGGGCGCTACCGTCAGCTTCAGCAGGTCGGTGTCGAAGCCATCGGCGTCGACGATCCGGCGCTGGACGCCGAGGTCATCGCGATCGCCGATGCCGGTTTCCGCTCGCTGGGACTGAATGGTTTCCGGTTGGAGATCACCTCATTGGGCGATGACACCTGCCGGCCGCAATACCGGGAGTTATTGCAGGAGTTCCTGTTTGGCCTGGATCTCGACGAGCCAACCCGGGCGCGCGCAACACTCAACCCGCTGCGGGTGCTCGATGACAAGCGCCCGCAGGTGCGTGAGCTGACCGTCGAAGCCCCATTGATGCTGGATCATCTCTCGGACGCCGCCAAGCAGCACTTCGATACGGTGCTGGCCCACCTGGGCGCATTGGGTGTGCCGTATGTGATCAACCCACGACTGGTGCGCGGCTTGGACTACTACACCAAGACCACCTTCGAGTTCATCCACGACGGCCTGGGCGCGCAGTCCGGTATCGGCGGTGGTGGTCGCTACGACGGACTGATGGCCCAACTCGGCGGCCAGGACCTCTCCGGCATTGGTTTCGGCCTCGGGGTCGACCGCACCCTGCTGGCACTGCGCGCGGAAGGCAAGACCGTGGGTGACGTCAGCCGCTGCGAGGTGTTCGGGGTACCCCTGGGAGAGCAGGCCAAGATCGAGATCGCCCGGGTGGCCGCACAACTGCGGGCGGCCGGCATCCGGGTCGACCTCGCCTACGGTGACCGCGGAATCAAGCCCGCGTTGCGAGCAGCCGACCGCTCCGGCGCGCGGATCGCCCTGGTGGCAGGGGACCGCGATATCGAAGCAGGCACCGTCGGCGTCAAGGATCTGTCGAACGGTGAGCAGGTCGATGTGCCGCTCAGTTCGGTTGTTGCCGAGGTCGTTGCCCGGTTGTCCTGAACAGGTTTACTGGCGCGACGCGAAGGCTCACTGAATTCTTAATCCTGCCAGGGAACCGCTCGTCGACGTCGAGGCGTTGGGCAGTCATGAACACGTTGATTGAGGAGTACCTGCGCGCCAGGGGCGTGCGGTACTTCCGCGGCCATCACGACGACGAGTACTTCTTTCTCGTTGATTTTCTGGCGGATTTCTGTCTCGATTCAAGTCAGGGTCGGCTTCATGTGCACCTTGAGGTGAGTGGCTTGTTGCGCGACAACGTGCTGCTGAGCATCACCCCGGATCGTTTCTATCCGGCGGGCAAGCGCGACTTGTTCACGAGTCTGTCGACCCGATGGACGGCCGGCAGTGGCGGGGCCGAGGCGGTGGTGCACGACTCCTCTGATCCGGCTCTGGTCGGGATCACCGTCTCAGACCGGTTCCGCCCGAGTAGCAGTGCCGGTCTGGCCTACTTCGTCGACCAGTCGATCGCCTCGTCAATCGAGTTGTTCGAGCAGGTCACCGCCGAGGTGCTGCCGGCCCGGCAGGATCCAGACGTGCTGCGCGATGCCGGGTGACGCCCGGGGGAGTAACGCCGCAACGACCGCGTTCGATATGCCGAATATGCGACACCTGACAGCTCTGGGTGCGGCGGTGACGGTGCTGGCTGGCACCGCCACGGTCGTGTGGTCGGCCGGGGCCGACCCGACCGGCCCGCAGCAGGTCACTTACACGGTGACCACCACCAGCGATCTGACCGCCAACATCTACTACGTGACTTCCGATCCGCCCAGCCAGGCACTAGCCAACGATCCGCAGTACATGCCGCTGGCCCGAACCGGTGTGGGACCGGGCGCGCCGTGGATTTTCCAGACCACCCTCAACAATCCCACCCAGTGGGCGTTCGTCAGCGCCAGTGGCGGGTTGCGGGTGAACCCCGAGTTTCACTGCGAGATCGCCGTCGACGGTCAGGTCGTGGTCTCCCAGCAGGGCGGCAGCGGCGTGCAGTGTTCCCTGCGCTCGTGGTGAACGCGTCTGTCTGAGATTCGGTTCTAGTTCAGGCTGGTTGCGTTGAAAGTGTCACATTTGCCTGCGTCACCGGTCTGGTAGCCCACGGTGAACCACTTTTGACGCTGTTCAGACGAGCCGTGGGTCCACTTCTCGGGGTTGACCCGACCGGTGGACTCCTTCTGGATCCGGTCATCGCCGACCGATGACGCGGCGGAGAGCGCGTCGGCGATGTCCTTGTCGCTCAACGGCTCCAAGAACGTCACATCGGTTCCCTGCTGCTTGGTGATTGCCGCATAGTGCGCCCACACCCCGGCGTAGCAGTCGGCCTGAAGCTCGGAGCGCACCCCGCCGCCGGTGGCGCCCTGCGCGCCCTGCTGGGCGCGGCCGAGGTCACCGAGCAGGTTCTGGACGTGATGGCCATACTCATGGGCCACCACGTATTCCTGGGCAAGCGGCCCGCCACTGGACCCGAACTGAGTCTGGAGCACCGTGAAGAAATCGGTGTCGAAGTAGGCGGTCTTATCGGGCGGGCAATAGAACGGACCGACGTCACTGCTCGCCGGGCCGCAACCGGTTTGTACCTGGTCCTTGAACAACCGGAGCTTGGGGGGCGTGTAGCCGCGCAACAGTTGCTGCCACACCCCGTCGACCGAGTTGCCGGTGGCCACCACCCGGCATTCGACGAAGTTGTTGGCATCAGCCCCGGTCCGGCACTTGGCCAGGTCGAACCCGGGCTGTGACTGCGTGGCGGGCGCCATCGGCTGCTGGTTGAGCAACGGGCCGGGGTCGACACCGAGAAATAGCGCCAGCAGCATGACCACCAGGCCGCCGACGCCACCACCGATCGCGATGCCGCGACCGCCACCGCCACCACCACCGGTACTGGTGGTGTTGCTCGTATCGATCCGCATGCCCTCGTTGAAGGTCATCTGCGCTCCTTGAGATTGAATCCGGGGGCTGCCCAGCAAGCGCTCCAAGCTTGCCACAACTGCCTTTGCCGGTGTTGGTCGTCGCCCCATTCGGCGCAGTCCATAGACTCGTCCCGTCGGTTCCCCGTTGTCCTAGGAGTGTCAGTGCTGCGCAGTCATGCTGCCGGATCGTTGCGGGCCTCCGATGCCGGCCAGCAGGTCACCCTGGCAGGTTGGGTGGTCCGCCGCCGCGATCACGGCGGGGTGATCTTCATCGACCTGCGGGATGGCACCGGCGGCAGCGACCCGGGAAGTGGTGCCGGCGGACCCAGCATCGCCCAGGTGGTCTTCCGGGACGCCGACGTGCTCGCGCAGGCGCACCGCCTACGCGCAGAATTCTGCATCGCCGTCGCGGGTGTTGTCGAGATCCGGCCCGAGGGCAACGCCAATGCCGATATCGCCACCGGCGCAATCGAGGTCAACGCGACATCGTTGACGGTGCTGGGGGAGAGCGCGCCGCTGCCCTTCCAACTCGACGAGGCAGCGGGCGAGGAAGCCCGGCTGAGATACCGCTATCTGGATATGCGCCGCGAAGGCGGGCCCGGTGATGCCATCCGGCTGCGGTCCCGGGTCAACGCCGCCGCCCGGTCAGTACTGGCGGCTCATGACTTCATCGAGATCGAGACGCCGACGCTGACCCGCTCCACACCGGAGGGGGCGCGGGACTTCCTGGTGCCGGCCCGGCTACAACCCGGTTCGTTCTACGCGCTGCCGCAGAGCCCGCAGTTGTTCAAGCAACTGCTCATGGTGGCCGGCATGGAGCGCTATTACCAGATTGCTCGCTGTTACCGCGATGAGGATTTCCGCGCCGACCGCCAACCTGAGTTCACCCAACTCGATGTGGAGATGAGCTTCGTCGACACCGACGATGTGATGGCCGTCGCCGAAGAGATCCTGACCGCGCTGTGGTCGCTGATCGGCTACGAGCTACCGCGGCCGATCCCGCGGATGACGTACGCCGATGCCATGCGTCGGTTCGGCTCGGATAAGCCGGATCTGCGGTTCGGCCTCGAGCTCGTCGAGTGCACCGAGTACTTCTCCGACACGCCCTTCCGGGTTTTCCAGGCGCCATACGTGGGCGCGGTGGTGATGCCGGGTGGCGCATCGCAACCGCGCCGGACCCTGGACGGCTGGCAGGACTGGGCCAAGCAACGCGGACACAAGGGTTTGGCCTACGTTCTCATCGATGACGACGGCACGTTGGGTGGGCCGGTTGCCAAGAACCTCTCTGATGCTGAGTGTGCCGGACTCGCCGCTCATGTCGGTGCGAAACCTGGTGACTGCGTGTTCTTTTCGGCCGGTCCCGCCAGACCGTCGCGGGCACTGCTGGGCGCCGCGCGTGGTGAGATCGCCCGGCGGCTGGACATGATCGACGAGGGCGCCTGGGCGTTCCTGTGGATCGTGGACCCGCCGCTGTTCGAGCCGGCTGACGACGCGACCGCGGCCGGCGATGTCGCCGTTGGTTCCGGGGTGTGGACGGCGGTGCACCATGCATTCACCGCGCCCAAGCCCGGGCAGGCCGCCCTCATCGATACCGATCCTGGTGCGGTGCTCGCCGACGCCTACGACATCGTCTGCAACGGCCACGAGATCGGCGGCGGATCGATCCGTATTCACCGCCGAGACACCCAGGAACGGGTCTTCTCGGTGATGGGTATCAACTCGGGCGAAGCTGCCGAGAAGTTCGGATTCCTGCTCGACGCCTTCACCTTCGGCGCCCCGCCGCACGGCGGTATCGCGTTCGGCTGGGATCGCATCACGGCACTGCTGTTCGGCGCCGACTCGATCCGCGACGTCATCGCCTTCCCCAAGTCCGGCGGTGGCGTGGATCCGCTCACCGATGCCCCTGCCCCGATCACCGCGCAGCAGCGCAAGGAGTCCGGGATGGATCACCGGCCCCAGAAGTAGCGCGATCCGACTTACCATGAGTGCCGTGGATAACACGCTCGACTACATCGATCAGGCGTCCTTCCTCGGTCTGCGCGCACTCGGCCACGGCCCGGTGATCCAGTTCACCTGGATCTATGCCCGCGACGTCGACCTCAACGGGTTGCGGCGTTTCCACCGCAACCTCGGACAGGGTTTACTCGGCCGCCGTATCGAACGCTCACCACTGCCGTTCGGCAGGCACCGGTGGATCGCGTGGCCGGGTCCGGCGGATATCGACGTCGCCGCCGCGGCCCGGTCGCGCAGCGAGCTCACCGCCTGGACCGACGAGCAAGCCGCGCTACCGATCGATCCGGAACACGGGCCGTCGTGGCGGCTGGCGATCCAGCCCTTCACCGACGGGGATACCGCAGTGACACTGGTGGTTTCCCATACGGTCGCCGACGGGGTGGGCATGGCGATTGCGGTGACTGAGGCTGCCCAGGGTGTGACGAGGAATCTCGGATATCCGGCCGCGAGATCACGACAGAAAAGCAAAGCGCTGCTCCAAGATTTGCGCGACATCGCCGGGGCACTGCCCCAGATGGCCCGAGCGCTGGCAGCCGCAGTGCGCGTGGCGATAGCCAACGGGGGTATCGATTCGCCCGGCAAACCCACGACCAGTAACCCGGCAGAAGACCCCGGCGAGGTTGTCACGCTGCCCTCGGTGACGGCCTACCTCGATGTGCAGCAATGGGACCACCGCGCGAAAAGCCTGGGTGGAACCGGTAATTCGCTGTTTCTGGGCGTCGCTGCCCGGATCGGCCAGGACCTGGAATGGGTCGAACCAGATGGCACGGTAACCCTCTCCGTACCCGTCAACGAGCGGATCGAGGGCGATGCCCGGGGCAATGCACTGACCGGAGTGAGGCTGAGCATCGATCCATCAACGGTCGCGGGCGATCTGACGGGACTCCGTGCGGGCCTGAAGACCGCGCTGTCCACCCTGGGCGAAGCTCACAATCAGCTGGTGGCGCCACTCCCGCTCACACCCGTGATTCCCAAGATCGTGGCCCGCCGACTGGAAGGCATGGTGGTGGGCGGCGCATTACTCGGCAGTTCAAATCTGGGGGACCTCGATCCAGCAGTCAACCGTCCCGACGGCACCGATGCCGACTATTTCGCAGTCCGGACGAATGAGCGGATCGACCGGGCGCATCTCCGGCGCCACGACGGAATCTTCTTCCCCGTCGTCTCGGCGCGACTACGGGGCAAAGTCTCGGTAAGTGTCGGCTATACGAACGCTGACGGGACGACCACCACCGATCAGCTGTTGGACGCGGTTCGCGGCGCGCTCGGGGATTTCGGCCTGTCCGGGCAGATCGAGTGAGTCCGACTAACGTGGCCGCGGTGGACAACACCCTCGACTACATGGACCAGGCGTCATTCCTGGGTCTGCGTGCGCGCGGTCGCGATCCGCTGATCCGGTGGTGCTGGGTTTATGACCATGAGGTCGACCTTGTGGCCCTGCGCCGGTTCCATCACAACCTCGGACAAGGACTTCTCGGCCGGCGTATCGAACGATCGCCGTTGCCGTTCGGCAGGGATAGGTGGGTCACATGGCCTGGTCTGCCCGATATCGAGATCGCACCGAAGGCTAGGCCGCGTAGTGATTTTCGGGCGTGGGCCGCCGAGCAGGCGGTCGTGCCCATCGACCCTGAGCGCGGTCCTTCGTGGAGATTGGCGGTGCTGCCATTCACCGAAGGCGGTGCGGCCGTCGTGCTGATCGTCTCGCACACGATCGCCGACGGTGGCGGCGCCGTTGTCGCTGTCACCGATGCCGCCAAAGGAATAACTCACGACATGGGCTATCCGCCGCCGACTTCACGCACGAGATTCCAGGCGGTGCGGGAGGACGCGCGGGTGCTGATTCGCGGATTACCCGAGGTCGCCAAGTCTGTACTGGGCGCACTTCGGCTGGCCCGCAAGGACGGCACCGCCGCGGTTCGGCAGAAAGCCGCTGCGATCCCTGCGCAGGCCGGCTTGGATCGGCAGGTCTTCGTCCCCTCGGTGACGATCCAGGTCGACGTCGAGCAATGGGATAAGCGCGCCCGTGAACTCGGCGGGTCCGGTCCGACACTGCTGCTGGGGTTCGGAGTCAGATGCGGAAAGGGTCTCGGTTGGCTGGCTGAGGACGGGATGGTGAACATCTCGATCCCGATCAGCGAGCGCACGCCGGGGGACACCCGGGCGAATGCTCTGACGAATGTGACGTTCACGGTTGATCCAGACGAGGTCACTACAGACCTGTCGGGCGCGCGAGTGAAATTCACAGAAGCGCTGCAGCGCCTCGGCGAGGAAGGCAACGAATTGCTGGGCCCACTGCCGCTGGTGCCGTTCGTACCGCAGAGTGCGGTGCGCAGACTCGAGGGAATGGTGCTCAAGGACAAGGAGGTGGCTTGCTCCTACCTCGGCGAGCTGGATCCGGCAACCAACCGGCCGGATGGCAGTGACGCGGCATCGACGTACCTGTTGCCGTTCGAGCAGGGCATCACGTTCCGCGACATTCGACGTGCCGATGGCATCTTCCACCCGGTGATTTCCGGGCGAGTGAACGGTCGGGTCTGGATCGCCATCGGCTTCAGTAACGCCGAGTGCACCACCACCCGAGACGAGTTGGCAGCGGTGGCCCACAGTGCCCTCGACGACATGGGGCTTTCCGGCACCGTCGAATGACGGACGCATGACGCGTGTCACAGGTGTTTCGCGTCGCGCAACTGTTAGCCCTACTATGTAGAGGTGGCATTCGGGGTCTCCAACTACTGCTGTATCGACCTACAGCACAGCGTGCCAGGCGGCGCGGAAGGGAGCCGGGCGTGACAGTGGACAGCCCGGCCGGCGCTGCGACCGACCACCCCGCAGGGCACCCCGCCGCATCGGTGCAAGACCCGACACCGAAGCCGAAGCGGTTCCGCCGGCGTGACGCCGCGCCCACGAAGGCCGGGAGCGACGCCGTGCCCAAGAATCCCCGCCGGAGTCCCGGGTATTGGTTAGTGAGAGGCCTGCGGCGCGCCTGGATGCCGCTGGTGATCGCGCTGGTGCTGGTGGTGGCGGCGTTCGCTGTCGACCGGTTGCACGGCATCTTCGGCAAAAGCGAACTCACCCGCCCGGGTAGCGGCCTGGCCAGCGACCCTGCGCCGTTCAATCCCAAGGTCGTCGTCTATGAGATCTTCGGCCCCCCGGGCACCGTGGCCACCGTGAATTACCTCGATCTCGATGCCCAGCCGCAGATCGCCCGTGACGTGACGCTGCCGTGGACGCTGGAACTGAGCACCACCGCGCCGGCGGCCGCCGCCAATATCGTCGCCCAGGGCGACAGCGACACCATTGGCTGCCGGATCACGGTCGACGGCGTGGTCAAGGATGAGAAGACCTCGACCGGGGTCAATGCCCAAACCTTCTGCCTCGTCAAATCCGGATGATCACGCTGTCCCGGAAGCAGCCGCCGGAATCCGCCGAGCGCCGCCCCCGGCCGCACATCGCGCACTGGATCCGGCTGCTGTCGATACCGATCATCCTCGGCTGGCTTGCCCTGGCCGTCGTCACCAACACCGCGGTGCCGCAAATCGAGGTGGTTGGCCAGGAACAGTCGGTGCCGATGGCCGACCAGAACGCCCCGTCGACCATCGCGATGAACCGGATCGGCGAGGTCTTCGGCGAGTTCAAGTCCAACACGGCGGTGATGATCGTCCTCGAGGGCACTGAGCCCCTCGGCGAGTCGGCCCACCGGTACTACGACGAGATCATTCGGAAGCTGAGTGCCGACACCACCCACGTCGAGCACGTCCAGGACTTCTGGGGAGACCCGTTGACGGCGGCCGGTTCGCAGAGTTCCGACGGCAAGGCCGCCTACGCCCAGGTCTATCTGGCCGGCAATATGGGCGAGGGTCTGGCCAACGAGTCGGTGGAAGCCGCCAAGACCATCGTGGACAGTGTGCCCGCCCCGCCCGGCATCAAAACCTATGTCACCGGACCGGCAGCGTTGATTGCCGATACCCACATCGCCGGTGACCGCAGCCTGCAACTGATCACGATGTTGACCTTCGGCGTGATCTTGATGATGCTGCTGTTCGTCTACCGGTCCATCGTGACGGTGGTACTCGCACTGGCCATGGTGTTCCTCGAGTTGGCGGTCGGCCGCGGTGTGGTGGCGTTTCTCGGGCACTACCACCTGATCGGTTTGTCGACGTTCGCGGTGAACCTGCTGACCATGGTCGCGATCGCGGCGGGCACCGACTACGCGATCTTCCTACTCGGCCGTTACCAGGAGGCGCGAAGCAAGGGGCGCGACCGCGAAGCCGCCTACTACGAGATGTTCCACGGAACCACCCATGTCATCCTCGGATCGGGTCTTACCATCGCCGGGGCGATGTTCTGCCTGCACTTCACTCGCAGTCCGATGTTCCAGTCAATGGGAGTGCCACTGGCGATCGGCATGGTCGTCGTGGTGGCAGCGGCGCTCACTCTCGGGCCGGCCGTGGTGACGGTCGCCAGCCACATGGGCGCGCTGGAACCCAAACGCGCTATGCGGGAACGGTTTTGGCGCCGCATCGGCGCCGCCGTGGTGCGCTGGCCCGGCCCGATTCTGATCGGGACGGTTGCGCTGTCACTGGTTGGTCTGCTGGCACTGCCCGGCTATAGGACCGACTATAACGATCGGCATTACCTGCCGGGCGACATTCCAGCCGCCCAGGGATTCGCGGCCGCCGAACGGCATTTTCCGTCGGCGCGGCTGAGCCCGGAGCTACTGATGCTCGAGAGCGATCACGATTTGCGCAACTCGGCGGACTTCCTGGTGATCGACCGCGTTGCGAAAGCCATGTTCCGCCAGCCCGGGATCGGACGGGTGACGACCATCACCCGTCCGCTCGGCAGCCCGATCGAGAACAGTTCGATCCCGTTCATGCTCGGCATGCAGGGCACCACCCAGGCCTTGAACCAGTCCTACCTGGATGACCGGATGAAGGACATGCTCAAGCAGGGCGACGATCTGCAGGCCACCATCGACAATATGTCGCAGATGTATGTGCTGATGGGCCAACTCAACGCCGTCACCCACGACATGGTCGGCAAGATGAATCTGACGGCGACCGACATCGCTGATCTGCGCGACCACGTCGCTGATTTCGATGACTTCTTCCGGCCGGTCCGCAACTACTTCTACTGGGAGCCGCACTGTTTCGACATCCCGGTCTGCTGGTCCATCCGGTCGGTGTTCGACACCATCGACGGTATCGACACGATGACCGAAGACATCCAGCTTCTGCTTCCCAGCCTGGCGCAACTCGACACGCTCACCGCGCAACTGCGCACATTGATGCCGCCGATGATCGCCACCATGACATCCATGCGGACCATGCAACTGACGATGCAGAGCACGCAGAGCGGGATGTATGACCAGATGGCGGCGATGCAGGACAACCAGAGCGCGATGGGGAAGGCATTCAACGAGTCCAAGAACGACGACTCGTTCTACCTGCCGCCGGAAGTGTTCGACAACCCGGACTTCAAACGCGGTATGAAGATGTTTCTGTCTCCGGACGGAAAAGCGGTGCGATTCATCATCGCCCATGAGGGTGATCCGATGTCGCCGGAGGGCCTGAGCCACATTGCCACTCTGAAGAGTGCGGCGTTCGAGGCGATCAAGGGCACCCCGCTCGAGGGTTCGAAGATCTACCTGGCGGGTACCGCGGCCAGCTTCAAGGACATGCAGGACAGCGCGAACTATGACTTGATGATCGCCGGGATCTCGGCACTCGCGCTGATTTTCGTCATCATGCTAATCATCACCCGTAGCGTGGTTGCCGCAGCCGTGATCGTGGGCACCGTGGTGATCTCGCTGGGCACCTCGTTCGGGTTGTCGGTCCTGATCTGGCAGGACCTGCTTGGGCAACCGCTGCACTGGATGGTGCTGGTGATGTCGGTGATCATCCTGCTGGCGGTGGGTTCGGACTACAACCTCCTGCTGGTAGCGCGGTTCAAGGAGGAGATCGGAGCAGGTCTGAACACCGGGATCATCCGGGCCATGGGTGGCAGCGGCTCGGTGGTGACCTCGGCCGGCCTGGTCTTCGCCGTGACGATGGCGGTGATGGGGTTCAGTGAGCTGAAAATCCTTGCGCAGGTGGGCACGACCATCGGTCTTGGCCTGTTGTTCGACACCCTGGTGATCCGGTCCTTCATGACGCCGTCCATCGCGGCGTTGATGGGCCGCTGGTTCTGGTGGCCGCAGTTGGTGCGCCAGCGGCCCGTCCCGCAACCGTGGCCGTCACCGGAGGCGATCCCTGCTCCGGAGGGCACGCCGGAAGCGGTGCTGCGCTGACCGCGGTCACCGGACCTGAGCTCAGCGAAACCTGCTTCAGGGCTGTGCTTCCAGGCGAATCGCAGCCGTGACGTCTATCTCGCGGGCAAAAAAGCACCCGGTCCCGCATGGATGCGCGTGACCGGGTGCCGTTGAGAGATTGTGCTTGGGCTGCTACTTACGGCCTTTCATGACCGCGCCAACGATCGCCGTCAGGATGGCGCCGGCGACGCTGTTTCCAGCGGTACCGAGGCTGTTCTTGGCCGCACCGGCCACGTTGCCGCCGATCAAGCCGCCGACAATCCCCAGCAGCCAATCCAAATTACCCATCTGATTTCTCTCTCCTCAGCGGCAGCTGCTTGTATCGCCAGCTGCACTCCCGCGATGTGGTGCCGACTGGCGTCGTCGTCGTCAGTCGGGAATTGAGTCGCTCTTGTCGGCGATGCTGGCCTGGTTGTTGCCGACTGCGTTGTTCTCGTAAGTCACCCGAACCGATGTCTCGGCTGCGGTAGCCGACTGCTCGTACTTCACCACCGTCGAGAGATCGCGATCGGTCGCTTCGGTGCGGACGGTCGCTTTGGGTGGCTCCGACAGTAATGGCCGGGGAGCCGGTGGCTGCGTCACTGCGGCCAGTGGAGCCACCTTCGCCGGAGCCGGCGGGTTCGGAGCCACCTTCGCCGGAGCGGGCGCCGGGGCCTTGACGACCGGGACGGGCCGGACCGGGTCGGACGGCGGGGTCGGCTTAACCACCGGTGCGGGCCGGGCGGCGACCGTCACCGGCTCTTCCGGGCGGCGACGCGTCAGCAGACGCATCAGACCGGCGATGAGGGCGGCCACTGCCACGCCGACCGGAATCCACCACCACTTGCTGGTCTTCGAGGCGGTGGGCTCGGCGGACACGGACTTACCGGGTGTGCTCACGGCGATGGTCCCTTCTGAAGTCGCCGTAGTGGCGTCGAACCCGGGGATCTTGGTGGCCAGAGCAGCCGGGATGGTGATGAGCCCGCCCGCCTGCGACCACTGGATCTCGGTACCTGTCGGACCGACGAACTTGCCCGTCTGCACGCCGTCCACGATTGATGTGTCTGAGCTCGGATAGCCGAACGGCCCGGTGATGGCACCAGACTGGCGCCAGGCCTCAAGAACCCGGCCCTTGATCACCGATGCCCCCCACTGCGGGCTCCAGTAGATCGCGGCCCCACCGGGCATGGCGAAGTCATTGAAACGCCCGACGCCGTCGCCGGTGTCGGTCTCGTCGTTCTTCGGGAACCCGAGTTCACTGCTGGGACCGCCTAGTGCCTGATAGCGATCCAGGATTGCGCCGTACATCACATGGGCGCCGGTGTCCTTCGAGTAGAAGATGGCACCGCCGGCGTAGTCGCGTTCGGCGCCACCCGGTACCTCGACTGCCTCGCCGATCGGCGCACCCAGCAGGGAACTTGCGCCGCCGAAGGTGGAATAGCGGTCATTGATGGTGCTGACCGCATCCGCGGACGGGGCAGCGCTCACGATCGGGGCGCCCGCCAGCAGAGAACTGCCTACGATGAACATCCCGCCGAGGGCGAGCGAAGCTCGCACGATTGGCGTCACAACAGACTCCTTATTTTAGTGGTCGGTGTGGACTGAATTGTCGGCTTTGGGGCAAGTAGGATAACGCCGGGGCGGGAAGGCCCGACCGCCCCGGCGTCCTGCTGTTCGGCGGTGGTGTCAGGAACGACGATTCCGGGGCTCGTCCAACTTCGGATCCACGACATAGGACTCGCGTGCCCGGAATTCCACCGATTCATCGCCGACGATTCCATCGTCGGGATGCTCGCCGGTCGCCCGCTCCACCCATTTGACCTCGCGGGTACCCCGGTCGAGGAACTTGGCCTCGACCTCGGAGGCCTTGCCCATCGTGCGCCGGCTGACGCTGATCTCGTCTGCGCCATGCTCGACGACCCGTTCGACCCGCTTCTCGACGTACTTGTGGACGATCACGGGCTTCTCGACGATGATCTCGACGATCTTCTCGACCGGCTTCTCGACGATCCGTTCGACCTCTTTGTAGACCGGGCGCTCGACGATGCGCTCGACGATGGTCTCGACCGGCCGTTCGACGATGCGCTCGTTGACGTACTCGACCTCGCGTTCGACGAGTTTCTCCACCAGAACCGGGTTGGTAACCGTCTTCTCCACCACCTTTTCCACCGGTCGGTCGACGACCTTCTCGATGATCTTCGGACGCTCGACGATCTTTTCGACGATGCGGTCGACGGGCTTGTCGATGGTTTTCTCGATGATGTTGACCTTCTCGACGACCTTTTCGACCACCCGGTCGACCGCCCGCTCGAGCACCTTCTCCACGATGTTGAGCTTCTCGACGACCTTTTCGACGACACGGTCAACGGGCTTCTCGACGATGCGCTCGATGATGTTGGGCTTCTCGACGATCTTCTCGACGACGCGGTCGACCGGCTTGTCGATGATCTTCTCGACGACGTTGGGCTTCTCGACGATCTTCTCGACGATGCGGTCGACGGGCTTCTCGACGATGCGCTCGACGACGTTGGGCTTCTCGACGATCTTTTCGACGATGCGGTCAACGGGCTTCTCGACGATGCGCTCAATGACGTTGACCTTCTCGACGATTTTATCGACGATGCGGTCGACGGGCTTCTCGACGACGCGTTCGACGATCTGCTCGACGGCGACCTCAACGATCTTCTCCACGATCTTGACAACCGGCTTCTCGACCGTGATCTCGACGATCCGCTCGACCGGCTTCTCGACTGTCTTGTAGACGATCTTCTCGACCGGGATCTCGATAATCTTCTCGACGATCTTCTCAACCGGCTTCTCTACGACCTTGGTGATGATCCGATCGACCGGCTTCTCCACGACGCGCTCGACGATCCGCTCGACCGGGATCTCGACGATCTTGTCGACGATGGTGACAACCGGCTTCTCGACCAGTCGCTGAACAGTGACCGCTTTGTCGACGACGTTGTCCTGGATGTCGACGATGAGCCTTTCGACGAGGCGCTGAACCTCGACCGGACGCTCCGCAACCTTGTCAACGATCGAGACGACGAGCTTTTCCACCAGACGCTGAATCTCGACCGGCTTGTCGGTGATCTTGTCGATGATGTTGACGACCGGCCGCTCGACGAGGCGCTGGACCTGCACCGGCTTATCGGTGATCGTGTCCTGCACGGTGACGACCGGGCGCTCAATGTTGCGGCTGACCTTCAGCGGCTTATCGACTACCTCGTCGACCACGGTGACGACCGGGCGCTCGATTTTGCGGCTGACCTTCAGCGCTTTGTCGATTACTTCGTCGACCACGGTGACGACCGGGCGCTCCACGAGGCGATTGACGCTGACCGGCTTGTCGACCACCCGGTCCTCGATCGTGACCACGGGTCGCTCCAGTTGGCGGACTACCTTGACCGGCTTGTCGACCAGTTCATCGACAACGGTCACCACGGGACGTTCGACCAGGCGTGATACCTGCGCCGGCTTATCAACGATCTTGTCGACGGTGTCAACCACCAGTCGTTCGATCACCCGCTCCAAGCTGACGGGCTTGTCGACGACCTTCTCGACCGGCCGCTCCACGAGGCGTTGCACGGTGTAGGGCTTATCGACGAAGTTCTCGACGACGTTGAGCGGTTGGTTGGGGAATTTGTCAGCCACAGAATTCTGCCTTTCGCCCGTCTGGTTCAGGCTGCGTGACGGTACCCTCGGCACCCTTGCGCAGCCAAACGCCACGTTCGTTGCTGAAACCGCACCTCAGTGTAGGGATTCGGTGTCTAACATCGATCCGTTGCCAGCCAGATAGTCTTTGTTATTCCGGTTAGGTGCTTCAAACTAGTCACATAGGTATTTGCCGTGCAAGCTTTTCGCGAAACTTCTTCGAGAAGATGGTCGCCGTTCACTCGGTGGCTAGGTTCCCACCGCCTTCGGTGTTCGGGTCCGCGCCGACCGGCTGGCACCGCCGCCCAGCGAGCACTCGGTATGGCCACGGCCGCAGCGCAGGTGAGCCGTGCACTGACCGCTACGCAGGGCTAGTCCGGGAGCAGCCGCCGCATGAATCGGTGCGTGCCCTCCACCACTGTGGCCCGATCCGGATCATTACGCCGCCGGATGTCCTCGGCGTTCCCGCCGGCCACATGCACGGGTCCATTTCCCAAGTGTGCCAAGCCTTCTCGTGCGACATCTGCAGGTTCAGCAACACGCAAACCCGGCACATCGAAGTTCAATCCCAACCGCTGCATCGCAGGCGTGCGGGTGACCCCGAGGACCAGTTCCAGGACATCGACGTTGTGCTCGCGCAGTTCCAGCCACAGGCCCTCGGCGAAGATCCGCCCGTAGGCCTTCACCCCGCCGTAAACCGTGTGACGGACCGAGCCCAGATACCCGGCCATCGAACCGACGAGCATGATGCCCCCGCGGCGCCGGGAGCGCATGGCCCGGCCGTAGTGGGCGACCAGCGCCATCATGGTGGTGATATTCAGGTCGATGACGGACTGGAAGTCGGTGATTTCGGCGTCCAGGAACTCCGCACTGCAGGTGTTGGCGCCGGCGTTGTAGATCAGCAGGCCGACTTCGAGGTCTTTGGTGACTGCGGTGACCTGCTCGACTGCGGTCCGGTCGACGAGATCGACCGCCAACGTCCGCACGTCCACACCATGAGCACGGCATTGTTGAGCGGCCGACTCGAGAGCCCCCGGTTTGCGGGCCAGCAGAACCAGGTTGATCCCCGATTCGGCCAACTGAAGCGCGAACTCGGCGCCGACCCCTTCAGAGCCGCCGGCGATCACCGCCCACGGCCCGTACTTGGCGTATGACACGCGCCGATCATGGGCCCTGACGGTTTTGATCCGGGCAGCGGGGTCCTGCTGGCCGGTACCGCGCCGCGCGGGATGCCGTGGTAAGCCTGAACAGTGTCCGACAGCCTGTTCGACCTGCCCGGGGACGATTTCGTGGCGGACTCGTCGGCCCCCTATCCGACCGGCACGGGGTCGGCTCCACTCGCGGTCAGGATGCGCCCGGCCGCCCTTGAGGAGGTCGTAGGCCAGGCTCATCTGCTGGGACCGGGGTCGCCATTGCGGCGACTCGTCGAAGGCACCGGTGCCGCATCGGTGATCCTCTACGGGCCGCCGGGCACCGGTAAAACCACACTGGCCTCGCTCATTTCGCAGGCGACCGGCCGGCGGTTCGAAGCGCTGTCTGCGCTGACCGCCGGGGTCAAGGAGGTGCGAGCGGTCGTCGAAAGCGCCCGCCAGGCGCTGCTGCGGGGCCAACAGACCGTGTTGTTCATCGACGAGGTGCACCGATTCTCCAAGACCCAGCAGGATGCCCTGCTGGCTGCCGTCGAGAATCGGGTGGTGCTGCTGGTGGCGGCAACCACGGAGAACCCGTCCTTCTCGGTGGTCGCGCCACTGCTCTCGCGGTCGCTGATCCTGCAACTGCACCCGTTGACCCCGGACGATATCCGCGCGGTGGTGCGCCGTGCGGTGGCTGACCCGCGCGGGTTGGGCGGCGCGGTAGCCGTCGAGGACGACGCGGTCGAACTTCTGGTCAAACTCTCTGCGGGAGATGCCCGTCGGGCCTTGACCGCCCTGGAGGTCGCCGCGGAGACCGCCGCGGCCGCCGACGGGACCGTGACGGTCCAGACCGTCGAGCAGTCCCTTGATCAGGCGGCGGTGCGCTACGACCGCGACGGCGACCAGCACTATGACGTGATCAGCGCGTTCATCAAGAGCATCCGCGGATCCGACGTCGATGCGGCCCTGCACTACCTGGCCCGCATGCTGGTGGCCGGTGAGGACGCCCGATTCGTGGCGCGCCGGCTGGTGATCCTGGCCAGCGAAGATATCGGTATGGCCGATCCGACCGCGTTGCTGATCGCCCTCGCTGCGGCGCAGACCGTTGCCCTGATCGGAATGCCGGAAGCCCAGTTGACCCTGGCTCACGCCACCGTTCACCTGGCCACCGCGCCGAAGTCCAATGCCGTCACCACGGCCCTCGGTGCGGCGATGGGCGATATCCGGGCCGGCAAAGCCGGGCTGGTGCCTGCTCACCTGCGCGACGGCCACTACTCGGGTGCCGCCCAGCTTGGCAACGCCCAGGGTTATCGCTATCCCCATGACGATCCGGATGGTGTTGTGGCACAGCAGTATCCACCCGATGAAATCGCGGATGTCGACTACTACCGACCGACCACACATGGTGCCGAACGGGAGATCGCGGGCCGGTTGGACAAACTTCGAGCCATCATCCGCCGCAAGCGCTGAGTCGGCGGGGGGAGCGTCCTGCTTCGGAATCGGGTTGTCGTACCCCAACGGCATAATCGAAAATATGTTCGATAACACGCCTCCCGATGCGCTCTCCGCGGCAGATGACGCGGTGGTCGTCGACGCCGTCGAAGGCTGGGCCCGTGCTGAAGCGGCCGCGGCGGCACGGCGGCTCGCGGCGATCGGTGAGCTGGTGCAGCGCCACTGCCCGGCCGACCCCGATGACCAGGATCTGGTCGATCCGCGTTCGCGGTGGGCCTGCGATCCCTGGGACGCCACAGCTGCCCAGGTGGGTGCGGCGCTGGGGATCAGCACTCGCCGGGCCTCTTCGCAGATGTATCTGGCGCAATCGCTGCGGGAGCGACTGCCCAAGGTGAACGACCTGTTCCTGATGGGACGAATCGGGGCCCGGTTGGTGTCCACGATTTCCTGGCGGACGCACTGCGTGGTTGGCACGGCGGCGATGGAGGCGATCGATGCCGACATCGCCCACGCCGCCGAACAATGGGGTGCGTTATCGGACCGTAAGGTCGAGACGCTCATCGATATCGTGCTGGATGCCCATGACCCGCAGGCCCGCGAATGGTTCCGCCAGGCCGCCCGCACGATGGATGTGCAGTTCGGCAAGCCCGAGGACGAGAGCGGAACCCGATCGGTGTGGGGCCGGCTGTTCGCCACCCACGCCGAGTTGATCGAACGGCGGTTGACCGCGATTGCGCGCGCGGTATGTGATTCCGATCCCCGCACCATTGGCCAGCGGCGCGCCGAGGCGATGGGGGCGGTGTTCGCCGGCGCGGACCGTATCGCCTGTCAATGCGCAGAGCCGGGGTGCCCCAATTCGACCAGCGCGGCGCTGAAGGGGTCAGTGATCATCCATGTCGTGGCCGATCGGAACGCGGTGGACCAGGCCCGGTCCCGGCCATCTTCCAGCCCTAGGACGCGGACTGCCGCGCTGATGACCAATGGCGGCGTCATCCCGAATCCGCTTCTCGAACAGTTGATCCGTGACGGCGCGCAGGTCGTGCCGCTGAACCCGCCGTGCGAGGAGGCGGAACCTCAGTACCGACCGTCGGTGAAGCTGCAACGGTTCGTCCGCTGCCGGGATCTCGCCTGCCGATTCCCCGGCTGTGACGTCCCGGCAGAAGTCTGCGATATTGACCACGCCATCGCCTATCCGCTCGGGGCAACCCATCCGTCCAACCTGCGCTGCCTATGCCGAAAGCATCATTTGCTCCGGACCTTCTGGACTGATGAGGACGGATGGCATGACAGACAGCTGCCCGACGGCACCATTGTTTGGACCGCTCCTACCGGTCGTACCTACACAACCCATCCGGGCGCCCGGCTGTACTTCCCGGACTGGGATGTGACCACCGCCGCGCTGCCTCCGGCGGATGCCGGCGCTTCTGCCCCGGCCAGGCGGTCGCTGCTGATGCCCCGCCGGCGCCGGACCCGCGCAGCCGATCGCGCTCAACGCATCAAGAACCGTCGCGCCCAGAACGACTCGAGCTGAGCGCACCTCGGCTTGGACATGTGTACCGCGGCGGTTGGTGCGGTTTGGCTTCCTGCCTGGTTAGCGGCGACCGGTAGGGTGGTGCGGTCGACCAACCGGCCCAGCTGGACCAACAACAAGGACCCGACCCGTGCAGACACATGAGATCAGGAAGCGGTTCCTGGATCACTTCGTCAACGCCGGACATACCGAGGTGCCCAGTGTGTCGGTGATCCTCGACGATCCCAACCTGCTGTTCGTCAATGCCGGCATGGTGCAGTTCGTGCCCTTCTTCCTGGGCCAGCGCACGCCTCCGTACGACACTGCCGTCAGCATCCAGAAGTGCATCCGGACCCCGGATATCGACGAGGTGGGCATCACCACCCGGCACAACACCTTCTTCCAGATGGCGGGCAACTTCTCCTTCGGCGACTACTTCAAGCGCAGAGCGATCGAACTGGCCTGGCGGTTGCTCACCACGCCGGTCACCGAGGGCGGCTACGGGATGGATCCGGAACGGCTATGGGCCACCGTCTTTTATGACGACGACGAAGCCGTCGGGCTGTGGCAGGACGTGGCGGGCCTGCCGCCGGAGCGGATCCAGCGTCGCGGCATGGCTGACAACTACTGGTCCATGGGCATCCCGGGACCGTGCGGGCCGTGCTCGGAGATCTATTACGACCGTGGCCCGGAATACGGCGTCGAGGGCGGCCCGGAAGCTAACGAGGACCGCTATATCGAGATCTGGAATCTCGTCTTCATGCAAAACGAGCGTGGCGAGGGCACGTCCAAGGAGGAGTTCGACATCCTCGGCCCGCTACCGCGGCAGAATATCGACACCGGTATGGGCGTCGAGCGGATCGCCTGTCTGCTGCAGAACGTCGACAACGTCTACGAGATCGACCTGATGCGCCCGATGATCGACAAGGTGGCCAAGTGTGCACCCCGCGGATACGGCGCCGGAAACGCGATCGACGATGTGCGCTATCGGGTCATCGCCGACCACAGCCGCACCGCGGCGATCATCATCGCCGACGGTGTCACCCCCGCCAACGAGGGCCGCGGCTATGTGTTGCGTCGGCTGCTGCGTCGTATCGTCCGTGCCGCCAAGTTGCTCGGAATCGACACGCCGATCGTGGGCGACTTGATGGCGTGCGTGCGTGACGCGATGGGTCCGTCCTATCCGGAGCTTGTCAGTGACTTCGACCGGCTCAACCGGATCGCGGTGGCCGAGGAGACGGCCTTCAACCGGACCCTGGTCTCAGGTTCACGGCTCTTCTCCGACGCTGCGGCCGCCGCCAAGTCGGCCGGCAAGACCGTGCTGGGTGGTTCGGAGGCCTTCGCCCTGCACGACACCTACGGGTTCCCGATCGAACTCACCCTCGAGATGGCCGCCGAGGCGGGGCTGAGCGTCGATGAACTCGGCTTCCGTGAGTTGATGGCCGAGCAGCGCCGTCGCGCCAAGGCCGATGCCGCCGCCCGCAAGCACGCGCACGCAGACCTCTCGGCGTTCCGCGAACTTGTCGATGCGGGTCCGACCGAGTTCACCGGATTCGACGAGCTGACCTCGCAGGGGCGGATCATCGGTATCTTCGTCGACGGCAAGCGGGTTCCGGTGGTGGCCCATCATCCGCGGACCCACTCTGAGGCGGCACCGCCGGAACGGGTCGAGATCGTGCTCGATCGGACCCCGCTCTACGCGGAGTCCGGCGGTCAGATCGCCGATATCGGCTGGTTCACCGGTACCGGCGGCAGCGCGGCGGCCAAGGCCGCGGTCACCGATGTGCAGAAGATCGGCAAGACCCTGTGGGTGCACCGCGTCAATGTCGAGTCGGGGGAGTTCGTCGAGGGCGACACCATTGTTGCCGAGGTGGATCCGAAGTGGCGTCACGGCGCCACCCAGGGGCACTCCGGCACCCATCTGGTGCATGCCGCATTGCGAGAAATCCTGGGCCCCAACGCTGTTCAGGCCGGATCACTGAACCGGCCCGGATATCTTCGGTTCGATTTCAACTGGCAGGGATCGTTGACCGAAGAGCAGCGCAGCCAGATCGAAGTGGTGACCAACGAGGCCGTTGGGGCTGACTTTCCGGTGAACACCTTCGTCACCGGAATCGAGCAGGCCAAGGCGATGGGGGCGATGGCTCTGTTCGGCGAGCAGTATCCCGACGACGTTCGGGTGGTCGAGATCGGCGGACCGTTCTCGCTGGAACTCTGCGGCGGCACTCATGTACGCAATTCGGCTCAGATCGGACCGGTCACCATTCTCGGGGAGTCCTCGGTAGGCTCCGGCGTGCGTCGCGTCGAGGCCTACTCGGGCCTGGATTCGTTCCGCTATCTGGCCAAGGAACGCGCGCTGCTGGCCGGGTTGGCATCGAGTCTGAAAGTGCCCTCCGAGGAGGTGCCCGGCCGGGTGGCGGTGCTGGTCGAGCGACTCAAGGTCGCAGAGAAGGCACTCGAACGGGTGCGGCTGACGGCGGCCCGGTCCGGTGCGGCGGAGGCGGTGGCGGCCGCCGAGCAGGTGGGCAAGGTCCGCCTGGTGGCCCAGCGGATGCCGGCCGGAATGAGCGCGGGCGATCTGCGCTCCCTGGTCGGCGATATCCGCGGTCGCCTCGGCTCCGAGCCGGGTGTGGTGGTTCTGATCGCGGAGGGCGCGGAGAACAAAGACGGCGGCGCCGTGGTGCCGTTCGTTGTTGCGGCCAACCCGGCTGCCCAGGACGCAGGTGTACGGGCCAGTGATCTGGTGAAGAGTGTGACGACCGCGGTGGGCGGCCGCGGTGGCGGTAAGGCCGACTTGGCTCAGGGTTCGGGCACCGATCCGGAAGGCATTGCCGCCGCGCTCGCCGCGGTCCGTGCCGAGCTGGCCCGGGACTGAGGTCAGACGATGTCCGACCAGAACCGCCTCCCTGATAGACCGGGCGATGACGACCCAGGACGGGGGCGTCGACTCGGTATCGACGTCGGCACAGTCCGCATCGGCGTGGCGGTCAGCGATCCGGATGCGGTTCTGGCCACGCCGGTGGAGACGGTGCGCCGCGACCGCGGGGCCGGGCACCTGCGCCGGATCACCGCATTGGTCCGGGAACTGGAGATCGTCGAGGTTGTCGTCGGATTACCCCGCACACTGGCGAATCGGGCCGGATCGTCCGCGGACGACGCTGTCGAGGTGGCCCACACCATCGCCGGGCTGATCAGCCCGGTCCCGGTGCGATTGGCCGATGAACGACTGACTACCGTCAGCGCGGCACGATCTCTGCGGGAGGCGGGGGTGCGCGTCAAGAAACAGCGGGGGATGATCGACCAGGTTGCCGCAGTGGCAATTCTGCAGGGCTGGCTCGACCAACGCCGCAACGCGGCTGCGACCTCGTAACTGAACCCCGTTAGAGAGTGACGATGCCGGAAGACTCAGATTCAGATCGCGCGCAGCCTACGGCCGTCCGGGCGGCGAGCCGTAACCGCGCACAGCGGCGGGCCGGTCGTCGCAGGCTCGTCGCGCTGATCGGTCTGCTCATTGCCGTCGTGCTCGGTGCAGTTCTGCTCGGTCCCAAGATCTTCGGCGGCAACAGGACGACTGGCGACTTCACCGGTGACGGTGCCGCAGACATCGTCATCCAGGTCCACCCTGGCGACTCGGGATCGGTGATTGCCCAGAACCTGGTGGATAGGGGTGTCATCGCAAATGCGGGGGTCTTCGTCGACGTCGCCGCCGGAAACCCTGACATGGCTGCGATCCAGCCGGGCTTCTACAAGCTGCGCTCCGAGATCCCGGCGGCGACGGCCGTGGCGAAGTTGACCGATCCCACAATGCGGGTCGGCAAGCTCGTGATTCCGGAGGGACGACAACTCGACGATATTCAAGCGGTCAGCACCGGTTCGGTGACCGAGGGCATCTTCACCCTGATCTCGGATGCCAGTTGTGTCGACCTCAACGGCAAGCGCAGTTGCGTCTCGGCCAAGGACCTCAAGACCGCCGCCGGAGAGGGTCCGTTGTCGTCGTTGAATGTTCCGGACTGGGCCACCAGGGGTGCTGGGGTGGTGGGTAACAGCCATCGGCGCCTCGAGGGCTTGATCGCCCCCGGCACCTGGAATATCGATCCCTCTGCATCGGCCAAGCAGACCCTTGCCACTCTCGTCGCTGAAAGCGGTGATCACTACGTCAAGGGCGGCCTGCTCGAGACCGCCAAGGCTAACAACATGTCTCCCTACGAGGTGCTCATCGTCGCGTCGCTGGTGCAGCGTGAAGCTAAACCCGCCGACTTCGCCAAGGTGGCCCGTGTCATCTACAACCGACTCACCAGTGACTACGACCGGCTCGAGTTCGATTCGACGGTGAATTATCCGCTTGTCAAGCAAGAGGTCGCCACAACCGATACCGACCGGAAGACCGAGACCCCGTGGAACACCTACGCCAAGGCCGGTCTGCCTGCGACGCCGATCTGCTCACCCGGTGACGAGGCGTTGGCTGCGGCCGAGCGCCCGGAGCCGGGAAACTGGTTGTATTTCGTGACGGTGAACCAAGATGGCACCACGTTGTTCACCAGCGACTACAAGGAGCACTTGAGGAACATCGAGCAGGCGAAGAGCAGTGGCATACTCAACTCCGGGCGATGAGCGCGCGCGATGAACGTCAGTGAAGAGCGCAGTTGAACGCCCGTAAGGCTGCAATCCTGGGTTCGCCTGTCGCGCACTCTCGTTCGCCGCAGGTGCACCTGGCCGCCTATCGTGCGCTCGGTCTGGATAACTGGACCTATGACCGCATCGAGTGCACGGCTGACGAATTGCCGACGCTGGTAGGCGGATTCGGCCCAGAGTGGGTCGGCGTTTCGGTGACCATGCCCGGAAAGTTTGCCGCCCTCCGGTTCGCCGACGAGCGAACCCGCCGCGCTGAACTGGTCGGTTCGGCCAACACCCTGGTGCGCACTGATCACGGGTGGCGTGCCGACAACACCGATATCGACGGTGTGGCAGGTGCTCTCGGACACCTGCACGACCCTCGCGATCCGGCACGTGGAGATCGGGGGATCGTGCTCGGTTCCGGCGGCACCGCGCCGGCGGCGGTCGCCGCTCTCGCGGGTCTGGGGGTTCGTGAGATCACTGTGGTGGCGCGAGACCGCGAGAAAGCGGCCAGGCTGGTTGAACTGGGAAGCGAACTCGGTGCAGTCATCGGATCGCGGGACTTCTCCGACCCGGAACTGCCCAGGTTGGCCGCCGCCGCCAACGTTGTGGTGAGCACCATCCCCGCCGAGGCGGCCGCCGCCCACGCGGCGACGTTTGCTTGTGTGCCGGTACTGCTGGACGCCATCTACGACCCCTGGCCCACCCCGCTGGCGCGGGCGGTCAGCGCTGCCGGAGGTGAGGTGATCAGCGGTCTACAGATGTTGCTCCATCAGGCCTTCAGTCAGGTCGAACAATTCACAGGCCGTCCGGCGCCGCGACAGCAGATGGCGGCGGCACTGGGCTAGCGTCCTGAACCGTGACTGGTCTCGGGATGCTGGGCTGCGCAACGGTGATCGCCTGGGCGGCGGCGCTGTGCGTGGTCGATATTCGGCGGCGCCGCCTCCCCAATGCGCTTACCCTGACCGGCGCGGTGGTGATCCTGGCCGGCGCGGTCGTTGCCGGACTCGGGTTGCCCGCAGTGCTGGGCGGGCTGGCATTGGCCGGCATTTACCTGCTGGTGCACCTCGTCGACCCCGCCGGACTCGGTGCCGGTGATGTCAAACTGGCCCTCGCCCTGGGCGCGCTGACGGGGGCATACGGGTTTCCGGTGTGGCTCATCGGCGCGCTAGGCGCACCCCTGCTGACCGCCATCGTGGGTGCGATCGCGGCGCCGCGGCACCGAATCACCCTGGTCCCGCACGGCCCGTCGATGTGTGTGGCGAGTCTTGCCGCCACCGGGCTGGCCGTGTTTTAGGAGCCCGGTTTCGGTCTGCCATATTGGGTACCGCGTCGCCGACGTGGGAAGATGATCGCGTGTTGCGATGGACCACTGCTGGTGAATCCCACGGCCGCGCCCTGGTGGCGATGGTCGAGGGCATGGTCGCGGGCGTGCAGGTCACCTCTGCCGATATCGCCGGCCAGTTGGCCCGGCGGCGACTCGGCTACGGCCGGGGTGCGCGGATGAAGTTCGAACAGGACGAGGTCACCGTGCTGGCCGGGATCAGGCACGGCAGCACCCTGGGTGGGCCGATCGCCATTGAGATCGGCAACTCCGAGTGGCCCAAGTGGGAGACGGTGATGGCAGCCGACCCGGTCGACGCCGCCGCGCTGGAGTCCGAAGGCGGGGCCCGCAATGCCCCGCTGACCCGGCCGCGGCCCGGCCACGCCGATTACGCCGGCATGCTCAAGTACGGATTCACCGATGCGCGCCCGGTACTCGAACGCGCGAGCGCCCGGGAGACCGCCGCCCGCGTCGCGGCCGGAACAATCGCCCGCGCATTCCTGCGTCAGGCCCTGGGCGTCGAAGTGTTATCGCACGTGGTGTCGATCGGGTCGTCGGTGCCCTATGACGGTCCGCCACCGACCTTCGCCGATCTGCCGCGTATCGACGAGAGTCCGGTTCGCGCGTTGGACGAGTCTGCCGAGAATTCCATGATCGCCGAGATCGAGGCAGCCAAGCGCGACGGTGACACCCTCGGGGGTGTGGTCGAGGTCGTCGTGCACGGTCTGCCGATCGGACTCGGCTCATTCACCAGTGGAGACAACAGGCTCGACAGCCAGTTGGCCGCGGCCGTGATGGGCGTTCATGCGATCAAGGGCGTTGAGATCGGTGACGGCTTCGAGACGGCCCGGCGTCGCGGCAGTGCCGCCCACGACGAGATGTTTCCGGGATCCGACGGTGTGACGCGGTCCACCAATCGGGCGGGTGGGCTGGAAGGCGGGATGACCAACGGTCAGGCGCTGAGGGTTCGCGCCGCGATGAAGCCGATCTCTACTGTGCCCCGAGCGCTTGCCACCGTTGACCTGGCCACCGGCGAACAGGCCGTGGCGATCCATCAGCGCTCCGATGTTTGTGCGGTGCCGGCCGCCGGTGTGGTGGTCGAGACCATGGTCGCTCTGGTGCTCGCCCGGGCTGCGCTGGAGAAGTTCGGCGGTGACTCGCTTACCGAGACCCGACGTAACATCGATGGCTACCTGCGTGAGCTCAGCGAGCGGGAGGCCATCGTCGGCTCAGACTCGGTACGGCTGTCGGGGTAGTGAGATGGCACCCAAGGCCGTGCTGATCGGGCTGCCCGGCTCGGGAAAATCAACTATCGGGCGGCGGCTGGCGAAGGCGATGGGGTGTGCGCTGATCGACACCGATGCCGTGATCGTGGAGCGTACCGGCCGCGGTATCGCTGAGATTTTCACCGAAGACGGCGAAGCCGGCTTCCGCCGAATCGAGGAACAGGTGGTCCGCGAGGCGCTCGAGAGCCACGACGGGATCCTTTCGCTGGGTGGT
>NZ_JAEMSG010000018.1:0-4970 GCF_016462945.1 Mycolicibacterium sp. | reverse complement strand
GGGTGGTGGCGCAGTGACTACACCCGGAGTCCGCGATGCGCTGGCCGGCCAGACGGTGATTTATTTGGAAATCACTGCTGCCGAGGGGATTCGCCGAACCAGCGGCAGCGCCGTGCGTCCACTGCTGGCCGGACCTGATCGCGCTGAGAAGTATCGCCAGTTGATGGCTGATCGGGTTCCGCTGTACCGCCGGGTTGCGACGATCCGGATCAACACCAACAGGCGAAACCCCGGAGCGGTTGTCCGCTATATCGTCGGCCGGCTTGAGAATCCGGACCTGCCGCGCCGGCGGCGGCCGCCATGGCGGCGGCCCACCACGGTGGCTGCTGCGCCGGATGCGCTCGTCAATGCGCCCGAACCCCTCCGTCCGGCCGAGCCGGTCACGCCCGCCACCTTGGCGGCCCGCCGTCCTGGAGTCGGCAAATGATTCGCCCTGAGGTGACGGCATCTTCCGCTGCGCCGATCACCATCGAGGTCGCCGTCGATCCGCCGTATCCGGTGATCGTCGGTACCGGGCTGCTCGGGGAGTTGGGCGAGTTGCTCGGTTCCCGCCACAGGGTTGCGATACTTCATCAACCGGTGCTGACCGAGACCGCCGAGGCAATTCGAAAGCACCTGTCCGACAAGGGTATCGATGCACATCGTATTGAATTGCCTGATGCCGAAGCCGGCAAAGATCTTCAGGTCGTCGCCTTCCTCTGGGAGGTTTTGGGACGCATCGGAATCGATCGCAAGGATGCGATTGTCAGCCTCGGTGGTGGCGCCGCGACAGATGTGGCGGGCTTTGCCGCGGCGACCTGGCTTCGCGGTGTCGACATCGTGCATGTGCCGACCACCCTCTTGGCGATGGTGGACGCCGCCATCGGCGGTAAGACCGGTATCAATACCGAGGCCGGTAAGAATCTCGTCGGGGCGTTCCATCAGCCGGCCGCCGTCGTGGTGGACCTCGCAATGCTGGAGACCTTGCCGCGCAACGAGTTGGTGGCGGGCATGGCCGAGGTGGTCAAGGCCGGATTCATTGCCGATCCGGTGATCCTGGAACTGATCGAGGCCGACCCGCACGCGGCCGTCGACGCCTCTGGTTCGGTACTTCCCGAGTTGATCCGGCGCGCGATCGCGGTCAAGGCCACTGTGGTGGCCGCCGACGAGAAGGAGTCGGCGCTGCGCGAGATCCTCAACTACGGCCACACCCTGGCCCATGCGATCGAACGGCGGGAGCGCTACCGGTGGCGGCACGGCGCGGCGGTGTCGGTGGGTCTGGTGTTCGCCGCCGAACTGGCCCGCCTCGCCGGTCGGCTGGACGGCGCAACGGCTCAGCGGCACCGTGACGTGCTGATGGCGCTGGGACTTCCGGTGACGTATGACGCCGACGCCCTTACCGAGCTGATGGGTTATATGGCGGGGGATAAGAAGACCCGGTCGGGGGTGCTGCGATTCGTGGTACTCGACGGCCTTGCCAAGCCCGGCCGACTGGAGGGGCCCGACCCGGCGCTACTTGCGGCCGCCTATGCCGAAGTTGCCCACGCGGGTGAAGAGGAGATGCAGCAGTGACAACGGTTCTGGTGCTCAATGGCCCTAACCTTGGTCGGCTCGGCCAGCGCGAGCCCCAGGTGTACGGCAACACAACCTATGACGAACTGGTGGCGCTGATCGAAGCCGAGGCCGCCGAGTTGGGATTGACCGCCGTGGTGCGTCAAAGCGATAGCGAGGCGGAGTTACTGAACTGGCTGCACGCCGCGGCAGACGCCGAAGATCCGGTGATACTCAATGCCGGTGCGCTCACCCACACGTCGATCGCGCTGCGCGATGCCTGCACCGAACTTCGCGCCCCGCTGATCGAAGTGCACATCTCGAATGTGCATGCGCGCGAGGACTTTCGCCATCACTCGTACCTGAGCGCAATCGCCACCGGAGTGATCGTCGGCCTTGGGGTGCAGGGTTACCTACTTGCGCTGCGCTATCTGGCTGCCGACCGCTGATACGAAACGTCAGCGCGCGATGCTTCAGTGCTGAGTGTCGCCCTCGGACTGGATCCGGTCGATCTCGGCTTCGATCCGTGCGGTCTCGTCGTGAATCTGCGCGACCATCTGCTCGGTGGCGTCATCGGCCTGCTCGCGCTCGGCAAGTGCGACCGGTGAGGTGAGGGCTTCGGGATAGTCGACAGCGGCAGCGCCGGCTGCGGCGGCGACCGACGGGATGGGGCCGGTGCGCGGCTCGTCGTCACGAACCGCGTCGAACACGTCGGTCTCGACTCCGTCAGTGACCCGGCGCCGCTCCTGCGGCGGCCGCGTGCGGTCGACCATCCGGCGTCCCACGGCTACCGCGAGCATGGCCGGTAGGAATACCAGCAGTGTGGTGAAGGCCGCGAACACGCTGAGTTCAGGCACGATGCCTTCGGCGTAGACGCCGCGGTAGACCAGCGAGATGATCCAGACCACGATGCCGCTGAGCAGACCGGCGATCAGTCCGGCCAACAACCAGCGCATCGCGAGGTCGCGCCTGCGGTCCGGGTCAGGGTTGGCCCGGGCGTCGGACATACCGTCCAGCAGAGCCCATACGAATGCGCCGATGCCGAACAGCACCACCAGCACCAGGCTGATAATCCCGGCCTTGGTGGGATAGGTATTGATCAACGTTCCCTGCACCAGTCGGAGCAGCACCATCCCCGCCGCCAACACCAGTCCACGCGGCAACCACATATTCATGAGTACGTAGCCTAGCGAGTACCGTCACCGACCGTGACACATTCCCAACGTCGGACTCGACTGGCCGCCAGGCTGGATGCCTCGGGCCTGGATGCGATGCTGGTGAGCGACCTCGTCAATGTGCGTTATCTGTCCGGGTTCACCGGCTCCAACGCGGCATTGCTGGTCTTCGGCTCCAACACCGCTCCGGTGCTGGTCACCGACGCACGATACCGGACCCAGGCGTTGCGGCAGGCACCGGACCTCGACACCGTGATCGACCGCGCGTGCGGCCGTCATCTGGTGTCGCGGGCGCTGGCGGCGGGTGCCAGGCGAATCGGATTCGAAAGCCACATCGTTACCGTCGACGGTTTCGACGCGCTCTCCAGTGAACTCGCCGGGCATGTCGGCTCGGAACTGGTTCGCACGTCGGGTGCGGTCGAGGCATTGCGCGAGGTCAAGGACGCCGGCGAGATCGCCCTGCTGCGACTGGCCTGCGGAGCGGCTGACTCGGCACTGGCGGATCTGGTGAGCAAAGACGGCCTGCGGCCCGGACGCACCGAACGCGCGGTCGCCCGCGAGCTGGAGTCGTTGATGCTGGACCACGGTGCGGACGGGCCAGCATTTGAGACCATCGTGGCGGCAGGTGTGAATTCGGCGGTGCCGCATCATCGGCCGACCGAGACGGTGCTCGGCAGTGGGGACTTCGTCAAGATCGACTTCGGGGCCCTGGTCGCCGGCTACCACTCCGATATGACCCGAACCTTCGTCCTGGGCCCCGCTGCGGACTGGCAGCGCGAGGTTTACGGGCTGGTGGCAGCCGCGCAACAGGCGGGCCGGGAGGCGCTTGAGGTAGGGGCGGAGCTGTGCGATGTCGACCGCGCGGCTCGCCGGGTTATCGATGAGGCCGGCTATGGGGAGCACTTCGGCCACGGGCTTGGTCACGGCGTGGGATTGCAGATCCATGAAGCGCCCGGAATTAACTCGGCTGCCGTCGGTACACTTTGTGCTGGCTCCGTGGTGACCGTGGAACCCGGTGTTTACCTGCCTGACCGTGGCGGAGTCCGCATCGAGGACACCCTGGTCGTCGGCGAGTGGGGCCCGGAACTGTTGACCAGGTTCCCGAAGGACCTGGCCATCCTCTAGGCGCCGGTAAACGATTCAGCGCCTGCAGACGACCGAAGGAGAGCGACCGCCTGTGGCATCCACTGCCGACTTCAAGAACGGCCTCGTGCTGAACATCGATGGCCAGCTATGGACCATCATCGAGTTTCAGCACGTCAAGCCGGGTAAGGGACCGGCTTTCGTCCGGACCAAGCTCAAGAACGTGCTCTCGGGAAAGGTCGTCGACAAGACTTACAACGCCGGGGTGAAAGTGGAAACCGCTACGGTGGACCGGCGCGACACCACTTACCTTTACCGGGACGGCAACGATTTCGTCTTCATGGACAGCCAAGACTACGAACAGCATTCGTTGCCGGAATCGCTCGTCGGTGATGCCGCCAACTTCTTGTTGGAGAGCATGCCGGTTCAGGTCGCGTTCAACGAGGGTGCGCCGCTCTATATCGAACTTCCCACCACAGTCGAACTCGTGGTCGCCGGCACCGAGCCGGGGCTGCAGGGCGACCGGTCCAGCGCCGGCACCAAGCCGGCGACGCTGGAAACCGGCGCCGAGATCCAGGTTCCGCTTTTCATCAACACCGGTGACAAGTTGAAGGTTGATTCGCGCGACGGCAATTACTTAGGCCGCGTGAACACCTAGCCATGGCCGACCGCAAGCCCGACAAGGGCCGCCATCAGGCCCGTAAACGGGCGGTCGATCTGCTCTTTGAGGCCGAGGCCCGCGGATTGTCCGCAGCCGAAGTGGTCGATTCGCGCACCTCGCTGGCCGGGTCCAACCACGATGTCTCCGCGCTGAACCCGTACACCGCAACCGTCGCCCGTGGCGTCACCGAACACGCCGCACACATCGACGAGTTGATCACCTCACACCTGCAGGGCTGGACCCTGGAGCGACTGCCGGCCGTCGACCGCGCCATCCTGCGCGTCGCGGTATGGGAACTGCTGTACGCCGATGACGTCCCCGAGCCGGTCGCCGTGGATGAGGCGGTTCAGCTTGCGAAGGAACTCTCCACCGACGAATCACCCGGTTTCGTCAACGGGGTACTCGGTCAGCTGATGCAGCTGACACCGCAGATCCGCGCCGCGGCCGCGGCGGTTCGCGGCGCTGGGCCCCAAGCCTAGAAGCCTTAAGCCCCAAGCCTTAAGCCCCAAGCCTGAAGCCCC
>NZ_JAEMSG010000017.1 GCF_016462945.1 Mycolicibacterium sp. | reverse complement strand
GCGGCGATCTACGAGTACTACGCCGATAATGCCGAGAAGTTCCTCGCCGACGAGAAGATCGACCTTCTCGGCGGCGACGGCAGCGCCATCATCCGACGCGGACCGGTGGGCGTACTGCTGGGCATCATGCCGTGGAACTACCCGTACTACCAGGTGGCCCGCTTCGCCGGCCCGAACCTGACCCTGGGCAACACCATCGTGCTCAAACACGCACCGCAATGCCCCGAGTCGGCCGCGGCCATCCAAAAAATCTATGACGATGCCGGTTTCCCGAAGGGTGCCTACGTCAACGTCTACGCCACCAATGAGCAGATCGCCGAGGCCATCGCCGACCCGCGGGTGCAAGGGGTGTCGCTGACCGGGTCCGAGCGGGCCGGAGCGGCGGTCGCCGAGATTGCGGGACGCAACCTCAAGAAGGTTGTGCTCGAACTCGGCGGGTGCGATCCCTTCATCGTGCTGAGCACAGACGACCTCGACGCCACCGTCGACGCCGCCGTCGCGGGGCGTTTCGAGAACGTCGGGCAGGCCTGCAACGCGGCCAAACGCTTCATCGTTGCCGCCGATATCTACGACGACTTCCTGGACAAGTTCACCAAGAAGGTTTTGGAGACAGCCGACGGCCTGCCGCCGCTGTCCTCGGTGGGAGCCGCGAAACGCCTCGGCGAGCAGGTCGACCGTGCGGTGGCCGACGGGGCCAAGTTGGTGTCGAAGGGCGAGCGCAAGGGTGCCCACTTCCCACCCGGGGTGCTGACCGGGCTCTCGGCCAGCTCACCGTCCTACCGCGAGGAACTGTTCGGTCCGGTGGCGTGTGTCTACAAGGCCTCATCCGAGGATGAGGCGGTCGAACTAGCCAATGACACCCCGTTCGGCCTCGGGTCCTATGTCTTCACCACCGACGCCGAGCAGGGCAAGCGGGTAGCCGACAAGATCGAGGCCGGCATGGTCTACGTGAATCTGGTCGGCGCCGACGGGGTGGAGTTGCCATTCGGTGGCGTCAAGCGGTCCGGGTTCGGCCGCGAGTTGGGCCGTTTCGGTATCGACGAGTTTGTCAACAAGAAACTCATCCGGATCGGATAGCGATGACAGCGACGGTAGCCCCACCCAAGAAGGACACCTACACCCCCTTCGAGTTGTTCGACATCGACCGGCTGCTCGATGATGATGAACGCGATATCGCGGCGACCGTTCGCCGATTCGTCGACACCAGGTTGCGGCCCAATGTGGCGGACTGGTTTGAATCCGGCACGCTGCCAAAGGAACTCGCCAAGGAGTTCGGCAACCTCGGTCTCATGGGGATGCACCTCGACGGCTACGGTTGTGCGGGCACCAACGCCGTCAGCTACGGGCTGGCGTGCATGGAGTTGGAGGCCGGGGACAGCGGCTTCCGCAGCTTCGTATCGGTGCAGGGATCGCTGTCGATGTACTCGATCCACCGCTTCGGATCCGAGGAGCAGAAACAACGGTGGCTACCGCGATTGGCATCCGGTGATGCGATCGGTTGCTTCGGGCTGACCGAGGCGGACTTCGGTTCGAACCCGGCCGGTATGCGCACCCGCGCCCGGCGTGATGGTGTCGATTGGGTGATCAACGGCACCAAGATGTGGATCACCAACGGCAACCTCGCCGACGTCGCCACCATCTGGGCACAAACCGACGAGGGCATCCGTGGCTTCCTGGTGCCGACGGACACACCGGGATTCACCGCGAACGTGATCCACAAGAAGCTGTCCCTGCGGGCCTCGATCACCTCCGAGTTGGTGTTGGACAATGTTCGGTTGCCGGCTTCGGCGCAGCTGCCGGAAGCCATCGGCCTAGGTGCGCCGCTGTCCTGTCTGAACGAAGCACGGTTCGGGATCGTCTTCGGCACCATGGGTGCGGCCCGGGACTGTCTGGAGACCACCCTGGCCTACACCCGCGATCGGGAGGTCTTCGACCGGCCGCTGTCGAGCTATCAGCTCTCCCAGGAGAAGCTGGCAAATATGACCCTTGAACTCGGAAAGGGTGTGCTGTTGGCCATCCACCTGGGTCGCATCAAGGACGCCCAGGGCGTACTGCCCGAACAGGTGAGCCTGGGCAAGCTCAACAATGCTCGCGAGGCGCTGGCGATCGCCCGGGAGTGCCGAACCCTATTGGGCGGCAGTGGGATCACCCTGGAGTATTCGCCGCTGCGGCATGCCAACAACCTCGAGTCGGTGCTCACCTACGAGGGCAGCTCCGAGATGCACATGCTGGCGATCGGACGGGCCCTTACCGGACACGCGGCGTTCCGCTGAGATGAGCGAGGGCGCAGCGCTCCGCCAACTGGTCAACGGTGCATGGCGGCCCGGTAGCGGCGCGCGAGTGCAGAGCTTCAACCCAACCCGGCCCGAGGTCGTCGTCGCCGAAGGTGACTCGGCCACCGCCGGCGATGTCGATGACGCCGTCGCGGCCGCGCGTCGCGCACTGCCCGGGTGGGCGGCAATGCCGATCCATCAGCGCGGCGCGGTACTTGCTGCCGCAGCGGCGATCGTTGAGCGCCACGGGGCCGAGTGGGGTCTGGAACTGACCCTCGAGGAGGGTAAGACCAAGGCCGAGGGCATCGCCGAAGTCGGCCGCGCAGCGCAGATCCTTCGCTACTACGCGGGCGAAGGCGACCGGCGGGCCGGGGAGATCTTCTCCTCGCCGCGGTCCGGCGAGCAAATTCTGGTGACCCGCAAACCGATCGGCGTGGTCGCGGCGATCACCCCGTTCAACTTCCCGATCGCGATACCGGCCTGGAAGATCGCCCCGGCGCTGGTCTACGGCAACACCGTGGTGTGGAAACCGGCGAGTGCGGTCCCGCTGTTGGCACTGCGGCTCGCCGAAGCGCTGACCGAGGCGGGTCTGCCGCCCGGCGTGCTCAATCTGGTGATCGGAAACTCTGCCGCCGGCGATGCCCTGGTCAGCCACGCGGATCTCGATGCCATCACCTTCACCGGGTCGACCGGCGTGGGCAGGCGGATCGCCGCGGCCGCGGCGGCCCGCGGCATACCGGTCCAGGCCGAGATGGGCGGCAAGAACGCCGCCGTCGTCCTCGATGACGCCGACTTCGATCTCGCTGTCGAACAGGTGATGCTGGGTGCGTTCCGCTCAACCGGCCAAAAGTGCACGGCGACGTCACGATTGGTTCTCACCAAGGGCATCGCCGATCGGTTCCTGGCGGCTCTGATCGCGAAGGCCGACGCCCTGGTCGTCGGGGACCCGAGCGACGATGCGACCCAGATGGGTCCGGTCATCAGCGGATCGGCGCAGACCGACATCATCGGCGGCATCGACACCGCGAAGACCCAAGGTGCATCGGTGTTGGCCGGCGGTGGTGGCTACCGCGACGGCGCCCTCGCACAGGGCTATTTCGTGGCTCCGACCATCATGGAGTTGAGCGAAGCGGCCGACATCTGGACCGAGGAATTGTTCGGACCGGTACTGGCGGTGCGCCGGGCCGACGGAGCCGACGAGGCATTCAGACTGGCCAACGATAGCGAATTCGGACTCTCCGCAGCCGTTTTCACCCAGGACCTCACCCGGGCTTTGCAGGCGATCGACAGTGTGGACGTCGGGGTGCTGCACATCAACTCCGAGTCCGCCGGCGCCGACCCGCACGTGCCCTTCGGCGGCGCCAAGCGCAGTGGGCTGGGCCCCAAGGAGCAGGGCGGCGCAGCGCGGGAATTCTTTACCTACACCACCACGGTGTACCTGCGCGGCGGTGCGGCGAACTCCTGAGTCAGCCGCCGCGGCAGTGATGATTCGGCTGGAAATAGACTCGGCAGTGTGAAAGTGACCGCGATCCACATCGCGCCCGGTACCCGACTGCCGACACGTGCGGTGGACTCCGTCGTCGGCGGCGATATTCCAGCCACGATCACCAGCACGGTGATCACCACCCTGTGACTCCCGTTCTGTTCGGGTTCCTCACCGGACTGAGCCTGATCGTGGCGATCGGCGCACAGAACGCGTTCGTTCTGCGACAGGGCATCCGCAACGAGCACGTGCTGCCGGTGGTGATCCTGTGCGCCCTCTCGGATCTGGTGCTGATCGTTGCGGGCGTCGCGGGTGTGGGGGCACTGATCACCGCGCATCCGCAATTGCTGAGCGTCGCCCGATACGGCGGCGCCGTATTTCTGGTGGGGTACGGCCTGCTCGCCGCCCGCCGTGCACTACACCCGGCCACCTTGACACCCAGCGCTGCAGCACCGGCGCGTCTGACGTCGGTGCTGCTGACCTGTCTGGCGCTGACCTTTCTCAACCCACACGTCTACCTCGACACGGTCGTCCTGCTGGGAACGCTGGCCGCCCAGCAGGGCGAGGCGCGGTGGCGTTTCGGAGCCGGTGCGGCCGCTGCGAGTGTGGTCTGGTTCTTCGGCCTCGGGTTCGGCGCGCGCAGGCTTGCCGGTCTGTTCGCCAAACCGTCGACGTGGCGGGTTCTGGACGGGGTGATCGCGCTGACAATGATCGGTCTGGGTGTTTCGCTGGCGCTGGGCTGAACACGACAGGCACCGTGCTTGGATAGGCAGCATGAGCACCGACGTCGACATCACGGGACCCGAAGCACCGGGGTTTGCGCGCGTCGGCAGCGTCTACTACCCGATCCTGGTGGCCGTCTTCACCGCACTGGTCATCATCTCCAACGTCAACGCCACCAAGGGGGTGGCGTTCGGTCCGATCATCACCGACGGCGGTTTCATCGTCTTCCCACTCACCTACATCATCGGCGATGTGCTTGCCGAGGTGTATGGCTTCACGGCCACCCGCCGAGCGATCCTGCTCGGTTTTGCAATGAATGCCCTTGCAGCTCTTGCGTTCTGGCTCACGGTGTACCTTCCGTCGGCAGACTTCTACCCCAATCAGGAACACTTCGCCAACGTCGTCGGTGCCTACACCCAACTGATCATCGCCGGCCTGGCCGGGTTCATCGTCGGGCAGACCATCAACGCCTGGACCGTGGTCAAGATCAAGGAACGAACCAGGGAGAAACACCTATGGGCCCGGCTGGTCGGTTCGACCTTCGCCGGACAACTGGGCGACACCCTGGTCTTCTGTGCGATCGCCGCCCGGGCCATCGGAATCACCACGTTCGCCGATTTCGCCACCTATGCCGCACTCGGCTGGGTGTATAAGACCGCCGTCGAGGTGGTTCTGCTACCGGTGACCTATCGGGTGATTGCCTACATCAAACGCCACGAGCCCACCTACACCGCCCTGGTGTGATGAGCGTGTCGAGGATCCGCGACTACGGCGATCGGGCACTACTGCTCGAATTCGGTTCCACCGATGAGGTTCTCGCCTGTGCCGCAGTACTTCGAGCGGCCGACATCACCGGGGTGACCGATATCGTTCCCGGTGCCCGCACCGTGCTGGTGACTCTGACCGATCCGACGTATCAGGCTGCGACGCGGATCCGGCTGGCCACGGTCGAGTGCACCTTCCAGGCGGTCCCGGTGCCGCCCGGTCACGCCGACGTGGTGATCGACGTGATCTATGACGGTGCCGACCTCGATGATGTCGCCGCGCTGGTGGGCATGGATACCGACGGCGTCGTCGCGGCTCACACCGGAACACCGTGGCGCGTCGCATTCGGCGGATTCGCACCGGGTTTCGCCTATCTCATTGGGGGCGACTCCCGGCTGTCGGTTCCTCGGCGGGACGAACCACGCACCCGGGTGCCGGCCGGCTCCGTGGCACTGGCCGGCGAGTTCAGCGGTGTTTACCCGCGGGAGTCACCGGGTGGATGGCAGCTCATCGGCCGTACCGAAACGGCGCTCTGGGATATCGACCGGCCGCAGCCGGCGCTGCTGGCCCCCGGCATGTGGGTGCGATTCCGGGCGGTGACCTCACCGTGACGAACCTCGAGGTGTTGGGAACCGGACCGCTCGCCCTGGTGGAAGACCTTGGGCGGCCGGGACTGGCCCACATCGGGGTCACCCGCTCAGGTGCGGCGGACCGGCACTCGCACCGGCTGGCCAACCGGCTGCTGGTCAACGATGTTGACCGGGCGACCATCGAAATCACCCTCGGCGGGTTCACCGCCCGGATCCTCGGTGGTGACCTGGACATCGCCATCACCGGAGCGGATGCCCACCCTGCTGTCGACGGAATCCCCTTCGGCACCAACAGTATTGCCCGTATCCGAGACGGACAGGTGATCTCCCTGGGGGCACCGCACTCCGGACTGCGTAGCTACCTCGGCGTCCGGGGCGGCATTGCCGTGGACCCCGTTCTGGGTTCACGCAGCTATGACACGTTGTCGGGGATCGGGCCGCCGCCGCTGCGTCCGGGTGACCTACTTGCAGTCGGTGATCCGACCGATCGCTTCCCCGAACTCGAGCAGGCACCCGTCGCCGCGATCACCGGCGGACTCGTCGAATTACGGGTGACTCCCGGCCCGCGCGACAACTGGTGCGTCGACCCCGACGCGCTCGTGCGTACCGCCTGGGTGGCGTCCGAGCGCAGCGACCGGGTGGGCATCCGACTGGTCGGGCCGGCGCTCGAACATCGCTGGCCGGGGCGTCAACTGCCCAGCGAGGGCGCCGTCCGGGGGGCCATTCAAGTTCCGCCCGACGGCCGCCCGGTCATCCTTGGCGCGGACCACCCGGTGACGGGGGGCTACCCCGTCATCGGGGTGGTGGTCGACGCCGATACGGATGCACTGGCGCAGGTTCGTCCGGGCCAATCGGTCCGATTGCGGTGGAGCCGAACCCGTATCGCCACAACCGGGGTGTCGGACTGGTAGAGCTGAGGGGTTCGGCGAGGTCGATGACGTGACGCGTCTCACGGTCACATTCCTGGCTTGACTAGGATCAATGAAATTAATGTGATCCCTGACACTCCCGAGGAGGTCCGATGTCCAAATCCGCTGAACTAACCGAACTGCACCACCACATTGGAAATCTGCGCCGATGCGTGAACTCGCTCCAGGACCGCTACGGCGACGCCCCGGCGATGCGACGGGTCGTCATCGATATCGAGAGAATCATGGCTGACCTCGAACTTCTCGAAATGGATGCCGGCGAACTCGAACTCACGTCGCACACCGTGGTGTTCTCGGGCGAGAAGATTCAGGTCTCTGACACTCCCTACGACCGGGAATTCTGGCGCGATGTCGACGACGAAGGTGTCGGCGGGCATAACCGGCGCTGAACCCACGTGAAAACGGGTGTCGCCGACTTCGGTACCGTGTGCCAAGTTGACCTGAAGGGGATCACTGCAGATGAGCGCACCCACCGCGAACCGGCGTCGCACCGGTGTCTTCTCACCCGGCCGGGCCGAGATTCCGCAGAAGACACTGCGGACCGACAACTGGTGGAAGTCACCGATCCTGACCGACCTGGGCTTCGCCGCGTTCGTCATCTACGCGACGGTTCGGGCCTTCCAACGGGACAACTTCTTCGTCGAGAAGTACCACTACCTCACGCCGTTTTACTCGCCGTGCATGAGCGTCAACTGCGGTGAGGCCAGCGACTTCTGGCCCCAGATCCTTCCCGGCACCGGCCTGCTGTCGTACCTGCCCTACGCCTTGTTCTCACTGCCGTTCCTGCTGCTGTTCCGGTTGACCTGCTACTACTACCGCGGCGCCTACTACCGATCGGTCTGGCAGTCCCCGACGGCTTGCGGGGTGGCTGAACCGCACGCGACCTACACCGGCGAGACCCGCTTCCCGTTGATCATGCAGAACGTGCACCGCTACTTCTTTTATGCGGCCGCAATCCTCTCGGTGATCAACACCATCGACGCCGTCAAGGCCATGCACTCCCCGACCGGCTTCGGGTTCGGCCTGGGCAACGTCATCCTGTGGGTCAACGTCATCCTGCTGTGGGTCTACACGGTGTCGTGCCACTCCTGCCGGCATATCGTGGGCGGGCGCCTCAAGCACTTCTCCAAGCACCCCGTGCGCTACAAGTTGTGGACGGAAGTCAGCAGGCTGAACGTTCATCACAAGAAGTTCGCCTGGATCACCCTGGGCATGCTGATGTTCACCGACTTCTACATCATGCTGGTGGCCAGCGGCACCATCTCCGATCTTCGATTCATTGGCTGACTAGGGATTTCCCCTACTGATTTCTAAAGCGAGGGCACATGGTTGAAGTAGAGCGGCATTCCTACGACGTCATCGTGATCGGCGCCGGTGGCTCTGGACTGCGTGCGGTCATCGAGGCGCGGCAGCGGGGCTTGAAGGTCGCCGTGGTGAGCAAGTCGTTATTCGGCAAGGCGCACACGGTGATGGCCGAGGGTGGTTGCGCCGCGGCAATGGGCAACGCCAACTCCAAGGACAGCTGGAAGGTGCACTTCGCCGACACCATGCGGGGCGGGAAGTTCCTCAACAACTGGCGGATGGCCGAGTTGCACGCACAGGAATCCGCCGAACGGGTCTGGGAACTGGAGACCTACGGCGCGCTGTTCGACCGAACCAAGGACGGACGGATCAGCCAGCGGAACTTCGGCGGCCACACCTACCCGCGCCTGGCACACGTCGGCGACCGCACCGGTCTGGAGATCATCCGCACCCTTCAGCAGAAGATCGTCTCGCTGCAGCAGGAGGACAAGGCCGAACTCGGTGACTACGAGGCCCGCATCAAGGTGTTCGCCGAGTGCTCGATCACCGAGTTGATCCTGGACGAGACCGGCGGTGAAAAAAGGGTCGCGGGTGCCTTCGGCTACTGGCGTGAGACCGGCGAGTTCATCCTGTTCGAAGCGCCTGCAGTGGTGCTCGCCACCGGCGGGATCGGCAAGTCGTTCAAGGTGTCGTCGAACTCCTGGGAGTACAGCGGAGACGGCCACGCCCTGGCTCTGCGCGCAGGCTCGTCGCTGATCAATATGGAGTTCATCCAATTCCACCCCACCGGGATGGTCTGGCCGCCATCGGTCAAGGGAATCCTGGTAACCGAGGGCGTGCGTGGCGACGGCGGGGTGCTGAAGAACTCCGAAGGCAAGCGCTTCATGTTCAACTACATCCCCCCGGTCTTCAAGGGTCAGTACGCCGAAACCGAAGCAGAAGCCGACCAGTGGCTCAAGGACAACGACTCGGCTCGGCGCACTCCCGATCTGCTGCCGCGCGACGAAGTCGCCAGGGCCATCAACTCTGAAGTCAAGGCCGGCCGCGGCAGCCCGCACGGCGGCGTCTACCTCGATATCGCCTCGCGCATGACGCCCGAGGAAATCAAGCGGCGGCTGCCGTCGATGTACCACCAGTTCCTGGAGTTGGCCGAGGTCGACATCACCAAGGACGCGATGGAGGTCGGGCCGACCTGCCACTACGTCATGGGCGGGATCGAGGTCGATCCGGACACCGGCGCGGCTGCCACACTCGGACTCTTCGCCGCCGGCGAATGCTCCGGCGGCATGCACGGCTCCAACCGCCTCGGCGGTAACTCACTGTCCGATCTGCTGGTGTTCGGTCGCCGGGCCGGACTGGGCGCCGCCGATTACGTCCGCGCACTATCGAGCCGCCCGACCGTGTCACCGGCTGCGGTCGAGAGCGCGGCGACGTTGGCTTTGGTGCCCTTCACTGGACCGCAGGGTAAGGCCAAGCCGGAAAATCCCTACACACTGCATTCCGAGTTGCAGCAGACCATGAACGATCTGGTGGGCATCATCCGCAGCGAGACCGAGATTCGCGAGGCGATGGCGAAGTTGGACGAATACAAGGTCCGCTTCCGCAACATCGAGTCCCAGGGCGGACGCGCATTCAATCCCGGCTGGCACCTGGCCCTCGATATGCGCAACATGTTGCTGGTCAGCGAGTGCGTGGCTAAGGCCTCACTGGCCCGTACCGAAAGTCGCGGCGGCCATACCCGCGACGACCACCCGAAGATGGATTCCGAATGGCGCCGCACCCTATTGGCATGTCGCGCGGAAGGCAATGACCCCGCCGTTCCTGATGTCACCGTGACCAAGGAGCGCCAGGCGCCGATGCGCGAAGACCTGCTCGCGCAATTCGATCTAGAGGAACTCGGCAAGTACTACACCGACGAGGAACTCGCGGCGCATCCGGGACGGACGGAGGAGCTTCCATGACCTACCAGGCAAAGCTGAAGGTGTGGCGCGGCAATGACGACGGTGGCGAACTGCGCGACTTCGCCGTCGACGTCAACGATGGTGAAGTCATCCTCGACGTCATCCACCGGCTACAGGCTGAGCAGGCGCCTGATTTGGCGGTGCGGTGGAACTGCAAGGCCGGCAAGTGCGGATCATGCTCAGCGGAGATCAACGGCCGGCCGCGGCTGATGTGCATGACCCGGATGTCGACCTACGATGAGGCTGAGACGATCACCGTCACGCCACTGCGGGCCTTCCCGGTGATCCGGGATCTGGTCACCGATGTGTCCTTCAACTACGAGAAGGCACGCGAGATCCCGGCCTTCGCCCCACCCAAGGATCTGCAGCCCGGCGAGTACCGGATGGAACAGATCGATGTGGAGCGCTCCCAGGAGTTCCGCAAATGCATCGAGTGTTTCCTGTGCCAGGACGTCTGCCACGTGGTGCGTGACCATGAGGAGAACAAGAAGGCCTTCGCCGGCCCGCGTTTCCTGATGCGCACCGCCGAGTTGGACATGCATCCACTGGACACCCTGGACCGCAAGGATACGGCCCAGGAGGATTTGGGCCTCGGGTACTGCAATATCACCAAGTGCTGCACCGAGGTGTGCCCCGAGCACATCAAGATCACCGACAACGCGATCATTCCGATGAAGGAACGGGTCGCCGACCGCAAGTACGACCCGGTCGTCTGGCTCGGCAGTATTTTGTTCAATCGGACGAAGTAGCGGCGATAGCAGTTCTGGTGCGCCGCTAGCCGTCGAGGCGGCGAAACGTACTGCGGTGAAAAACGATCGGCGCCACATCGGCGTGGATCTGGATATCGCGGATACCCAGGATCACGATGGTGTGGTCACCGGCGGGCACCAGTTGTTCGATCGCGCTCTCCAGCCACATGCAGGTGCCCTTGATGAAGACGGCTCCGGCAGCCGACGACACCGTGTCCAGCCCGGCGAATCGGTCCCCGGCCTTGGCCGCCAGGGAGCGCACGGCTTCGTCATGGCCCTCGCCGAGCACACTGATTCCCAGTGCCGGCAACTTCTCGAGTTTGGGCCAGGTTTCCGAGGAGTTCTGGATGCAGAACGACACCAAAGGGGGATCCAGCGAGACGGGCACGAATGTGCTGGCGGCCATGCCCAGCCGTTCTCCGGCCAACTCAGCGGCGATCGCGATGACGCCGGAGGGGAAGTGACCGAACGCCTCACGCAGGGCGGGCGGTTTCAGGTGCGCTGACGTCATGGCCCGTCTATCTTCACACGTCTCACACCAGCGTGAGCAACGTCATATTCGGCGCCCGAGAATTTGGTCTCAGTGGGTTTGCGCGCAACTTACCGAGCGGTATAGTTAGTGGGTTACCGGTGGGTAACTTAGAGCTGGGTACCCAACCCTGAAGTGACGTTTTCACCGAGGAGGAATAGTGGGCCACTACAAGAGCAACGTCCGCGATCAGGTCTTCAACCTGTTCGAGGTACTGGGTCTCGATAAAGCTTTCGGCGAGGGCGCTTTCAGCGACCTTGACACCGACACCGTGCAGGAGATGCTCGGCGAGATGGCACGGCTGTGCGAGGGACCGGTCGCGGACTCCTTCGTCGAGGGTGACCGCAATCCGCCGGTCTTCGACCCGGAAACGCACTCCGTAACGCTTCCGGAGTCATTTAAGAATTCAGTCCACGCGCTGGTCGAAGCCGGCTGGGACAAAGTCGGTATCGAAGAGGAACTCGGCGGGACGCCGATGCCCCGGGCGATCGTCTGGGCGCTCGCCGAGCACGTTCTCGGCGCCAACCCCGCGGCCTGGATATACGCCGGCGGCGCGGGCTTCGCCAGCATCTTCTACAAGCTGGGCACCCCGGAGCAGAAGAAATGGGCAGTCTTCGCCGCCGAGCGCGGTTGGGGTTCCACCATGGTGCTGACCGAGCCGGATGCAGGCTCGGACGTCGGCGCCGGCCGCACAAAGGCGATCAAGCAGGACGACGGCTCCTGGCATATCGACGGCGTGAAGCGGTTCATCACCTCAGCCGACTCCGATGACCTGTTCGAGAACATTTTCCATCTGGTGCTGGCCCGCCCCGAGGGTGCCGGCCCGGGTACCAAGGGACTCTCGCTGTTCGTGGTGCCGAAGTTGCTGTTCGACTTCGAAACCGGCGAGCCCGGCGAGCGCAACGGCGCGTTCGTCACCAACGTCGAGCACAAGATGGGTCTGAAGGTCTCTACCACCTGCGAGTTGACCTTCGGTCAGCACGGCGTACCTGCCAAGGGCTGGCTGGTCGGCGAGGTGCACGATGGTATCGCGCAGATGTTCGACATTATCGAGATGGCCCGAATGCTGGTGGGTACCAAGGCAATCGCCACGCTGTCGACGGGTTACCTCAACGCCCTGGAGTACGCCAAGAGCCGGATCCAGGGTGCCGACCTGACCCAGATGACCGATAAGGCCGCGCCGCGAGTGGCCATCACGCATCACCCGGACGTACGCCGCAGCCTGATGACTCAGAAGGCCTACGCCGAAGGCCTGCGGGCGCTGTACCTCTACACAGCGACCTTCCAGGACACCGCGGTTGCCAAGGCGGTTCACGGAGTGGACGCCGAGTTGGCGGTCAAGGTCAACGACCTGATGCTGCCGATCGTCAAGGGTGTCGGCTCGGAGCAGGCCTACGCCAAGCTCACCGAGAGCCTGCAGACCTACGGCGGTTCCGGCTTCCTGCAGGACTACCCGATCGAGCAGTACATCCGCGATGCCAAGATCGACTCGCTCTACGAGGGCACCACTGCCATCCAGGCGCAGGACTTCTTCTTCCGCAAGATCATCCGCGACAAGGGTGTCGCACTGGGCTACGTAGTCGGCCAGATCGACGAGTTCGTCAAGAACGAATCTGGCAACGGACGTCTCAAGACCGAGCGCGCACTGCTGGCCAAGGCGCTCGAGGATGTCCAGGGCATGGCAGCAGCGCTGACCGGCTATCTGATGGCCGCCCAAGAGGACACCAAGAGCATCTACAAGGTGGGCCTCGGGTCGGTTCGGTTCCTGATGAGCGTGGGCGACCTCGTCATCGGCTGGTTGCTGCTGCGCCAGTCCGCCACGGCCATCCAGGCACTGGACACCGGCGGCGTCATCACGGCCGATGTGCACTTCTACGAGGGCAAAATCGCGGTCGGCTCGTTCTTCGCCAAGAACTTCCTACCGCTGCTCAGTAGTACCCGGCAGGTGATCGAGTCGGTGGACAACGAGATCATGGCGCTCGACGAAGCCGCCTTCTAGGACCTCCCGGGACCCAGCCTCACGCTTCCAGGATGGCCGTCACACCCTGGCCGCCCGCTGCGCAGATCGAGATCAGCCCGCGCACCGGCGTCGAGGTCCGCGCCCTCTTCGCGGCCAGTTGTTTGGCCAGCTGGGCGACGATCCTGCCGCCGGTGGCCGCAAACGGGTGACCGGCGGCCAATGACGAACCGTTGACATTGAGCTTGGTCCGATCGATCGATCCCAGCGCGGCATCCAGGCCCAGCCGTTGCCTGCAGTACTCCGGTGACTCCCAGGCCTGCAGATGGCACAGCACCACTGAGGCGAAGGCCTCGTGGATCTCATAGAAATCGAAGTCCCCCAGGCTCAGTCCGTTGCGGGCCAGCAGTCGCGGCACGGCGTAGGTGGGCGCCATCAACAGCCCGTCGGTGCCAGTGACGTAGTCCACCGCTGCGGTCTCGGCGTCGACGAAGTAGGCCAACGGGGTCAGTGCGTGCGCCTGCGCCCAGTCCTCGCTGGACAGCAGCACCACCGAGGCACCGTCGGTCAGCGGGGTGGAGTTACCGGCGGTCATGGTCGCATCACCGGCCTTCACCCCGAACACCGGCCGAAGCGTGGCGAGCTTCTCCGCGGTGGAGTCCGGCCGCAGGTTGTCATCGCGGTACAGACCGAGGAACCCGGTGACGAGGTCATCGAAGAAGCCACGATCGTAGGCGGCCGCCATATTGCGGTGGCTGGCCGCGGCCAACTCGTCGGAATCGACTCGTTTGATGCCCATCTGCTTCGCGGTGATCGCGGCATGGTCGCCCATGGACAGCCCGGTGCGCGGCTCACCGTTGGTGGGGATCTCAACGCCCAGTGCGGCCGGCACCCGGCCGACAAGCTTCACTCGATCAACCGTCGAACGCGCCCGACGTACCGCAAGAAGTGAGCGGCGCAGGTTGTCGCCCAACCCGATCGGGGCGTCGGAGGTGGTGTCGACGCCACCGGCCGCGGCGACCTCGTATCGGCCGGCCGAAACTCCGTCGGCGGCGGCGATCACCGCCTGTAGACCCGTTCCGCAGGCCTGCTGCAGGTCGAATGCCGGCGTATACGGCGAAAGTGGGCTGCCCAGAACGCATTCGCGCATCAGATTGAAGTCGCGGCTGTGTTTGAGCACCGCGCCGCCGATGACCGCGTCCAGTCGCTCGCCCTCCAGGCCGAAGCGCTCGGCCAGACCGCTCAGCACGGCGGTGAACATGTCCTGGTTCGACGCCTCGGCGTAGGCGCCGTCCGATCGCGCGAACGGAATGCGGTTGCCACCGAGCACGGCGACCCTGCGACGGTTCGTTGTTGCCATCTGACGTACGTTAGCGAACGTGGCTTCCGACCTCGTTTCCCAGGTGATCACCTCCGCGCCGGGGTCGTTCCTGGCCAAGCAGTTCGGCCTGCCGGCACCGGAGACGCTGCGCCGCTACCGGCCCGGCGATCCACCACTGTCCGGCCCGCTGCTGATCGGCGGCGAAGGCCGACTGGCCGAACCGCTGCGGGCAGCACTTGCCGATGACTACGACGTCGTCGGAAACAACCTGGGCGGGCGATGGGCGGACACCTTCGGCGGTCTGGTCTTCGATGCCACCGGTATCACCGAACCGGTCGGATTGCGTGGATTGTTCGAGTTCTTCACCCCCCTGCTGCGCAATCTCGGGCCGTCGGCTCGCGTGGTCGTGCTGGGCAGCACGCCCGACGAGGTGGCCGACGCGCATGAATACATCGCTCAGCGGGCCCTCGAGGGGTTCACCAGGTCGCTGGCCAAGGAGATGCGCCGCGGCGCCACCGTCGCACTGGTCTACGTCTCCCCCGGTGCCAGCGCGGGCGCCACCGGTTGCGAGTCGACGATGCGGTTCATCCTGTCAGCGAAGTCCGCCTACGTCGACGGGCAGGTGTTCTCCATCGGAGCCGCTGACTCGTCAGCGCCCGCGAACTGGAACACGCCGCTGGCCGGCACGGTGGGCATCGTCACCGGTGCGGCCCGCGGAATCGGAGCCACCATCGCCGAGGTGTTTGCGCGCGACGGTGCCCAGGTGGTGGCGATCGACATTGAGGATTCCGCGCAGGCCCTCGAGCAGACCGCGGCGCGGGTCGGCGGGACCGCGCTGACACTCGACGTCACCGGACCCGATGCCGTCGAGAAGATCACTGCCCATCTCCGCGAACACCACGGCGGCCGAGCCGACATCCTGGTCAACAACGCCGGAATCACCCGTGACAAGCTGCTGGCGAATATGGACGAGGCGCGATGGGACGCGGTGGTCGCGGTGAATCTGCTTGCCCCGCTGAGGCTTACCGAAGGTTTAGTGGACAACGGATCCATTGGTACGGGAGGCCGGGTGATCGGACTGTCGTCGATGGCGGGGATCGCGGGCAACCGGGGCCAGACCAACTACGCCACCACCAAGGCCGGCATGATCGGCATCACTGCGGCATTGGCGCCGTCGCTGGCCGATAAGGGCATCACCATCAACGCCGTGGCTCCCGGATTCATCGAGACCGCCATGACTGCCGCAATCCCGCTGGCCACCCGGGAGGTCGGCCGTCGGCTCAATTCGCTGTATCAGGGCGGGCAGCCCGTCGACGTGGCGGAGACCATCGCCTATTTCGCCAGCCCGGCGTCAAATGCCGTCATCGGCAACGTGATCCGGGTGTGCGGCCAGGCCATGCTGGGAGCCTGATGGCGCTGAATAATCTTCTGCGCGCGGCCATCGGTTCACTGCCACTGATACCCCGCGGCGATCGGCTGCCGGACAGGACACTCACCGTCGACAACGTCGCGATCGACCGCGCGAACGTTGCCGCCTACGCCTCGATTACCGGCCTGCGCTACGGCGATACCCTTCCGCTCACCTATCCCTTCGTGCTGACCTACCCGGCGGTGATGGAGTTGGTCACCGGTTTCGACTTCCCCTTCGCCGCCATCGGCGCGGTGCACATCCAGAACCGGATCACCCGGCACCGGCCGATCGCGGTGACCGACACCGTTGGCATCTGCACACATGCCGAGAATCTCCGCGAACACCGCAGGGGTCTGCTGGTTGATGTCGTGAGCCAGGTGTCGGTCGGCAACGAGCCCGCCTGGGATCAGGTCACGACTTTCCTGCATCAGCAGCGCACCAGTCTGTCCGGGGAGTCCAAGCCGGAGCCACCACCGGCACAGAAGCTGCCGCCACCCAGCACCACTCTGAGAATCACACCGCGGCAGATCCGCCGCTATGCCTCGATAGGCGCCGACCACAACCCGATCCACACCAGCCTGCTGGGGGCGAAGGTGTTCGGTTTTCCACGGCCGATTGCGCACGGGATGTTCAGTGCCGCGGCGGTTCTGACCAATATCGAAGGACAGCTTCCCGATGCCGTCAGCTATGCGGTCAGGTTCGGCAAGCCGGTGTTTCTCCCGTCGGACCTCGGGGTGTACATCGACCGGATGGAGCAGGGTTGGGATATCGCGCTGCGCGATCTGGCCGGGGGCAACCCGCACCTCACCGGGTCGGTGCGGGCGCTCCTTTGAGGCCTCGCCAGAACAGGTTGATCATCAGTTCGGCCGCCTCGTCGACATCGGCGTCACCGACACTGACCCGGGCTGCGACGGCCTCCCCGGCCCCGACCAGGGCCACCGCCATCATGTGAAAGTCATTGTCCGGCTCGGGATTTCTGGTGCCGGTTTCCAGCAGCCGGGCCACCAGGTCGATGATCTTCTCCCGACCCTCGCGGATGGTCTGCGCAACGGCCTGTGAACTGGTGGCCTGGGTGTAGAGCACGATCCACGACGCCCGGTTGGCGTCGATGTAGTGCAACACCGACACGATGGTGCGGCGCAGTAACTCGTGTGGACTCTGCTTGAGATCGATGTCTGCACGGATCGCTTCCACGAAGCGGCTCAATTCCCGGCTCAGGCAGGCGGCGAACAACTCCTCCTTGGAGCCGTAGTACAGGTAGAGCATCGGCTTGGAGATTTCGGCCGCCGCGGCGATCGCGTCCATCGACGTCTCGTGGTAGCCGTTGGCTGAGAACATCTGCACGGCGGCATCGAGCATCTGCTGCTCACGCACCGCGCGCGGCAACCGCTTGGTTCCACCGGCTCCACCGGCCATGGCTAGCCGCCGCAGCGAGCGCTGGGGCCCTTGATGCCGGCCATCCGCAGTACCGAACCCTCGACTGCCGCTATCGCGAGCTCATCGCCATTGACCGCCTTCTCCAACCGGTCCAGCACCGCGGGAACCTCGGCGGTCGTGATCCACAGGGCCACATCGGTACCTGCCTGCAGGGCATACAGCACCGCCTCGGCCACCCCGTAGCGCGATGAGATCGCGGCCATCGACGACAGGTCGTCGCTGAAGATCGGTCCGTTGAAGCCGGGGCCGCCGTAGCCGCCGCTGCGCAGCAGGTTCACCGCGGCCGTACTGAGGCTGGCCGGTGTATCACCGGTCAGTCCGGGCACCTCGAGGTGGCCGATCATCACCGCGACCGGGGCCTCGGTGGTCAACGTCCGGTAGGGAACCAGATCGCTGGTCATCAGATCGGATAGCGGCGGGGTGCTCACCGCACCCGCGGTGTGCGAGTCACCGGAGCCGTGACCGTGGCCGGGGAAGTGCTTGAGCACCGGCAGAACGCCGGCATCGCGCAGGCCGCGGGCGAACGCCCCCGCGTAGGCGGTGACGGTGGCGGGGTTGTTGGAGAACGAACGGTCCCCGATGACGGTGTCGGCACCCTGGTTGGAGACGTCCACGACCGGAGCGAAGTCGACGGTGATGCCCAGGCCGCGCATCTGCCGACCGCGCGCCAGCGCCAGGTTGTAGACCTGCTCGGGCGTCTGGGTCTGCGCCAGGGTGCGCGCCGAGGGTGCCGCACCGATCAGCGCGGACAGCCGTGATACCCGGCCGCCCTCCTCATCGACGCTGACCGCCAGCGGCAGCGGTCCGATGTTGGCGATATCGCTGACGGTGCCGTCGGTGAGCATCGACAGGTCGGTCCAACTCCCGATCATGATGCCGCCGACGTGGTAGTTGCTCACCACCGCGCGGGCGTCGGCGCCGTTCTTGATGCCGACCATCAGCAACTGCGCGAGTTTGTCGCGGGTCGACAGCGCCGCCACATCACCGCAGAACGGCGGGGCCGGGGCTGCCGGCGCCGGGACGGGCCCGGCCAGCGCGGTGATGCCGTCGGATTGCGCGGCGCTGACCGCCGTGGCGGGTGCCGATGCGGTGCGGGCGGCCGGCGACGAGCAGGCCGCCAGCGCCAGCGGCACGGCTGTCAATGCCGCAATGGCGCGGACCGGGAGCAGGCGAATGTCCATTCCCCCATGCTGTCATGGCCGCTGTCATGGCCGCTGTCATGGCCGTCCTCGGAGTCCAGCGGACCGTCAGTGGTGCGCGCCCCCGTGCTAGGTTCACCAGCGGGGTCGATCCCGACCTGGCCAGTTCCAGCGACCGCAAGGAGTGCCGATCATGACCCGGTTCGTCGTGCCGGCCGGCGCCTCCATCCTGGTCGGTCTGCTGCTCGGGGCCGCCTCGGTATTCGGGGTGACCCTGATGATTCAGCAGGACACCAAGCCGCCCCTGTCGCCCGGCGACCCGGCCTCATCGGTGCTCAACCGCGTCGAGTACGGCAACCGCGGCTAACCTGAGCACCCTCGCCCCGCCCACGGCCGCGGCGGACACCACCATCGGATCGCCGCTGTCGCGTCGGTGGTTGGCCGGGATCTTCCTGGCCGCGCTCGCACTGTGTTTTCTCTCCTCGCCCGGATTGATCGCCCCGGACACCAAACTGGACCTGACTGCCAACCCGTTGCGCTTCCTGGCCCGGGCGGCCAACCTGTGGAACAGCGACCTGCCGTTCGGTCAGGTGCAGAACCAGGCCTACGGCTACCTGTTTCCGCACGGCACGTTCTTTCTGCTGGGGCACGCACTCGGGGTGCCCGGCTGGGTGACACAACGGCTGTGGTGGGCGGTGCTACTCACGGCCGGATGCTGGGGGCTGTTGCGGGTGGCCGAGACCCTCGGAATCGGCACCCGCACGTCGCGACTCATCGGCGCGGTGGCGTTCGCCCTCTCGCCCCGGGTACTGACCACGCTGGGGTCGATCTCCTCGGAGACGCTGCCCATGATGCTGACGCCGTGGGTGCTGCTCCCGGTGATCCTGGCGCTCAACGGCCACCGGCAGCCACTGCGGGTGCTGGCCGCCCGGGCAGGACTCGCGCTGGCGCTGATGGGTGCGGTCAACGCTGTTGCCAGCCTGGCCGCATGTCTGCCCGCACTCATCTGGTGGGCCTGTCATCGGCCCGACCGGGTGTGGCGCCGGTTCACCGCCTGGTGGGCCCTGACCTCCGTGCTCGCCGTGACGTGGTGGGTGATCGCCCTGATTCTGCTGGGCCGAGTCAGTCCGCCGTTCCTGGACTTCATCGAGTCATCCGGCGTCACGACCCAGTGGACGTCGCTGACCGAAGTGCTGCGCGGGACATCCAGCTGGACGCCGTTCGTGGCGCCCGACACGACCGCGGCCTCGTCCCTGGTGTCTCAGCCGGTTGCGGTGTTGGCGACCACACTGGTCGCCGCCGGCGGACTGGCCGGACTCACGTTGCGCTCGATGCCGGCCCGCGGTCGGTTGGTGAGCATGCTGATCGTCGGACTGGTGCTGTTGACCGCCGGCTACTCAGGTGGGCTCGGCTCACCGCTGGCTCATGCGGTTCAGACGTTCCTCGATGCGGCCGGCGCACCGCTGCGCAATGTGCACAAGATCGAGCCGGCCATCCGACTACCGCTGGTACTCGGAATCACTCATCTACTGGGCCGAATCCCGTTGCCCGGCAGCGTCTCCCGGCCGGTATGGGTCCGTGGTTTCGCGCATCCCGAGACCGACAGGCGAATAGCGGTGGGGATCGTCGTATTGACTGCGCTGGCGGTCGCAACCTCGCTGGCCTGGACCGGTCGGCTCACCCCGCCGGGGGCCTTCCGCGCCATCCCGGACTACTGGCACCAGACCGCCGACTGGCTCAGCGAGCAGGACACAACGGGGCGGGTACTGGTGGTTCCCGGAGCTCCGTTCGCCAACCAGGTCTGGGGTAATACCCACGACGAACCACTCCAGGTTCTCGGCGAATTCCCCTGGGGCGTGCGCGATTCCATCCCGCTGACACCGCCGCAGACGATCCGGGCACTGGATTCGGTGCAGCGGTTGATCGCGGCGGGCCGGGGATCGGCCGGACTGGCCGACACTCTGGCCCGCCAGGGCATCTCCTATGTGGTGGTGCGCAATGACCTCGACCCCGACACCTCGCGCTCAGCGCGGCCGCTGCTGGTGCACCGGGCAGTGAGCGGATCGCCGGGCCTGCAGAAGGTGGCGCAGTTCGGCGAACCGGTCGGGCCGGGAACCGTGGAAGGCTTCATCAGCGATAGCGGCCTGCGTCCCCGCTTCCCCGCCATCGAGATCTACCGGGTCCGACCCGTCGGCACCGGCGATCCCGGTAGCCCCTATCTCAGTTCCGCCAATGCGATGGTGCGCGTCGACGGTGGCCCGGAGTCGCTGCTTCGTATCGACGAACGTCGTCGCCTGCTCGGCCAGCCCCCGCTGGGACCCCTGCTGCTGACCTCCGACGCGCAACGGGCCGGATTGTCGACACCGCCCGGCAGGGGTGTGATCGTGACCGACACCCCGGCCGACCGCGAGATCGACTACGGCCGCGTCGACAATCATGCATCGGCCATCCGGGCCCCCGGCGACCGGCGCGACACCTTCAACCGGGTGCCCGATTATCCGGCACCGGGCGCCGCGCCGACACAGGGTCAGTGGTCCGGTGGACGGCTGAGTGCCTCGAGTTCGTCATCGGATGCCACCGCGCTGCCCACGGTCGCCCCGGCGAGTTCCCCGGTTGCCGCGGTGGACTTCGACCCCGCCACGGCGTGGGTGTCCAACGCGCTGCAGCCAGCCCTCGGACAGTGGCTGCAGATCGACTTCGAGCGCCCGGTCACCAACGCCACTCTCACCATCACACCGAGTGCCACCGCAGTCGGTGCGCAGGTGCGCCGGCTCCAGGTGTCGACTGTCAACGGCACCAGCACCGTGAGCTTCGATCAGCCGGGCGTCCCGCTGACCGTGGCGCTGCCCTATGGGGAAACCCCGTGGGTCCGGATCACGGCGGTGGGCACCGATGACGGGTCCTCCGGCGTGCAGTTCGGCATCACCGAACTCTCGGTGACCCAGTACGACGCATCCGGATTCGCCCATCCGGTCGACCTTCGCCACACCGTCGTCGTACCGGCACCGCCCAGAGGATCCGAGGTGGCGGCCTGGGACTTGGGATCGGAACTGCTCGGCCGCGACGGTTGTGCCGACGCCGCTGACGACGTGCACTGTGCGGCCTCGATGGCGGTGGCGCCGGAGGAGCCCGTGACGCTGAGCCGAACGCTGAGTGTGCCCACCCCGATCGACGTCACCCCGACCGTCTGGGTACGCGCGAGACAGGGGCCGCGCCTGGCGGACCTGATCGCCCAACCCGACCGCACCCGGGCGCGCGGCGATGCCGACCTCATCGACGTCCAGGGATCTGCCTACGCGGCCACCGACGGTGACCCGCGCACCTCGTGGACGGCACAGCAGAATGTGGTGCAGCGCGGCTCATCGCCGACGTTGACGATGACGCTGCCCAGTCCCACTGCGGTATCCGGGCTGCGGCTAATGGCCAGCGCCTCAGCCCTGCCCACCCATCCGACGATGATCGCCGTCGACCTCGGTGACGGTCCCCAGGTCCGTCGGCTGACTACCGATACCGGAGAACAGACGGTGTCACTGCACCCCCGGGTCACCGACACCATCCGGATCAGCCTGCTGGACTGGGATGACATCATCGACCGCACCGCGCTGGGTTTCGACCAACTCAAGCCACCGGGCCTGGCCGAGGTCAGCGCGCTGGGTTCGGACGGTAACCCGATCGCCCCCGCGGACGCGGAATCCAACCGCACCCGGACGATCGAGATACCGTGCGGCCAGGGACCGGTGATCGCTGTGTCGGGCCGGTTCGTGCAGACCTCGGTGTCGACGACGGTGGACGTGCTGTTGACGGGTAATCCGGTCACGGCGCAGGCCTGTGATCCGGCTCCGATCGCGCTGCGCGCCGGAACCCAGGAGTTATTGATCAGTCCCGGTCCGGCGTTCATCGTCGACGGCGCGCAGCTCAGCGGACCGCTGGCAGCCGAAATCGCCACGGCGCCAACGACTCCCGCACAGATCACCGGCTGGACATCGGACCGCAGGACGATCGAGGTGACACGATCACCGATCACCCGGGTCGTGGTGGTACCCGAAAGTGTGAACCCCGGCTGGGTCGCACATACGCCGGACGGCGCCATACTGACACCGGTGATCGTCAACGGCTGGCAGCAGGGTTGGGTGGTGCCGGCGGGCGCACAGGGCACCATCACCGTGAGCTTTGAATCAAACTCCACCTACCGTGCCGGACTGATCGGCGGCCTTGCGCTACTGCCGTTGCTGCTGCTGCTCGCAGTGGTGCCGGCTCGCCGGCCGGTGTCGCCGGAGAATCCGGGGAGGCCCTGGTCGCCGGTCGTCACGGCCGCAATCGGGTTGGTGGCCGCGGGCGCGGTGATCGCCGGGGTGGGAGGTATCGCGGTATTCGGCGCGGCACTGATCGCCGCCCACCTATTGCGGCACCGACAACATCTTCTCGACCGGCTGACCCTGGCCGTGGCTCCGGCCGGACTGATCCTGGCCGGAGCGCTACTCGCGCGGTACCCGTGGCGCTCGGTCGACGGCTACATCGGCCACTCCGCCTGGGTTCAACTGCCGGCCCTGGTCGCCGTCGCGGCGCTGGCCGCCTCGGTGCTGGCCGCCTCGGTGCTGCCCGAAAAAGATCACACCGCAACCCCTTCGCCGTAGGGTGCGTCTCATGACGCAGCAGTCCCAAGTGGAAACCGTTGGGGGCCGGATCGCGATCGCCGATCTGGGTGTCACGCTCATGCACGAGCACGTGTTCGTACTGTCCCCGGAGATCATGGCGAATTACCCCGAAGGCTGGGGCGACGACCGGGCCCGCGAGGACGCCGCGGTCGACAAGCTCAACGCGCTCAAGGCGATCGGCGTCGACACCATCGTCGATCCGACCGTTGTTGGACTCGGCCGCTACATCCCCCGGATCCAGCGGGTGGCCGCCCGAACCGACTTGCAGATCGTGGTGGCCACCGGCGTCTACACCTATAACGACGTTCCGATGTACTTCCACTTCACCGGACCCGGCACCGCACTCAACGGGCCGGAGACCATGACCGACATGTTTGTGCGTGATATCACCGAGGGCATCGCCGACACCGGGGTGAAGGCGGCGATCCTCAAATGCGCGACCGACGAACCGGGGCTCACGCCCGGTGTCGAACGGGTATTGCGTGCGGTCGCCCAGGCGCACCGTGCGACCGGAGTGCCGATCACCACCCACACCCATGCGCATTCCCGACGAGGCCTCGATCAGCAGCGCATCTTCGCCGAGGAGGGCGTCGACCTCGGCCGGGTGATCATCGGGCACAGCGGCGACACCACCGACCTGGACTATCTGGCGGAACTGATCGCAGGCGGGTCCTATCTGGGCATGGACCGCTTTGGTTTGGACAACATCCTCAGTTTCGACGACCGGGTCGACACCGTGGCGAAGATGTGTGAACGCGGCCATGCCGACAAGATGGTCCTGGCTCACGATGCGTCCTGCTTCATCGACTGGCTTCCGGAGGCGGCTCTGCCCGTTGTTCTCCCGAATTGGCATTACCTGCACATCCACAACGATGTGTTGCCGGCACTGCGGCAGCGCGGTGTCACCGAGGAACAGATCACCACGATGCTGGTGGACAACCCCCGCACTATCCTCGGCCACCGGGGCGCCTACTAGTGGCGGACCTGGAGCCGGTTGCGTCGATCGGGATGCAGATGAGCCAGCTGGCCGCCGAGGCTCCCGATGCCGCGGCGGTCACGCACGACGGGCGCACGGTGACCCGCGGCCAGTTGGAGTCGATCACCAATCGGCTGGCCCGGGCTTATGCCGAACTCGGCGTGAGACAGGGCGATTACGTCACCATCGCCCTGCCCAACTCGATCGAATGGGTACAGGCGGTGGTGGCAACCTGGAAACTCGGTGCCGTTCCGCAACCGCTGTCAGCGCGGCTACCCGACACCGAGTACGCCGACCTGCTGGATCTGACGCCCCGGGCACTGCTGGTCGGTCGGCCTGACCCGCGCGGGATGGTGCATTCGGTCTCCGTCGACTTCACACCCCGCACCGAGCTGTCCGACGCCCGATTGCCCGAGGCGGTGTCACCGTCGCTGAAGTCGATGGCATCGGGGGGAAGCACCGGTCGCCCCAAGCTGATCGAGGCCGGCGTCGACAGCCGCTTTCAGGGCGCACTGGTGGCGGCGATGATGGGGAACCTGCCGACCGATACCCAACTGGTGTCGGTGCCACTGAGCCATAACACCGGATTCACCTCGGCCACCATGGCGCTGGCGACGGGCCAGCACCTGGTGCTGATGAAGCGTTTCGACCCGCTCGAGTTCCTGCGACTGATCACCGAGTACCGGGTCGACTACCTGGCGACCGTACCGACCATCATGCAGCGGCTGCTGCCCGTCTACCGCGCCGATCCGGGCAGCTTCGACCTGTCGTCGGTGCGGCGGTGGTGGCATCTGGCCGCACCGTGCCCGCCCCATATCAAGGAAGCCTGGATCGAGATTCTCGGCCCGGAGGTGGTGTGGGAACTCTACGGCGGCACCGAACTTCAAGCATTGACGTTCATCAGTGGCACCGAGTGGCTGAGCCATCGCGGTTCGGTAGGCAGGGTGGTGTCCGGAGAGATGAAGGTGCTCGACGACGACGGCAACGACTGTCCGCCGGATGTGATCGGCGAGATCTACCTGCGGCCTCGTCCCGGCAGCAGACCGACCTACCGCTACATCGGCAGCACCGCCAAGAACCGTGACGGCTGGGACTCGCTGGGCGACCTCGGCTGGTTCGACGTCGACGGGTATCTCTACCTGGCCGACCGCCGGGTCGATATGTTCACCGTCGGCGGCCGCAACGTCTACCCGGCTGAGATCGAGAACGCACTCTCCGAGCATCCAGATGTGCTGTCGTGTCTGGTGGTCGGTATCCCGCACGAGGACCTCGGGCAGGTTCCACACGCACTGGTTCACACCGGGGCGAACGAACTGGACGAAGCCGGCGTCATGGCATTCGTGGCCAAGCGGCTGGCGGAATACAAGGTGCCGCGCAGCGTCGAGTTCGTCGACACCCCACTGCGCGATGACGCCGGAAAGGCGCGCCGCACCGCAGTGCGCGATGAAGTTGTCGCGCGGCTAAAGGCTCAAGCGCGATGACGTTATCGCGCGGCTAAAGGCTCAGGCGCGATGACGTTATCGCGCGGCTAAAGGCTCAGGCGCGTCGGTGACAGAACTGTCCAGCGGAGGCACCGGCACCGGCGGCCGTCCGTCTGCCCGGCCCGGTTGCGCCCGCCGGTATTCCCAGCGGCGCAACGCATTCCGGCACGGTGATTCGATCAGCGCGTAGCTGACCGCCGCCATGGCGGATCCGAGCACCAGGGTCAGGACGAACACCACCACCAGGTCACCGTTGAACATGAACGTTCCCACCATCGGGAAGACCATCACCAGCGCCGCCAGGTGCCAGACGAACAGGCCGTAGGACCACCGACCGAGAACCACCATGGCCGGGCTGCCCAGAATCCGATGCGGGGTATCGGGACGGTCGAGTACCAGCGGGGCCAGTAGCGCGCCGGCGACGATGGCCCCCATCGAGGTGCGCACCACGAACTGTCCGATTGTGGCCGGAACCAGATCCTTGGGTCCGGCCAGTGGCGATGCGGAGATCAGGTAGGCCACCAACGCGATCGCGGTGATGGCAGGCCGGTTGCGGGCCAGCTTGTGCGCCCAGCCGACCGGGCTGACGGTCCATTCGGCGAGCAACATCCCGGCCGCGAACCAGGACGCGTAGGCCGGCGGCCAGTTGAGGAAGTTGACCCCCGCGGCGGTGTGGATCGGCAACAGCCCCCATCCCAGGCTGATGACCGCCGCCGCAGCGATCACCGGTACCCGGGCACGCAACGGCAGCCGGTAGGCGAGTGCGGCCAGGATCGGCAAGGCCAGGTAGAAGCTGACCTCCACCGAGAGGCTCCACATCTGGGTGAGTCCGGCGGTCAATGTCAGCGGCACATACACCTGGGTGAGTGTCAGATTGGCCAGCCACACGGTGGGGCTGGCGTGGTTGGCCTCGGGGAGCAGGGTCAGGATCACCACCACGGCGAACAGGTAGCCCGGCATGATGCGAACCAGCCGGGACCGCAGATAGTGCCCGGTGGCGGGCCGGTGGCGCAGTTCGCGTGCGGCCGCCGCGTGTCCGCGCCACAGTAGGAAGCCCGACAGCGCGAAGAACACTGCGACAGCCAGGTCAAAACGGTGCAGCAAACGGCCCACCACCGCGCCCGACGTGCCGGTTTGGAAGGCGACGTGGGTGAGCACCACACCCATGGCCGCGCAGGCCCGCAGACCCTCGACCGCCGGCAGGAAGCTCCGGGTCCCACCGACCTGCTCGGACTCGGGTTTCATGGCAATCAGTGTGCCGGTGCCGGCGTCGCCTGCGATAGCGGGCCGCGCAGAATCCATGCGGCGGGCGGTTTGGGCCTCGTTTCTGCTGTTAGGGTCAATTCCGTTTACAGGACAGCCCGTTTATTCAAGACAGCACTGAGGAGGCCGGGGCAGCGTGAACCGCGCAAGCGTGTTGCGTCTCGTGGCGTTGGCCGTCATGGGCCTGGGAGCCGCACTGCTGACCGCCGCCGTACTGCTGACCACCTACACCGCCGGCAAGATCGAGAAGATCCCGCTCGACATCGACGAGACACTCGTCAGCAGCGGCACCGGGACGGCTCTGGATCCGGCCTCGCTGTCAGCAACACGATTCGTCATCGACGCCAACGTCCCACTGGTCTCCCAGCAGGCGATCACCGTCGAAACCCCCGCCAATGCCCAGGTGGTGACCTTGCAGGTGGGCACCTCCGTCCGGCGCACCGACAGGCAGCAGGAGAACGGACTGCTGCTGGCCATGGTCGACACCGTGACACTGAACCGCAGGACCGCGCAGGCGGTGTCCGACGACGAGCGTCCGGGCGGCTCGGTGCAGAAGCCGCGGACCTTCGACGACGATAAGCCGTCGACCAATATCGCCCTGCCACATGAGGGCCTGGCCTACCGGTTCCCGTTCAACACAGAGAAGAAGTCATATTCCTTCTTCGATGCGATCGCACAGAAGCCCTTCGACGCCAATTACGACGGCGAGGACGATGTGAACGGGCTGACGACCTACCGGTTCACCCAGAACGTGGGCTATGACGCCGACGGAAAGCTCGTCGACCCGATCAAGTACGCCTCGCTATACGACAGGAACGAAGACGGAGAGGTCACTGCGCGGGCTGAACTGTGGGGCTTACCGGGCGACCCCTACGAGCCGATCACCATGACCCGGTTCTACGCCGCCCAGCGCACGTTCTGGGTCGACCCGGTAACCGGAGTCGTGGTCAAGGAGCAGGAGCACGCCAATCATTACTACGCGCGAGATCCGCTGAACCCCGAGATGGCACTGGCCGACTACACGGTGACGTCCACCGAACAGACCGTCGAGTCACAGGTGGCCGCGGCTCGCGATGAGCGTGACCGGGTGGCGCTGTGGTCGCGCATCCTGCCGATCAGTTTCACCGCCGCGGGTCTGGTGGCCCTGGTGGGCGCGGGCCTGCTGGCGTGGTTCAGCGTGCGAGTCGAGTCGGCACTGGCCGGACCCGGCGAGGACGATATCGAACTGGGAATCTTCGGTAAGGACGAGACCGGTCCCATGGCCGCCGCGCAGGCGCCGACCGAGAAGATCCCCACCCGGCGACCGGAGCAACCACCCGCGCAGCGGTGACGTCGATGACCGTGGCGCACCGCTTAATACTGCGATGGGTGCCGTCGGGCTACGCCTTGGCACTGACGTTGGCGGTGACCGCACCGCTGCTGACACCGGGGTACCTGCTGGTGCGGGACGCCGTTTCGACACCGCGTTCCTATCTGTCCGACTCGGCGATCGGTCTCGGCGAATCCGCTCCGCGCGCGGTACCGCAGGACTTCGCTGTCGCCGTACTGTCGGCGATCCTCGACGGTGGTGTGGTCGTCAAAGCGGTGCTGATGGCCGGGCTGTTCCTGGCCGGCTGGGGTGCGTCCCGGTTGGCGGCACAACTGCTGCCCGACGCCGGCGTGCCCGGCCAATTGGTCGCCGCGACGGTGGCCATCTGGAATCCCTATGTCGCCGAACGCCTATTACAAGGCCACTGGAGCCTGTTGCTGGCCTACGGCGTTCTGCCGTGGGTGGCAGCGGCCGTGGTGCGTCTGCGAACCGGGCCGGCCGACCGTTCGGCATGGGCGGCGGTCGTGTTCTGGATCGCGCTGGCCGGACTCACCCCGACCGGGGTGATGCTGGCGGCCACCGTTGCACTGGTGTGCCTGGCGGTTCCCGGGGACGGCGTCGGCCGGATACGTTGTGGCGCTGCGATAGTGGTCGTCGCCGTGCTGGCGGCCCTGCCGTGGCTGACAACCTCGGCGCTGGGCAGCGCATTGGGCGGATCCCAGTCCGCGGGGTTGGCGCCGTTCGCAGCCCGGGCCGAACCGGGTCTGGGCACCCTCGGCAGCCTGGCCGGCCTGGGTGGCATCTGGAACGCCGAGGCGGCACCGCATTCCCGGACAACGGTAGTGGCGTCGGTGGCGACCGTGGTGCTGCTGGCGGTGGTGGCATGCGGGATCCCCGCACTGCTGCGCTGCCCGGCGGCAAAGCCGCTGCTGATTCTGGCGGCGGTGAGCGTGCTGGTGGTGGCGGCGATGGCCACCGGGCCAGGCCTGGCGCTGTCACGTGCGGTCGTCGACGGGGTGCCTGGATTGGCCGTGCTGCGCGACGGTCAGAAATGGGTGGCGTGTGCGATGCCGGGCTACACGCTGGCCGGCGCCGGTGCAATAGTCACCCTGCGCCGTTGGATGAGGCCGGGTGTCAGTGCTGCGGTATGCGCCGCCGCGGTGATCGCAGTGCTGCCCGACCTCGCCTGGGGGGTCGGGGGGAATCTCGCTCCGGTGCACTATCCGCAGGGTTGGGCGGCGGTCGCAGCCAGGATCAACACCGATCCGCAGGATGTCGCGGTGCTGCCGTCGGACACCATGCGGCGATTCGGCTGGGCGGGGCCGGCGCCGATACTGGACCCGCTGTCCCGCTGGGTTCGGGCCGATGTTCTGTCCACCGGCGATCTCATCGTCTCCGGGCGCACCGTCGCCGGCGAAGGCGACCATGCCCGCGAGGTGCACCGGCTGCTGTCGGACGGTGCCGACCGCGCGACATTGGCCGCGGCCGGGGTGGGCTGGGTGGTCACCGAAACCGGTTCGCAGATGATGCCACAGTTGCCGGTCGCCTATTCCGATGGCGATCTGACGCTGTATCGGGTCGGCGGTATGAGTCCCGCTATACCGCAGTGGAAACGGAATGCGGTGACGGCGGCCCACCTGATCTGGGCAGGGATGCTCGTCTTCAGTGCGACAGTGCTGGGCGTCAGGACGCTGCGACGGCGCCCTCAGTCCTCAGTGTGACCGTGGCGCCGACGGTAATCCTCGTGGAGGTGGGCATCGCGCTGTCGGTCCGCCTCGTCGACGAGGTCGGGGTCGAGGCCGTGCTGGCGCAGCCGGTGGGCGCGCCAGATCTTGTCCAGGGCGTGGGCGAAGTAGACACACGGGATGAGCAACAGTGCCGACATCGCCAGGTGCATGCCAAGGGTGGCCGGGATCAGCCACAACGGCGCGATGACCAGCACCGCCGGAATCGTGACGCGGATAAGGTTGCGCCGCCGCGCACCCTTACCGGCGAGATCGTTACGCACCCAGTCGTCGTACTCGGCCGGTAGCACCTTGCCGTAGCAGTAGGCGATGTACTCCAGCAGCCCGGGACGCACGGCGTTCACCTAAATCACTCCGCTGACGCGGCCGCCAGCGTGAACGGTCTCCAGCACACTGCTCATCGCCGCCGCGCTCTGCGGCCAGGAGAACTCCCGGCTGCGCGCCGCGGCCTTGGCGCCGAGCTCCGCACGCAGTACCCGATCCCCCAGTAGTTGCTCAAGACGCCGAACCAGTTCGTCGTAGTCGGCGACGAGCAGTCCGGTCACCCCGTCGACGACGGAATCGTTGAGGCCACCGGAGGATCGGTAACCGATGGTCGGCACGCCGTGCTGGGCCGCCTCGATGACCGCCAGGCCCCAACCTTCCTTCGCCGACGGCAGCACATGAATCCAACTGCGTTGCATCACAGCGTGTTTGGTGATGTCATCGACGTGGCCGTGGAAGGTGACGGCATCGGAGATCCCCAATCGTTCGGCATGCTGCACCAGGCGGTCCTGCCACCAGCCGCCGCCGATAACGTCGAGGTGCAGGTTCGGAATCCGGGATCGCAATACCGCGACGGCATCGAGGGCGTCCTCGATCCGTTTATGCGGCACCAGCCGAGACAGCACCACCGCCCGCGGGGTCACCGACCGTTGGCCGATCAATGTGTCCGGCGGTGCCTCATCCAGGCCATTGCGGACGACGGCAACCCGGGCGGGATCGATGCCGAGATCGGTGAGGTCGCGTGCTGACGGCAGCGACACCGTGACGTACTGGTTGTTGCGGTGCAGCAGTGGCGAAAGGCGGGATTCCACAAACCAACCGAACCGGGCCAGGAATCGTCCGGCAACCGGCCATTGATCGCGGTGGCAGTGATGCACCAGCACCACGACCCGACGCCCGAAAGCCAACCGCGCCAGGAACGGCAGGCCGTTTTGGCTGTCGATCACCACATCGGGGCGCGAGTGCCGCAGCGGTCCGAGCCCAATCCGCGCGGCCACCATGGCCAACCCGGCCCAAATGTAGACGGTGTAGCGCCCACCGCCGCGGCTGATCCGTACCCGATCGATGACCTCGCTGCGCGGCGCACCGTCGTAGTGGGCGGTTCGCAGGGTGACGTCGATGCCCGATTCGGCGAGCAGCGCGCCAATGCGCTGGAGGTAGGTCTCACTGCCCCCGCCCTGGGGGTGCCCGGTGTCGCGCCAGCACAACAGCAGCGCGGAGCGAACGGGAGCAGACATCCGACCCACCCTATATCTGGCAAGGTGAACGTCGATGCGCGTCACCGACCTGTTCGCCCGGCGGGCGACCCTGGCCCGATCGACTCGGTTGCTCGGAGAGTTCCGGTACGAACAAAGCGACCCGGGCCGCTTCTACGGTGCGCTGGCCGCAGACACTGCGGCGATGGTCGGCGACCTGTGGCAGGCCGCCCGGCCCTCGGACCACCGCGGCCACACCGTCGTCGACGTCGGCGGCGGCCCCGGTTATTTCGCGCGCGCCTTCACCGAGGCCGGCTGGAACTATGTCGGCGTCGAACCCGACCCGGCCGAGATGCACGCCGCCCATGCCGTGCGCGGCGGTCCGGGGACGTTCGTCCGGGCGTCCGGATTGGCACTGCCGTTCGCCGACCACAGCGTGGACGTATGCCTATCCTCCAACGTGGCCGAACACGTGTCGCGACCCTGGCAACTGGGGGCGGAGATGCTGCGGGTCACCCGGCCCGGCGGTCTGGCGATCCTGTCCTACACGGTGTGGCTGGGTCCGTTCGGTGGTCACGAAACCGGCCTGTGGCATTACCTCGGCGGTGCCCGCGCGGCCGCCCGATACACCCGCCGCCACGGTCATCCGCCGAAGAACGACTACGGGTCGTCACTGTTCGCCGTCTCGGCCGCCGAGGGGTTGCGCTGGGCCGACTCCACCGGGGTACTGGTGGCCGCCTTCCCCCGCTACCACCCGCGATGGGCGTGGTGGCTGACCTCGCTGCCCGGTGTGCGGGAGTTTCTGGTGAGCAATCTGGTGCTGGTGCTGCAATCACCGACTGAAACAGGTTCTCGTCGCGGCTTCTGATCGGTACTGTGGCGACCATGACGCAGACCGCCTACAAGACCGAATACGACAGGCTGTTCATCGGTGGCAAGTGGGTCGAGCCATCGACCGCTGATGTCATCGAGGTGCATTCGCCGGCCACCGGCGAGTACGTGGGCAAGGTGCCGATGGCCGCCGCCGCCGATGTCGACGCCGCCTGTGCGGCCGCCCGCAAGGCTTTCGATGAGGGCCCGTGGCCGCGGATGACACCGCAGGAACGTCAGGCGGTAATCAGCAACGCGGTGAAACTGATCGAGGACCGCGACGACCTGTTCAAGTTTCTGCTCAAGGCCGAGACCGGCCAACCACAGATGATCGTCGACATGATGCAGTACGGGGCGGCACTCTCGGGGCTGCAGTACTACGCAAGCGCCGCGGACAAGTTCACCTGGTCTGACATCCGCGACGGAATCTATGGCCAGACATTGGTTCTGCGTGAGCCGATCGGTGTCGTCGGCGCGGTGGCGGCCTGGAACGTTCCGCTGTTCCTAGCGTGCAACAAGCTCGGCCCGGCCCTGCTCGCGGGCTGCACCATGGTGCTCAAGCCCGCCGCTGAAACCCCGCTGAGCGTCAACGCGCTCGCGGAGGTGTTCGCCGAGGCCGGGCTTCCCGAGGGCGTGCTGTCGGTAGTGCCCGGTGGGGCCGAGACCGGACGAGCGCTGACCGCCAATCCCCTGGTGGACAAGTACACCTTCACCGGCAGTTCCGCGGTCGGCAAAGAGGTCGGCAAGCTGGCAGCCGAAAAACTCAAGCCGTGCACGCTGGAGTTGGGCGGCAAGTCGGCGGCGATCATCCTCGAGGACGCCGATATCGACTCCACCCTGCCGATGCTGCTGTTCGCCGGCTTGATGAACTCCGGGCAGGCCTGCGTGGCGCAGACCCGGATCCTGGCGCCGCGGTCACGCTACGAGGAGATCGTCACCAAGCTCGGTGCGGCGGTGGCGGCGATGCCGGTGGGCCTGCCCGATGATCCGGGTGCTTTCATCGGGCCGCTGATCACCGAGAAGCAGCGCGAGCGCGTTGAGGGCTATATCAAGAAGGGTCAGGAGGAGGGCGCGCGACTGGTCACCGGCGGCGGGCGTCCCGAGGGCCTCGACAGTGGCTACTTCGTGTCGCCGACGGTCTTCGCCGATGTCGACAACTCCATGACCATCGCTCAGGAGGAGATCTTCGGGCCGGTGCTGTCGGTGATCCCCTACGACACCGAGGAGGACGCGATTCGCATCGCCAACGACTCGGCCTACGGCCTGGCCGGCAGCGTGTGGACGACCGATAACGACAAGGCGATGAAGATCGCCTCGCGAATCCGCACCGGCACCTACGCGGTGAATATGTACGCCTTCGATCCGGGTGCACCCTTCGGTGGCTACAAGAATTCCGGGATCGGTCGCGAGAACGGGCCGGAGGGAATCGACGCCTACGTCGAACTCAAGAGCGTGCTGCTGCCGTTCGGCTACACGCCGGAGCTCTGACACCCACCCGCTTGCCGCACCGGCTTGCCGCACCGGCTTGCCGCACCGGCTTGCCCCACCCGCGCGAGCAGACGCAAACTCGCATAGAACGCACCCCGCGAGTGCGACTTTGCGTCTGCTCGCGGGGGATGATTCCCCGCAGCGGTCCGGGCCCCTATCCTGAAGTGACCCGCGGGCTGGAAATTCTTGGAGGGTTGGAGGGAACGTGGGCGCAGCACGTTTTGTCGGTCGGGTCGGCGGGTTGGCGGTGGCCCTCGGGGTGGGCGCGGCCATATTCTCCACCGGTGCAGTGGCCTCGGCGGACACCTCCGATAGCGGTGCGCGGGGCGCCGATTCCGCCGACTCCCCGGCATCCCCATCCTCCCCAGCCGCTGGGAGCCAGCCCTCAGCTCGCCGAGCGAACCCCGGCGCCGGCCGGGGTGCGGCCACTCGGAGCAGCGATCGGGCGCGCACCGCGTCACCTGAAGTGAGCGCCAAGTCGTTCACCGCGCCCGCGGCTGGTGTGGCCCGCCGCGCCGCGGCGCTGGCGGTCGTGGGTCCGGAGTCGGCGACGGTGACAAGCGGCGGCCTCACCGTCAACCCAACAGTGACCATCGTCGACGGAATCATCCAGGGCTACCTGCAGGCCGTAAGTTCGCGCGGTTTGACGATGACCTACACCGCCCTCGGTGAGGCCGCCGGGTTCGACTCCACGCTGGGCGAAAGCGGCGGCAAGATCAGCCTGGGCACGGTGCCGGTCAGCCCCCCGACAGTCCCACTGACAACTGACCCGCAGAGTTTCACGATCCTGCCCTACGCCAACTGGCTGGACGGCGGCGCTAAGGGCATCCAGACCTTCAGTGTGCGGGTCAGTGAAGTCACCACCCTCGACTCATTGTTGACCGGCATTCCGCTGATCGGGTTGGTGGCGGCACCCGTCATCAACCTGCTTCAGACACTGCCCCTGATCGGTGACCTCCTCGCACCCCTCATCGGCGCGTCAGTGGTGGCCCAGATCAACGTCGACGTCGCGTCCCTGGCACCGTCCGACACCCCGGTGGCCTACACCTACATGGTCACCTCATTCGACGGCGTCGGAATCAGCACCAACTTCTTCCCGACGGTCGGTCTCAGTGCCGGGGCCACCGCACCGACGGCCATCACTATGTCGGGCCTGGGTGGGGGGGCATATTCCGATCCGTACACGACCCGCGTTTTCGAGATAGAAGGAGCGGAATACGACCTTCCGTCTGTCGGGGTGTTGCGCGACAACGGCTATAACGTGGTGAGCGCGACCCCACGCGGCGTGCGGAACTCCGGGGGCATCATGCAACTGGACAACCCATTCTTCGAAGGTCGTGACATGTCCGCGGTGATCGACTTCATCGCCGCTGAAACGCCTGCGACACTCGACAGCCCCAACGACCCGGCGGTCGGCATGGTGGGAACCTCCTACGGTGGCGGCATCCAGCTGGTGGCCGCCGCCACCGATCCGCGCATCGACGCCATCACGCCCGAAAACACCTGGAACTCGCTGAACGCCTCGCTCTACCCCGACAACACCTGGAAGACGTCCTACGGGTCAGTGCTGTACCTGGTGTTGGTTTTCACCGGCGCCCGGGTCAATAGCCTGGTCCCCCGCGCGGTTCTCACCGGCAACCTGTTCGGCCGGATCTCCGAGACCGCGCAGGCGGCGTTGGCCAGTAGCGGTCCGACCGCGCTGCTGAACACGATGCGGGCCCCGACGCTGCTGAGCCAGGGTATCCAAGAGTCCCTGTTCCCGCTCCGGCAGACACTGGACAACGCGGACACCATTCTCGGCAACGGCCTCGGCACCACGGTCAAGGTGCTTTGGTTCTGCGGCGGCCATGGCGTGTGTCTGGACCCCATCAATCCCGATCAGGAGGCGACGCTGGTGGGTGACACCCTTGCCTGGCTGGCCCAGTACGTCAAGCGCGCGGGCACGCCCGCAGATGACATCCCCAACTTCGCGTGGTTCGACCAGCTCGGCGGCTATTACTTCTCGGACACGCTGCCGAACCAGTTCGGGTTCAACAACCGCCCGGACATCACCGCCACCTCGGCCGGAGGTCTGCTCCCTGTCGTTCCGGTCGTCGGCGGCTCGAACAGTTTCTTCGCCCTGCCCTACTCGCTCGGCGGGGGATCCGTGGCGCGCAACGCGATCAACGTGCCGGTCACGGTGGGGGCGGGCACCCAGGTTGTCGGCGCGCCTGCGGTGAGCATCACCTACCGGGGACTGGGCACCACCCGGGCGGTGTTCGCGCAAGTCGTCGACGACAGCACCGGCCGGGTACTCGGCAATGTCGTGACCCCGGTGCCGGTGATGTTGGACGGCAGGCAGCACACGCTGACCATGGACCTGTCGGACATCGTCTACACCAACGCAAGCGCGGCCCCGAGCACCCTCACCGTGCAGATCACCAGTTCGGCGACGGCATTCGAGAACTTCACCTCGTTCGGGCTGATGAATATCTCGGACGTCAGCGTGACGATGCCGAACCGCGCGGTCTAGAAGAGCACCCGGGCGATCATCTCGGCGACCGCCGCGGGTTTCTCCACGCCGTCGATCTCGATGGTGTGCCGCACGGTCAGGTCGACGGTGCTTTCGTCCTTGGCGACGGCGTCGGCCAACTCCGAGCGCACCCGGATGCGGCTGTCCACCGGCACCGCGGACAGGAACCGGACTTTGTTGAGCCCGTAGTTGATGACCAACGTGGCGTTCTCGACGCGGAAGTTGTCCCTACTCAACGCGGGAATCAGCGAGAGCGTGAGGAATCCGTGCGCGATCGGGGCGCCGTAGGGACTCTCGGCCTTGGCACGGGCGACATCGATGTGGATCCACTGGTGATCCCCGGTGACATCGGCGAAGTCGTTGATGCGCTGCTGGTCGATCTCCAGCCAATCGCTGACGCCGAGTTCGGAGCCGACTGTCGCCACCGCATCGTCGATGGAGGTGATGAGCTTCATGGGATGCCGCCTTCTTCTCGGGTCTGCCACACCTGACGTTCACAGGATAGAGCCGTCGAATTTCCCCTCGGTCACCGCGAAACTTGTTAGCGTCGGCTTAGCAGCTCGCCAGGTTTAGGAGGCGCCTTGCCTATGGCGCCGGCCCTCGACGCCACCGAAAACTGAGGAGTGATTCCGTGGTTAACGTCAGGGCTCTGGTCACCGAGTTAATCGGTACCTTCTTTCTGGTCTTCACCATCGGTATGACGGTGATCAACCCGTCCGAGTACATGCAGGACATGACGCCCGACCCCGGCGTTCCCGCCCTCGTTCCACTGGCGATCGGCAGCGTGCTCGCGGTGATGGTGTTCGCTGGTGGACATATTTCCGGCGCCCATTACAACCCGGCAGTCACGCTGGGCATCCTGTTGCGGGGCAAGATCGATATCGCCTCCGCAGCGGGCTACTGGGTGGCCCAGATCATTGGCGCCGTTCTGGCCTGGCTGGCGGTCACAGCCCTCAAGCCGGCGATGCCGCCCAGCCCGCGGCTCGCCACCCTCAATACCGGCCCGGCGCTGCTGGCCGAGTTCCTGTTCACCTTTGCCCTGGTGTATGTGGTGCTCAATGTGGCAACGGCGAGAGAGACCGAGGGCAACTCCTACTTCGGGTTCGCGATCGGTTTCACGGTGCTGGCGGGAGCATTCGCGGTGGGCGGTGTCAGCGGTGGGGCGTTCAACCCGGCGGTCGCCATCGGCGCAACCTTGATGAACATCTTCGCCTGGGGCAACTTTTGGATCTATCTGGTCGCCGAACTGACGGCAGGTGTCGCTGCAGCCGTCACGTTCAAGTTCCTGCATTCCGACCGCGAGGTCGTCGCCGCCAGCTAGTGACCTCCGCGGTCCAACCCCGCTATGACATTTGCCATAGCGGAGGGTGCGACTAGCGCTCCAACCCGAGGTCAGACCGTCGTCATCGATCGGTGACCAGGGGTCGCGGCGTGTCGCCGCTTGCATACAAAGTGTGTCTAACTATATCTTCGACAGTGAGTTCGGATCGTCGATCTGGCTGTGAGGAGACGACCATGTGGCTGATTGAGATCACCGTCGCCGGCCGCACCATCACCCGCCGGCTACCCGGCAAGCGCCGCGAGTTGTTCGGTATCGGTGAGCGAGGATTCCCGTTGCGGCCCGCACTTCTTTTTCCGTCCGCCTGACGGTGATCGTCGCACCGGCCCAGGGTGGCGGGGTGGACCCCGAAACCCCGATCAGTGTGATCCGCCGCTTCGCCATCACCACACTTAAGCGCGACCTGTCGCAATTCGCCGTGGTGGGTGCCATGCCCATCGGCGGGATGTGCAACCCGTTCACCGGGCTGCCGACCGTGGCCGGTCTGGCCGTGCTCGTCGATGACGTCGCGGGCCGGGTCAACTACGACCGCTGCGGCCGGGGGCAGTGGACGGTGTCGAGTGAACTGGCAGTGGAGATGAGTCCGGGCGCCATCGACAGCATCCTCGCCGCCCCCGATGAGCCGGTGGTGGCCAGCGCCCGGCCGCTCGGCCCCGGCGGCGCCACCCTGCTCGCGGTATGCACGCTCACCCACTGCGGCACCATCATCGGCGGAGGAACCGTGCGGACGATGCCGTTGGCCGGCGGACCGGACGAACCACTGCGGCGCGGTGATGACCCACTGGAACGCACACCCACGACGTCACTGGCAGAACTAATGGCGGTACACCCGATGGCGGTCGAGGACGGTACCTACCGATTGCATCAGCAGCCGGATCCGATGATCAACAATCTGATCGGGATCGTCCACGGCGGTGTCAGCAGCGCCGGTCTGGAACTGGTGGCCGCCGCAGCCATCAACCACGACCAGGCCCAGCCCTTCCGCACCGCCTCAATTCGGATCAACTTCCTGCGGCCGTTCGTAGCCGGTGCACAATCTGTCTATGAGGGAACGGCACTGCGGATCGGCCGCACGTCGGCCATCGCTGACTCCCGGGCCGTCGGCGACGACGGGAAGACCTCCGTCATCGCCCGCGTCACCGGCTATCGGTAGGCGATATGGCTGACGACTTCGCCGCCCTGTGCGCGAACGAGCTCGAGTTGGCGACCCTGCGCGGCGCACTCCGGGGATTCCTGGCCGCTGATCGCGCCGAGTTCGGCTGGCAGCCTGCGGTGGACGCCTGGCTGTCCAAATGGGACGAACCCTTCAGCGCCCGATTGGGCGACGCCGGCTTTTTGGGCCTGACCATTCCGGCCGAGTACGGCGGGCACGGGCTGGGCCATTTACATCGCTACGTGGTGACCGAGGAACTTCTTGCCGCCGGTGCGCCGGTAGCCGCACACTGGATCGCCGACCGTCAGGTCGGTCCGGGTCTGCTGTCCTACGGTACCGAGGAGCAGCGCCAGCGGATCCTGCCGAAAATCGCTGCGGGACGGTACTTTTCGGCGATCGGGATGAGTGAGCCGCAGGCCGGCTCGGATCTGGCAGCTGCCGCGATGAAGGCGGTCCGCACCGACGGCGGCTGGATCCTCTCCGGGAAGAAGGTGTGGACCAGCGGGGCGCACCTCGCCCACCAGGTGGTGGTGCTGGCCCGAACCAGCCCGATGGATTCCGCGCACCGGCACGCCGGCTTCAGCCAGTTCATCGTGCCCACCGACTCCCCCGGCCTCGAGATCAGCCCTATCGTGCTGCTCACCGGGGAGCACCACTTCAACGAGATCGCCTTCGACGAGGTCTTCATCGACGACACCAACCTCCTGGGCACCGAAGGCGACGGCTGGCGGCAGGTGACAGCCGAATTGTCCTTCGAGCGCAGCGGACCCGAACGGATCCTGAGCACCGCGCCGATGATCACCGCACTGGTCCGGGTGCTGGCCGACCAACCCGAGGTCGATGATCACACCGCAGCGGCCGTGGGAGACCTTCTGGCACAGCTCATTTCACTGCGACAACTCTCGGTGTCGGTGGCACGGGCATTGGCCGACGGGCGCCCGCAGGTCAATGAGGCCGCTCTGGTCAAGGACCTCGGCACCCGCTTCGAACAGGAATCGGTGCAACTGGCCGCCGATCTGCTCAGCTACGTCGATGCCGATTCGCCAGGCCGCGCGGCGGTGGCGGATCTGGTGGAGGTGGCCGGCCTGCATGCGCCCATGTTCACGCTGCGCGGCGGAACCAACGAGGTGCTGCGCGGCATGGTGGCCAAAGGCATGGGAGTCCGATGACGGTCTTGAGTGGCGGCGTTTTCGGCAGCGCCGCTGACGATCTCACCGACCTTCGCGCCCTCGTGGACGACATCGGGGCGCGGTCCTTCGAGTCCCGCATCGGTCAGCGCGGTCTGCCGGATTCCTTCGATCGCATCGCGTGGGGACATCTCGAGGAGGCCGGGCTCACCCGGTTGGACAGCACCCGCGACTCCGGCGGTGGTCCCGCCGAGGTTGCGGTGGTGCTGCGTGCACTGGCGCGGCATGCCGTGAGCGTGCCGTTGGCTGAAACCGATGTGCTGGCTTGTTGGATCGCCGGCCGTGCCGGACTCGAAGTGCCGGAGACCGGGCCGCTGACGATCGCCACCACACTTGACGCGGTTCCGTATGCCTCCGATGCGGCCGCCGTCGTACTGGCATTGCCGGACGGGGACGGACTTCGGGTCGCGGTCTGCGATCCGGCGGATCTGTCAATCACCAAGGGGCACAACGGCGGTGGCGAGCCCCGCGACGTCGTGACCGCGCCGTCAGGTGCATTCGTCACTGTCGAGGGTGCAGCGGCGGAGTTGACGCGGCGCGGCGCCTGGGCGCGCTGCATGCAGGTCATCGGCACACTGGACGCCGCCGTCGAATTCTCGGTGGCCCACACCCGTGAACGCGAGCAGTTCGGCCGCCCGCTCAGTGCGTTTCAGGTGGTGCAGCACTCGCTGGCGGCGATGGCCGGCGACGTGGAGCGAGCCAGAGCCGCGGCCAACCTCGCCGTCGTCGCCGCCGCCGACCACGGCTTCAACAGCCCGCAGACCGACTACGCGGTCACGGTCGCCAAAGTGACTCTCGGTCGCGTCGTGCCCGCGGTGGTTACCTCCGCCCACCAATTGCACGCCGCTATCGGCGTGACGATCGAGCACCGGCTGTGGTTAGTGACGCAGCGGGCGCGCAGTTGGATCGGCGAGTTCGGCGATACCGCGCACTACGCACGCCGACTGGGCCGGCTCGCGCTGGCCGCCGATGATCCATGGGACATGATCATCGGCAGCGCGTCCGGCTCAGGAACCTAGCTTCCCGTCCAGTTCGGCGGCCGCTTCTCGGCGAAGGCGACCGCACCTTCCTTGGCGTCCTTCGAGGAGAACACCGGCATGATGATCGTGGCCTGTTCGCGCCACTGATCCTCCGGGCTCCAACTGCGCGACTCCACGATCACCCGCTTGGTCGCGGCGACGGCCAACGGCCCGTTGACGGTGATCCGCTCGGCCAGTTCGATCGCCGCCTCCAGCGCGTGCCCCGGCTCCGCCAGCACATTGACCAAACCGAGTTCGTGGGCCCGCTCGGCGGGCAGCGGATCACCGGTCAGGGCGAGTTCC
>NZ_JAEMSG010000078.1 GCF_016462945.1 Mycolicibacterium sp. | reverse complement strand
CCGCAGTACTTCACCGCGCTCGGCAGCGGCTCGATCTTCTCTATTGAAGACACCTTGGCCGGCTTCAGCGCCTCGACCCAGTACCTCCTGCAGTCCACCATCGGTCAGGCCTACCCGGCACTGCAGCCGGTGATTTCAGCGATTTTCTACGGGCCTTATGACCTCACCATCATTTACGTGAGTGCATTGACCGCCATCGCCGGTGCGGTGAGCACGGTTCCCCTGGTGGGCGGGTTCGTGTCGAACAGCCTCTACGCCTACCTCGGCCAGCTGGTGACACCCGGCGGGGTGCCCTACCAGGAGGGCTTGTCCGGGATCCTGCAGTACTGGGGCAATCTGATTACCGGAGTGGAACCGTTGCCGACCGCTTCGGTAGCCGCCGCCGCTTCCTCGCGGGCCGCCGCACCCAAGGCCACCGCCTCGGTTGTTGGCACGGTGGAGGCCGTCACGTCGGCAGCCGCCGACTCCGTTTCGGACACTTCCGACTCGGCCGAGGCCGAGGTTGGGGCACCCGAGGCGGGCGACACCACACCGGGCGAAACAGGTGAGGACGTGACCCCGGTATCCTCGGGATCTGGCGAGAGCACCTCGACCGATCCGGTTTCGGACACGACGCCGGCCGAGACCCCGACCGAGACCCCGACCGAGACCACGGTGACGGTCGACAGCCCGTCGGACATCATGGAGTTATACAGCACAGCTGACTCCACCCCGGTTGCCACCAAGCTGGCCGGGGCTGCGTCCAAGGTCGGCAAGCGGCCGGTGCGCGCCGCGGCGCAGCGGGTGGCCAAGAAGATCACGTCCGCCCTCGGTGGCGCGAGGGCCGCGGCTGACGCCGGTGCGAGCAACAGCGGCAGCGAGTAGCGACACGCAGAACAACTTCGGCCCCCTCCCAGCCAGGAGGGGGCCGAAGTTGTTATCTATCAGACAGTTTCGGAAGAATTGCGCTTGCGGCGCTTGATGCCGACCCCGCCCCATAGCGAGAAGCCGCGAATGGTGATCGTCGGCGCACCCGGGATACCCCCGCCGTCGACATTGTTGTCGAAGCCGCCCATCACCCCGACTCCATGCACTTCCACATTGACTTCCGGTGGCAGCAGAATGGTCTGCCCGCCCAGGATCGAATAGGCGTGGATCTCGACGTCGGGAGAGGTGAAGTCGGCGTAGCGCAGGTCCACCACGCCGCCACCGAAGAGAGTGAACGTCGTCATCCGGCCGGGGACGTTCCAGCGTCCACGGCGCTCAAATCCACTGAGGATCGCCATCAGCATGGTCGACGGTGCCGGGCGACTCTTCCGACGTCGATACTCCATCGCCTCGGGCAGGTCGTCGGTGAGCCGTTCCAGTTCCTCGTAGCTGGCGGCGCCGTAGGCCTTCGCCAGCCGCCCCTCGTACTCATCGAGGGTCAACCGGCCGCGCGCGGCGGCCTCGGAGAGCAACTGGGCGACCTGAATCCGGTCATCGTCGGAGGTGCGCGGCGAGGTGTCGCGCGGCGTCGGGTTGCTCATAACACCCTGAGCGTACGACCCGTCAACACCCGCGCGAAAGTCCATTCACCGAACCGTCACAACGGGGGCGCCCAGCGCGGGGGCCGCTTTTCGAGGAACGCGAGCATTCCCTCGCGCGCCTCCTCGGAGACGAACAACCGCGCCGAATCCTCGGCCAGTCGCTGCGCATCGCGGTCGAAACCGGCCAGTAAGGCCGCAGTCGTCAGCGCCTTGGATGCGGCCAACCCCTGCGGTGAGGCCTTGGCCAACTCGGCGGTCACCGCATCGACGGCACTGGCGACATCCTCGGCCGCCGCAGTCACCAGACCGATCTCGGCAGCGCGCTGTGCGCTGAAGGTCTCACCAGTCAGGTAGTACCGGGCGGCCGCTCGCGGAGTCAGTTTGGGAAGCAGGGTCAGCGAGATGATGGCTGGCGCCACTCCGAGGCGCGCTTCGGTCAGTGCAAAGGTGCTCCCCGGGCCGGCGATCGCGATATCACAGGCTCCGACCAGACCCATTCCGCCAGCCCGCACGTGGCCGTCGATCGCGGCGATCACCGGTACGGGGCACTCAACTATCGCTCGCAGCAGCGCCGCCAGTGCGTTCGCGCGCTCGGTGGCGGCCTGCTTCGGGTCACCGGTCGTCGCTTCGGAGAGGTCGGCGCCGGCGCAGAAGGTTCCGCCGGTGTGGTCCAGTACTACTGCCCGCACCGCCGGATCATCCGCCGCGCGGGTCAGGCCGGAGCGCAACTGCCCCACCAGAGCCGACGACAGCGCGTTGCGGTTGTGTGGCGAGTCCAATGTCAGCCGGACTGCCGCACCGTCGGTAGCGAAACGAACCAGGGATTCAGTCATGTCAGCGCGCCCTCGGGAGGCCCAGTGAGGTCTGGGCGATTGCGGATTTCATTCTGGAGTTTCTACTCGGGCCAAGACCGCTCCCACTTCGACCTGCTGGCCGACGGCGACGTTGAGTTGAGTGAGCACACCGCCGGCAGGGGCGGTGATGATGTGCTCCATCTTCATCGCCTCCAGCCACACCAGCGGCTGGTCGGCAGCGACGGTGTCGCCCAACTCGGCACCCAGTCGGATCACCGATCCGGGCATCGGCGCCAGCAGTGATCCCCGCTCCACCAGCACGGCGGGCTCGGGGAATCGGGGCACCGCGGTGAACGCGACAGCGCCCAACGGTGAGTCGATGTAGAGCTGGTTGCCGTACCGGGCGACTGCGAAAGCACTGGACACACCGGCGTCGTTGAGCACGACTTCATCAGGGGTCGCCGAGATCAGGCCGACGCCAGGATCATCGGGCAGATCCAGCCCGGCGCGAGTGAACCGATAGCACACCCGGTGCTCCGCGCCGTTGGGATCGCGGAAGGTCTTGCGCTGGTGGCCCGAGACCACATTGCGCCAGCCGGTTGGCAGTCTGGCCAGCACTCGGGCGGCGTGGCGATTGCGCGCCGCGTCAGCCAAGGCAGCGGCCACCGCCGCAAGTCGCACCGCGTGGCCGTCGGCCAACGGTCGCGCCAAATCGGCCACACCGTGGGTGTCGAAGAACGCGGTGTCGGTTGTGCCGGCTAGGAACGCCGGGTGGCGCAGAACGTTGACCAGCAGATCGCGATTGGTGCGCAGACCGTGTAGCCGGGTGCGGGCCAGCGAGTCGGCCAGAACCGCTGCAGCCCGGGATCGGGTCGGCGCGAACGAGATGACCTTGGCCAGCATCGGGTCGTAATGAACGGACACCACCGAGCCGTCGGTGATTCCGGAATCCAGCCGGATGCCGGTCCGGGCCAGTAGCCCGAATTGTGTTGTGGTACCGGGCACGTCGAAGTGGTAGACGGTTCCGGCCTGTGGCTGCCACCCGGTGGCCGGGTCTTCGGCGTAGAGCCGGGCTTCGATGGCGTGCCCGGCGGCACCGGGTGGCTCGGTGGGTAGTCGCTCACCGTCGGCAACGGCCAGTTGCAACTCCACCAGGTCGAGTCCGGTCGTCAGTTCGGTGACCGGATGCTCGACCTGCAATCGGGTGTTCATCTCCAGGAAGAAGAAGTCGCCGGCACCGTCGGCGAGGAACTCCGCGGTGCCTGCTCCGGTGTAACCGATCGCGGTGGCAGCAAGCCGCGCCGCCTCGAACAGCCGCTCTCGCATACCCGGGATGCGCTCGACGAGCGGTGAGGGCGCTTCTTCGATGATCTTCTGGTGGCGACGCTGGATGGAGCACTCTCGCTCGCCCACCGCCCAGACGGTGCCGTGCTGGTCGGCCATCACCTGAACCTCGACGTGATGCCCCATCGGCAGGTAGCGCTCGCAGAAGACAGTCGGATCGCCGAACGCCGATGTGGCCTCGCGCCGGGCGGCTTGAATCTGTGCCGGTAGGTCGGCGAGGTCATTGACCACCCGCATACCGCGTCCCCCACCACCCGCGGAGGCCTTGACCAGCACCGGCAACTCGGATTGGGTGACCGACTCCGGGTCAAGTTCGGCGAGCACCGGCACCCCTGCGGCCGCCATGATCTTCTTGGCCTCGATTTTGGAGCCCATCGCGGTGACCGCCGCTACCGGCGGTCCAACCCAGGTAAGGCCCGCGTCGATTACCGCTGTCGCGAACCCTGCGTTCTCAGAGAGGAATCCGTAGCCCGGGTGCACGGCGTCTGCACCGGCCGAGCGGGCTGCTTCGACGAGTTCGGCCGCATCGAGATAGCTGTCGATGCGAACGCGGGCATCGGCCTCGGCCGCATGCGGGGAATGCGCATCGGGGTCGGTGTAGACGGCGACGGTGCCGATGCCCAGCCGACGGCAGGTGGCGAATACCCGGCGGGCGATCTCGCCGCGATTGGCCACCAGGACGCGGGTAATGGACATGCGGCCCTACCTTCTGCTCATCGCGCAAGCGCTCATCGCTGCCTTCTGCTCTTCGCGCAAGCGCTCATCGCTGCCTTCTGCTCTTCGCGCAAGCGCTCATCGCTACCTTCTGCTCTTCGCGCAAGCGCTCATCGCTACATCCGGAAGACGCCGAACTTCGACGTCCCCTCGATCGGGCCATTTGCGATGGCGGACAGGCATATTCCAAGTATGGTCCGGGTATCCCGGGGATCGATCACCCCGTCGTCGTAGAGCCGGCCGGATAGGAACATCGGCAGCGACTCCGCCTCGATCTGCGCTTCGACGGCGGCGCGCAGCGCCGTGTCGGCGGCCTCGTCGACCTGCTGCCCGCGCGCCTCGGTGGCGGCCCGGTTGACGATCGACAGCACCCCGGCCAACTGTGCCCCGCCCATCACCGCCGACTTCGCACTGGGCCAGGCGAAGAGGAACCGCGGGTCATAGGCGCGTCCGCACATACCGTAGTGGCCGGCGCCGTAGGAAGCGCCGATCAGCAACGAGATGTGCGGAACGGTTGAGTTGGATACGGCGTTGATCATCATCGCGCCGTGCTTGATCATGCCGCCTTCCTCATAGGCTTTACCGACCATGTAGCCGGTGGTGTTGTGCAGGAACAACAGTGGGGTGTTCGACTGGTTGGCCAGTTGGATGAACTGGGTCGCCTTTTGCGACTCCTCGCTGAAGAGCACGCCGCGGGCGTTGGCAAGTATGCCCAGCGGGTAACCGTGCAGACGGGCCCACCCGGTTACCAGCGAAGCCCCGTAGAGCGGTTTGAACTCGTCGAAGTCGGAGCCGTCAACGACGCGGCCGATTACCTCCCTGGGGTCGAATGGGAAGCGTAGGTCCGACGGAACGATTCCCAGCAACTCGTCCGGATCGGCTATCGGTTCGACGGCCGGATGCGGCGAGGGTCCTTTCTTGATCCAGTTCAGCCGGGACACGATGCAGCGGCCGATGCGGATGGCATCGAGTTCATCGGCAGCGAAGTAATCGGCTAATCCCGAAGTGCGCGCGTGCATTTCGGCCCCGCCCAGCGACTCGTCGTCGGACTCCTCACCGGTGGCCATCTTCACCAGTGGCGGACCGGCCAGGAACACCTTGGAGCGTTCCTTGATCATCACCACGTAATCCGACATGCCAGGGATGTAGGCGCCACCGGCGGTGGAGTTGCCGAACACCAGCGCAATGGTCGGAATGCCGGCAGCCGACAGTCGGGTGAGGTCCCGGAACATCTGCCCGCCCGGGATGAAGATCTCTTTCTGGGTGGGCAGGTCAGCCCCGCCGGACTCCACCAGTGAGATCACCGGAAGCCGGTTCTCCCGCGCGATCTGGTTGGCGCGTAACACCTTTTTGAGTGTCCAGGGATTGGAGGTTCCGCCCTTGACGGTCGGGTCGTGGGCAACCAACATGCACTCGGTGCCCTCGACCACGCCGATCCCGGTCACCACACTGGCACCGACATGGAAGTCGGTGCCGTAGGCGGCCAGCGCACACAGTTCCAGGAATGGCGAGTCCTCATCGACCAGGAACTCGATGCGTTCGCGCGCGGTCAGCTTGCCGCGGGCATGATGGCGCTCACGGTATTTCGGCCCGCCGCCGGCCAGCGCCTTGGCTAGTTCCGTATCGAGCTCTGCGAGCTTTGTGGTCATCGCCCGCGCGGCCTCGACATGGGCCGCGCAGGACGGGTCGACAGCAGTGCGCAGTGCCGTCATGCCGGGTATCCCAGCGACTCGGCGGTCAGACCGGCGGGGGCGGCTTTGCGGCTCACTGGAGAAGCTCCTCGGGGATATCGACGTGACGGCTGCGCAGCCACTCACCGAGGCCCTTGGCCTGGGGATCGAACCTGGCCTGATACGCCACACCCTTACCGAGGATGCCGTCGATGACGAAGTTGACGGCGCGCAGGCTCGGTAGGAGGTGGCGCGAGATCGGCAGATCCCTCGCCTCAGGCAGGAGTTTTCGCATTAGTTCGACGGTGAGGGTATTGGCCAGCCAACGCCAGTGCGCGTCGCTGCGGACCCAGACGCCGATGTTTGCACTGCCGCCTTTGTCGCCACTGCGTGCGCCGGCGACGGTGCCCAGTGGCACTCGCCGCGTCGGACCGTCGGGCGAGGGCCCGGGCATCGGCGGGGCTTCGACGTCGGCGAGGTCCAGTGTCTCAGTGGCCGGAGGAATTGCTACCCGGCTGCCGTCGGCGTGTATGGCGACATGGTGGACCTCGGTGGCCGGCACGTATCCGGCGGTGAACACCCCGTAGACCGCGCCCTCGGACGGCGGGGCGGTGGTCTGGAATCCGGGATAGCTGCTCAGGGCGAGTTCGACTGCGGCAGAAGAGAATCCACGCCCGACGGCTTCCGGGTCCGGATCGCGAACCGTACAGGTCAGCAGTGCGCTGGCGGTCTGTTCGGTATCCGCATCCGCACGATCGGTCCGTGCCAGATCCCATTGCAGTTCAGCCGGTTTGACGGTCAGTCCGCCTTCGAGCTGACGCCGAATCAACGCGGCCTTGGCGTCGATGTCCAGGCCGGTCAGGACGAATGTCGCGGAGTTGCGAAATCCACCGATGCTATTGAGAGAGACCTTCAGAACAGCCGGCGGCGGCTCGCCCCGCACCCCACTGATGCGCACCCGATCAGGACCGTCATCGCTGAGCGTCACAGTGTCGAACCGGGCGGTCGTGTCCGGGTTGGCGTAGCGGGCCCCGGTGATCTCGTAAAGCAATTGGGCGGTCACGGTGCCGCGGCTCACCTGCCCGCCGGTTCCGGGATGCTTGGTGATCACCGACGAGCCGTCGTCGTGGATTTCAGCCAGCGGGAAGCCGGCGTGACCGAGGTCGGGGACCTCGGCGAAGAAGGCATAGTTGCCGCCGGTGGCTTGGGTGCCGCATTCGATCACGTGCCCGGCCACCACCGCGCCCGCCAGCCGGTCGTAGTCCTGTCGCCCCCACCCGAAGTGCGCGGCCGCCGGGCCGACCACCACCGAGGCGTCAGTGACCCGGCCGGTGATCACGATGTCGGCCTCGGAGCGCAGGCACTCGACGATGCCCCAGGCACCCAGGTAGGCATTTGCGGTCAGCGGGGAGCCCAGATCGAGCTCGGCGGCCCTGGGCAGCAGGTCATCGCCCTCGACGTGGGCCACTTTCACCGGGATACCCAGCTTGTCGGCGAGTGCCCGGACCGCCGTCGCCAGACCGACCGGGTTGAGGCCGCCTGCGTTGACGACGATCCGTACTCCGCGGTCCTGTGCCGCACCCAGGCACTGCTCAAGCTGGGTGAGGAAGGTCTTGGCATAGCCGCGGTCGGGACTCTTCAGCCGGTCCCGGCCCAGGATGAGCATGGTGAGTTCGGCCAGGTAATCGCCGGTGAGGTAGTCCAGATCACCGCCGGTGAGCATCTCCTGCATCGCGGCGATCCGGTCGCCGTAGAAGCCGGAGCAGTTGCCGATCCGTGCGGGACCCTTCGCCGATTCGGGGACAGCGCGCATGCTGCGACTCCCTCCCACGATTGGGTGGGCCGATGACCAGGCCTACCAGCCGGTAGGTTATCCGCAGAGTCCGGCCCCGTGTCAACGCCCGGCCCGCTTTGGAGAAGGCGGCGGTCAGCGGCTATCCTGATGCAAGCGCGCGCGCTCGTCTGCGCGGCAGCACCCACTAAGGAGATCTGCATCATGGCTGTGCCCAAGCGCCGGATGTCGCGCTCGAACACCCGCAGTCGGCGGTCGCAGTGGAAGGCCACCGCGGTCGGGCTCGTGACCGTGTCCGTCGGCGGCCGTCAGCACAAGGTCCCGCGCCGGCTGCTCAAGGCCGCCCGCCTCGGCCTGATCGACCTCGACAAGCGCTGATCCGCTTAGCCGGGAGCGAATTGCCTGCTCCTGCGGCGCGTCTCTCAGACGAATCTAAGCAGATTGGTTGACACTGGTCACCGTGCGCATACTTGTGGTCGATGACGACCGGGCAGTGCGGGAGTCGCTGCGGCGTTCCCTATCCTTCAACGGATATACCGTCGACCTGGCCGAGGATGGCGTAGAGGCGCTGGAGGCGATCAATAATGAGCGGCCCGACGCGCTCGTGCTCGACGTGATGATGCCTCGATTGGACGGCCTGGAGGTGTGCCGCCAGTTGCGCAGCACTGGAGACGATCTGCCGATCCTCGTGCTCACCGCCCGCGACTCGGTGTCCGAGCGGGTGTCGGGCCTGGACGCCGGGGCCGACGATTACCTGCCCAAGCCATTCGCCCTCGAGGAGCTTCTGGCCAGACTGCGGGCGCTGCTGCGTCGTACCGGTCCGGAGGACGCCTCGGAGGGCGCGATCATGACGTTCGCCGACCTGATGCTGGACCCGTCGACACGCGAAGTGCACCGCGGCAACCGTTCAATCAGTCTGACCCGTACTGAGTTCTCACTGCTGGAGATGCTCATCGCCAACCCACGCCGGGTTCTTACCCGGAGCCGGATTCTCGAAGAGGTGTGGGGTTTCGACTTTCCAACCTCAGGCAATGCGCTTGAGGTGTACGTCGGTTACTTGCGGCGCAAGACCGAGGCAGAAGGAGAACCGCGGCTGATCCACACCGTTCGTGGTGTGGGTTATGTGCTGCGTGAGACACCGCCCTAATGTCCCGACTGAAACGACGCGCGAAAGCAATGGGGGTGCCGGGAAAAGCAACCACATCGCTGTCACTGCGATGGCGGGTAATGCTGCTCGCGATGTCGATGGTGGCGATGGTCGTCGTTCTGATGGCCGTCGCGGTGTACGCGGTGGTGTCAGCCGCGCTCTACACCGACATTGACAATCAGTTGCAGAGCCGCGCCCAGTTGCTGATCGCGAGCGGCTCGCTGGCCGCCGATCCGGCGAAGGCTATCGAGGGGACCGCCTACTCCGACGTCAACGCAATGCTGGTGAACCCGGGCAGGTCCATCTACACCGCCAATCAGCAGGGCCAGACGCTTCCGGTCGGTCAGCCGGAGAAGGCAGTGATCCGCGGCGAATTGTTCATGTCCCGGCGCACGGTCACTAATCAACGCGTGTTGGCGATCCACCTTCCCAATGGCAGCTCGCTGTTGATCTCCAAGAGTCTGCAACCCACCAACGTCGTGATGAACAAGCTCAAATGGGTGCTACTGGCGGTCGGAGGCATCGGAGTTGTTATTGCCGCGGTGGCCGGCGGCATGGTTGCTCGAACCGGCCTAAGGCCCGTGGGACGACTCACCGAGGCCGCCGAACGCGTGGCCCGCACCGATGACCTGCGCCCCATTCCTGTGGTCGGCAGTGACGAGCTGGCCAGGCTGACCGAGGCCTTCAACGCGATGTTGCGGGGGCTGGCCGAGTCGCGCGACCGGCAGTCCCGTCTGGTGGCGGATGCAGGCCACGAGCTCAAAACGCCACTGACGTCACTGCGTACCAATGTCGAGTTGTTGATGGCCTCCAGCACGCCGGGTGCAGGGCCGATCCCGGAGAGTGATCTGGCCGAGTTGCGCTTCGATGTGATCGGTCAGATCGAGGAATTGTCCACTCTGGTGGGGGATCTGGTGGACCTCACACGTGAGGACAACGCGCACGGCGCGGTACTCGAGGATGTGGAGATGACCGAGATCGTCGAACGCAGCCTTGAGCGGGTTCGTCGCCGTCGCAACGATATTCACTTCGACGTTGACGTCATCGGTTGGCAGGTTAACGGAGATGCTGCGGGTCTATCCCGCGCGGTGCTCAACCTCCTCGACAATGCGGCAAAGTGGAGTCCGACTGGCGGGACGGTTGGGCTGCACCTGAGCCAGGTCGATACGGCGCACGCCGAACTCGTCGTTTCTGATGAGGGCCCGGGTATCTCGCCTGATGAGCGCGGCCTGGTGTTCGAGCGGTTTTACCGGTCGACGTCGGCGCGAGCGATGCCCGGTTCAGGGCTGGGTCTGGCGATCGTTAAACAGGTTGTGGTCAAACACGGCGGCATGATCCGGATCGGTGAGACCATCCCCGGCGGTCAGCCCCCGGGAACGACGTTTTATGTTCTGCTGCCAGGGCAGCCGACCGTCTCGATGTACCGGCCGGAGTCTGCCCATAGCGAAATCGTGCCGAGAATCAGTGATTTCGGCGCTGAAGAAGGTAGCGCATCACCCTTCCCGAGTGTCATCTCAGTGGATTCTTAGTAGTACACGGCAAACTGGCCTCAATACGACGTTGACCTCAACACGACACCGCGTTCGTGCATCTCTATCGAGAAAGAGCAATCAAGCGATCATGACAGAGGACCCGCGCTACTCGTCGCCGCAGCAGTCCGGCCAACGAGTGCCGAATCAGCAAGTGACGCCTGGCTATAACCCGCCCGGGTACTCCCAGCAGTACGATTGGCGCTACGCGAATACCCAGGCGTACTACGGGCAGGGCCATGATCCGTTTCACGCTGCACGGTCGGGCAGTGTCGGTGTGATGCAGTCCGCTGCCCCGGCCCGCAAACGGTCCCGGGCAATTGCGTTGACGGCCGGCGCATTGGCGATCGCCGCTGTGTCGGCAGGCGTGGGCGGAATGGTCGCGGTGACGGCACGGACCGAGAGCCGGCCGGCCATAACGATTGCCACCGCGGTGCCCGACGGACGCAACGTTCCCACCGCCAACGCTCCGATCGGTTCAGTCGAGCAGGTGGCGGCGAAGGTCGTGCCCAGCGTGGTCAAGCTGGAAACGAAGATGGGCCGCGCATCTGAGGAGGGTTCAGGCATCGTCCTGTCCGAGGACGGCTTGATCTTGACTAACAACCACGTCGTCGCGGCGGTCAAGGATGCCGCGGCCGGCCGGCCCGGTGCACCGGGTGCACCCGGTGCACCGGGACTCCCCGGTACACCCGGAGCGCCCGGCGGTCAGGGTGAACCCGGTGGAAACCCCGGTGCCGCAATGACTTCCGTGGTGACCTTTGCCGACGGTCTTACCGTTCCATTCACCGTTGTGGGTGCTGACCCGGCCAGCGACATCGCGGTGGTGCGGGCACAGGGAGTCTCCGGTCTCACGCCGATCAGTCTGGGCTCATCGGCCAACTTGCGCGTCGGTCAGGACGTGGTGGCCGTCGGATCCCCGCTGGGACTTGAGGGAACTGTCACCACCGGCATCATCAGTGCGCTGAACCGGCCGGTCGCGGCCGGCGGTGACGCCAACAACCAGAACACTGTGCTGGATGCGATCCAGACCGATGCGGCGATCAATCCGGGTAACTCCGGTGGTGCTCTGGTGAACATGAGCGGCGAATTGGTGGGCGTGAACTCGGCCATCGCGACGCTGGGTGGCGACTCCCCGGATGCCCAGAGTGGCTCAATCGGGCTGGGCTTCGCCATTCCCGTCGATCAAGCCAAGCGCATTGCCGATGAGCTGATCAGCACCGGAACCGCATCGCACGCCTCGTTGGGCGTGCAGGTCAGTAATGACGTGACGTCCCATGGCGCCAAGATCGTCGAGGTGGTCAAAGGCGGCCCCGCGTCACTGGCCGGTCTACCCGGCGGTGTCGTGGTCACCAAGGTCGACGGCCGAGTCATCGCCAGCGCCAACGCTTTGGTGGCCGCTGTTCGGTCCCGACCGCCGGGGGACAAGCTGACACTGACCTACGTTGACGCCGCGGGTGCTAACCAGACAGTTCAGGTGACGCTCGGTAAGGCCGACCAGTGATCTGCGCTGTCGGTCTGGGTGGTCGTCGCGGCAACGGAGGGCGTTCGCAGCGCCCGCACGAGTCGTGATTGAGCGGCCCCGGATGGTAGCGGTCCGCGACTCCTCGCGGCCATCGTCGGACAGCGATACGGTGTCACTCATGGAACAGCCTGAAGGGTTGGCCGGTCGCGCCCTCGTCGTTGTCGTGGATGACCGCCGAGCACGTGGTGTCGAACGGGACAGCAGCGGTCCGTTGGTCACCGAACTACTCGCTGAGGCGGGGTTCTTAGTTGACGGTGTGGTGGTGGTGTCGGCCGACGAGGTCGAAATCCGAAACGCGCTGAACACCGCGGTAATCGGCGGGGTCGACCTGGTGATCTCGGTCGGCGGTACCGGGGTCACGCCGCGCGATGTGACCCCGGAGGCCACCAGGGCACTCCTCGACCGTGAATTACCCGGTATCGCCGAGGCTCTGCGCGCCTCCGGCCTGGCGGCCGGCAGTACGGAGGCCGGTCTGTCGCGTGGTCTTGTCGGGATCTCGGGCAGCACGCTGGTGGTCAACCTCGCCGATTCCCGCGCCGCGGTCAGGGACGGTATGGCAACCCTGGGCCCCCTGGCGACGCATGTGATTGACCAACTCTCCAACCTCGAGATCTGACCCGTTGACACCATGTTTCAGGGCCGCGACAAGCAGAAACGTCGATAATGTGATCTCCGTCACACCTCAGGGAGCGGCCGGTGACTGTTCAGCGCCCCGATAAGGCCGCGGTGGACAAGATATTCGGTGCCGAGCTCCCGCGATCGTCGTCCGATGAACGCGATCCCGATGCCACCGTCGAGGACAGTGAGCGCGACCGCTGGTTGCGGGATAACGTTCCGCCGCACAGTGTTTGACGCGTTTCCAGGCTTGTTATCGACTCGGGTAGCCGCGGCGCTTACCGGGGCCCCCCAACGCTTCTGAGTTGCTTTCCGCGGCCCGGTTGGCATCGCTCGGACCGGTCAATCGGCGTCCAGCTAATGGCCATCCGGTCCACGTGGCCAATTGGGTCTATCTGTTCGCGTTGCTCACACGGTGCCGTACCGATATCTTCCACAAGACACTGAAATGCAGCCGCCGGGCTCTGAAGAACAGGTGCTGACGGCTGCCCACGCTGGTGAGACTTGCGGATCACCGCCGAAATCTAGGGAGACCATGAAGGCAGTCGGTCGTATTCTGGTGGCATTGGTTGCCGCGTTCTCGG
>NZ_JAEMSG010000016.1:34440-42409 GCF_016462945.1 Mycolicibacterium sp. | reverse complement strand
CTTGAATGCCAGCCAGCCCAGTAACGCGCACTTCACCCGGGCCGGATATTTCGACACCCCGGCGAAGGCAATGCCGTCACCGAGAACGCCTTCGTCTCCTTCGACGGTTCCGCGCGAGGACACCATGTCATTGAACGCGGCCACGGTCGCCATGGCCTCGGTAACGGTCTGGCCGATCACCAGGTCGGTCAGTACCGAGGTGGCGGCCTGACTGATCGAACAGCCCTGCCCGTCATAGGAGATATCGGTCACCCGCTGCCCGTCGTCGGACAGCGCCACCCGCAGCCTGACCTCGTCTCCGCAGGTCGGGTTGACGTGAAAAACCTCGGCGCCGAACGGCTCCCGCAGCCCGCGGTGGTGGGGATGCTTGTAGTGATCCAGGATCACATCCTGGTACATCTGCTCGAGGCGCATCAGGCGAAGAACCCGATCGCGCGGCGGACACCGGCGATCAGCCGGTCGACTTCCTCGGTGGTGTTGTAGATGGCGAAGGATGCCCGCACGGTGGCGGCCAGGCCGAAGCGGCGGTGCAATGGCGCGGCGCAGTGATGGCCGACGCGCACGGCCACCCCGTCATCGTCGAGTACCTGCCCGACATCGTGGGCGTGGACCCCGTTCACGACGAACGCCACCGGCGAGGCGCGCACTGCCGGATCGGCTGGGCCGATAATGCGCACCTCGGGAATCGCGGCAAGACCCTCCAGGGTTGCCGCGACCAGTCGGTGCTCATGCGCAGCCACCGCCGACATTCCGATCTGGCCGAGATAACGAGTGGCGGCCGCCAGACCGACGACCTGGGAGATCATCTGCGTGCCGGCTTCGAAACGCTGCGGTGGCGCCGCGTAGGTGACCGAATCCATGGTGACGGTCTCAATCATCGATCCGCCGGTAAGAAACGGCGCTAGCTCAGCCAGCAGGCCGGCGCGGCCGTAGAGCGCGCCGATTCCGGTCGGCCCGAGCATCTTGTGTCCGGAGAACGCGGCGAAGTCCACATCCAGCGACGGCAGGTCGACGGGCTGATGCGGCACCGACTGGCAGGCGTCCAGCACTGTCAGCGCACCCACAGCCGTGGCGCGGGCCACCAACTCGGCGACCGGGGAACCGGTTCCGGTGACATTCGAATGATGACTAAAGGCGACGACTTTCACCCGCTCATCGAGTACCAGTGAATCCAGATCAAGGCGGCCGTCATCAGTGACGCCGTACCACCGCAGCGTCGCGCCGGTGCGCCGGGCCAGTTCCTGCCAGGGGATCAGGTTGGCGTGGTGTTCGAGCTCCGTGGTGACAATGACGTCGCCGGGGCCAATGGCATTCCGAAAACGATCATCGCCGAGGACATACGACACCAGGTTGAGTGCCTCGGTGGCGTTCTTGGCGAACACCAGCTCATCCGGTCCGGCCCCGACGAACGCCGCGATATCGGCCCGGCCCTCCTCGAACGCATCGGTGGCCTCCTCCATCAACTGGTGGGCACCGCGATGCACCGCACCATTGGACGTGGTCAGGAACTGCCGTTCGGCGTCGAGCACCTGGAGCGGCTTCTGCGACGTCGCCCCAGAGTCCAGGTAGGCAAGCAACTTTCCGCCGCGCATCACCCGGCTCAGGATCGGGAAATCCGCGCGAACCCGATCCAGATCGATGGCGTCGAGTTCGACTGAGGCAGTCATCGGCCTAGGTCGCGGCGGTCGTGCGATCGGTGAAGCGCACGTAGCCGTTCTCTTCGAGTTCGTCAGCCAGTTCCGGACCGCCGGAGGCGACGATGCGGCCGTCGACGAACACGTGCACGAACTGCGGGTGGATGTAACGCAGAATGCGGGTGTAGTGGGTGATCAGCAGAACGCCCGCATGCTCGGTTTCGGCGTAGCGGTTGACACCCTCGCTCACCACCCGTAGCGCATCGACGTCAAGACCGGAATCGGTCTCGTCGAGGATGGCGATCTTCGGCTTGAGCAGGCCCAGCTGGAGGATCTCGTGGCGCTTCTTCTCGCCGCCGGAGAAACCTTCGTTGACGCTGCGCTCGCTGAACTGCGGGTCGATATCCAGGTCGGCCAGGGCCGCCTTGACCTCTTTGACCCAGAGTCGGAGCTTGGGTGCCTCGCCGCGCACTGCGGTCACCGCCGTGCGCAGGAAGTTCGACATGGAGACCCCGGGCACCTCGACCGGGTACTGCATGGCCAGAAAAAGCCCGGCGCGCGCCCGTTCGTCGATGCTCATCTGAAGAACGTCCTGGCCGTCGAGGGAGATCGACCCGGAGGTGACGCGATATTTGGGGTGGCCGGCGATGGCGTAGGACAGCGTGGACTTGCCGGATCCATTGGGACCCATGACCGCATGGGTCTCCCCTGACTTCACCGTCAGGTCGACGCCCTTGAGGATCTCCTTCTCAGAGCCTTCCGGGGTCTCGATCGCGACGTGCAGGTCCTTGATTTGCAGTGTTGATTTTTTCTGGGTGCTCATGATGCGGCTTTCGATTCGGTGATGGCCAGTTCGTGTTCGACAGCCTCGGTCAGGCGGTCTCGGATTTCGGGGATCGCAATCTTGGAGATGATCTCGCCGAAGAATCCGCGGACCACCAGTCGACGGGCCTGATCCTCGGGGATGCCCCGGGCCCTCAGATAGAACAGCTGCTCGTCGTCGAAACGTCCGGTCGCGCTGGCGTGCCCGGCACCGGCGATCTCGCCGGTCTCAATCTCCAGGTTGGGTACCGAATCGGCGCGGGCTCCGTCGGTGAGCACCAGGTTGCGGTTCACCTCGAAGGTATCGGTGCCGGTGGCTTCGGCACGAATCAACACATCGCCGATCCAGACGGTGTGCGCATCGGGCTTGCCGGAGTCCGGATCGCCTTGCAGAGCGCCCTTGTAGACCACCGCGGAGCGGCAGTTCGGCTGAGCATGGTCGATGAGCAACCGCGATTCCAGATGCTGACCCGCGTCGGCGAAGTACAGCCCGAGCAGTTCGGCATCACCGCCGGGTGCGTCGTAGCGCACGGTGGCGGCCATCCGCACCAACTCACCACCAAGAGTGACCGCGACATGGCGCAGCACCGCATCCTTACCCAAGCGGGCGTGCTGAGCGCACACATGAACCATGCCGTCGGCCCAGTCGGCGATCCAGACCACGGTAAGCCGGGCCGCATCGGCGATCACGAACTCGATGTTGTCGGCATAGGTCCCACCACCGCGGTGGTCGATCACCACTACGGATTCGGAGAGTTCCTCGGCACGGATCTGAAGATGGCCATAGGCCGTCTTTCCGGAACCCGGACCGGTAACCACTATCTCCACCGGAGACTCTGTGCGCACACCGCGGCCGACAGTGACAACTGTCGCCTGTTCGAACGATGAGAACGCCTGGGCAGCAACGCGATCCGACGGAATCCCACCTTCGCCGAGCCGCTCGTCGCCCCGACCCACCGTCTCGATGGTGATGCCGGCCTGATCGGAGATGCCGATCTGCGCCTGGCCATTCGACACAGCCGAACCGTCATGGAGTCCACGCAGCCGGCGCAACGGTGTGAAGCGCCAGAGTTCGTCACGCCCGCCGGGAACCTCGAAGGAATCCACGTCGAAGGATGCGAACTGCTCGCCTTTATTCAGAGCTAGTGCGGTACTACTCACTAGCCGACCGCGCCTTCCATCTGCAGCTCGATGAGCCGGTTGAGTTCGAGTGCATACTCCATCGGCAGTTCCTTGGCGATCGGCTCAACGAAGCCGCGCACCACCATGGCCATCGCCTCGTCCTCGCTCAGCCCGCGGCTCATCAGGTAGAACAGTTGATCCTCGCTGACCTTCGAGACAGTGGCCTCGTGACCCATGGTGACGTCGTCTTCGCGGATATCGACATAGGGGTAGGTGTCGCTTCGGCTGATGGTATCGACCAGCAACGCGTCGCATTTCACGCTCGAACGTGACCCGTGCGCGCCCTTATTGATCTGAACCAGACCGCGGTAGGAGGTCCGGCCGCCGCCGCGCGCCACTGACTTGGAGACGACATTGCTCGACGTGTTCGGGGCCAGATGCAGCATCTTGGCACCGGTGTCCTGGTGCTGTCCCTCGCCGGCGAACGCCACCGAGAGCACCTCGCCCTTGGCGTGCTCACCGGTCATCCACACCGCCGGGTATTTCATCGTGACCTTGGAGCCGATATTGCCGTCGATCCACTCCATGGTGGCTCCGGCCTCGGCGCGGGCCCGCTTGGTGACCAGGTTGTAGACGTTGTTCGACCAGTTCTGGATGGTCGTATACCGAACCCGGGCGTGGGGTTTGACGATGATCTCCACCACGGCCGAGTGCAGCGAGTCGCTCTTGTAGATCGGAGCGGTGCAGCCCTCCACATAGTGCACGTAGGAACCTTCGTCGGCGATGATGAGCGTTCGCTCGAACTGGCCCATGTTCTCGGTGTTGATCCGGAAGTAGGCCTGCAGAGGAATGTCGACGTGCACACCCGGCGGCACGTAGATGAACGAACCACCCGACCACACCGCGGTGTTGAGAGCGGAGAACTTGTTGTCCCCGGCCGGGATCACCGTGCCGAAGTACTGCCGGAAGATCTCCGGCTGCTGCTTGAGTGCGGTGTCGGTGTCGAGGAAGAGCACACCCTGAGCCTCGAGGTCTTCGCGGATCGAGTGGTAAACAACTTCTGATTCGTACTGAGCCGCTACACCTGAGACCAGTCGTTGCTTCTCGGCCTCCGGGATGCCGAGGCGGTCGTAGGTGTTCTTGATGTCCTCGGGAAGCTCATCCCACGTCGCGGCCTGCTTCTCGCTGGAGCGCACGAAATACTTGATGTTGTCGAAGTCGATGCCGTCGAGGTCCGAACCCCAGTTCGGCATCGGCTTCTTGTAGAACGTCCGCAGCGCCTTGAGTCGAACCTCGAGCATCCACTCGGGTTCGCTCTTCTTCGCCGAGATATCGCGCACCACGGCTTCGGAGATGCCGCGCTGGGCGCTGGCACCTGCCGCATCGGAGTCCGACCAGCCGTAGCCGTAATGGCCCAGCGACGCGATCGTCTCCTCTTGGCTGAGTTGCTCGACCTCAGGGGTGGTCGTCATACCGATGCTCCTTGCTGATTGCTGGTTGCTGAAAATTTGGTCAAAGTCAGCGGCACGTGCGTGGTGCAGGCGCAGTCACCGTTGGCGATGGAGGCCAGTCGCTGCACGTGGGTGCCGAGCACCTCGGAGATGGCCTGCCGTTCGGCCTCGCACAGCTCGGGAAACTCCTCGGCCACATGGGAAACCGGGCAGTGATGCTGGCAGATCTGGATGCCCTGGACAGGACCCCCGACCCGGGCGGTCGTGGTGGCGTAGCCGGCGCGGGTCAGTGCGTCGGCCACGCCTTCTGCCGCGACCTCGACCGCATCGTCGTCCTCGGACTCAGGGGCAGGCACGCCGGCCAGGATGGTGTCGATACGACGCCGGGCGAAGGCCAGGACTGCCTCGTCTCCGCCGATCTCGCGAAGTTGGCGCATGGCGGCTGATGCCAGATCGTCGTAGGTGTGCTCAAGCTTGGCCCGCCCGGCCGGGGTGAGCCGATAGCGTTTGGCGGGCCGGCCGCGGCCGACCTGCTGCCATGCCGCAGCCGGGTTGGCCTCCGCATCGCCACCGTAAACCAGCGCATCGAGGTGCCTGCGTACACCGGCCGCGGAGATTCCCAGGCCACGACCTATTTCGGCGGCGGTGATCGATCCCGACTCCAGCAGCAGTCGCACGATTGCGCGCCGAGTGTGCCCATCCTGACCCGACAGGCCACCGGAGACCGGCAAGTCGTCAGGGCGGATTTTCACAACACCAGTGTGACGCAATTAGGTCCGCGGGTCTACCAAGGCCACCCTCACCTGCCCCGGCCGCTGTTCGGCGGCGGTTAGAGTGCTCCCCAGCCGCTGTTCGGCGGCGGTTAGAGTGCTCCCCAGCCGCTGTTCGGCGGCGGTTAGAGTGCTGTAGTGGCAGCCCGGCAGCTCTCCCTGAGTTCGTCGATCGCCAGATTGCACGGCGACGAGCGCATTGAGGCTTCCCCACTCAACGACACCGAACTGACCGCCATGCGGCGCACCCGACTGTTCGGGGCGACGGGAACCGTGCTGATGGCTATCGGCGCACTCGGCGCGGGCGCCCGGCCGGTCGTTCAGGACCCCACCTTCGGGGTCCGGCTGCTCAACCTGCCGTCCCGCATTCAGACCGTCTCGCTCACGATGACCACGACCGGTGCGGTCATGATGGCACTGGCCTGGCTGATGCTGGGCCGATTCACCCTGGGCCCGCGCCGGATGTCGCGCAGCCAACTGGACCGCACCCTGCTGCTGTGGATACTGCCGCTGTTGATCGCCCCGCCCATGTACAGCAAGGACGTCTACTCCTATCTGGCCCAGAGCCAGATCGCCCGGATCGGACTCAACCCCTACAAGGTCGGCCCGGCGCCGGGGCTGGGACTGGACCACGTCTTCACCCTCTCGGTGCCGAGCCTGTGGCGGGAAACGCCCGCACCCTACGGGCCGCTGTTCCTCTGGATCGGCCGCGGCATCTCGGCGCTCACCGGAGAGAACATCGTCGCCGCGGTGCTGTGTCATCGCGTGATCGTGTTGATCGGCGTCGGCCTGATCGTCTGGGCCACACCGAGATTGGCGCACCGCTGCGGGGTTGCCGAGGTCAGTGCCCTGTGGTTGGGCGCGGCCAACCCACTACTGCTGATGCACCTGGTTGCCGGAATCCACAACGAGGCCCTGATGCTCGGCCTGATGCTGACCGGGACCGAGATCTCGTTGCGCGGAATCGATCAGGGGAGACCGCTGGTTCCGCGACCGCTCCGCTGGCCGGGATCACGCTCCGATTTGACTCAGTGGATGCCGCTGGCCCTGCTGGTGAGCGGCACCGTGTTGATCACCATGTCGTCTCAGGTGAAGTTGCCCGGCCTGCTGGCACTGGGATTCACGGCGATGGCACTGGCCTACCGCTGGGGCGGGACACTTAAAGCCTTCCTATCGGCAAGCTGCTTGCTGGGATCCCTGGCGCTGGCGGTGATGGCTCTGATCGGCTGGGCAAGTGGACTGGGTTTCGGCTGGATCTTCACCCTCGGTACCGCCAACGTCGTCCGCAGTTGGATGTCCCCGCCGACTCTGCTGGCCCTGGGCACCGGGCAGGTGGGCATCCTGCTCGGCTTGGGTGACCACACCACCGCAGTGCTGTCGCTGACCCGTGGGATTGGCGTGCTGATCATCGCCGTCGCGGTGAGTGGGCTGCTGCTGTCGGTGCTACGCGGCCGGCTGCATCCGATCGGCGGGCTGGGCGTCGCACTGGGCGCCACGGTGCTGCTGTTCCCAGTCGTGCAGCCGTGGTACCTGCTGTGGGCAATCATCCCACTGGCGGCCTGGGCCACCCGGCCGCGGTTCCGGATAGCGGTCATCGCCGTCACACTGATCGTCGGAATCTTCGGACCTACCGCCAATGGCGACCGCTTCGCCCTTTTCCAGATCATCGACGCGACCGTAGCCAGCGCTCTGATCGTGCTGCTGTTGATCGGGTTGACGCTCAACCGATTACCGTGGCGCGACGTGCCCGGTACCGGTGAGCGCTACAGCGGTGAGGATCCCGACCCGGGAGCGCTCGGCGGACCCGCACCGCAACCACCGGCGCAACGCCCCGTGCCCGACGCCTACGCTGAGTCCCCGTGAGTTCCGGCGCCAACACCCCGGTACGGCTGCGCGGGGTGTCGAAGAGTTACGGATCCACCCGCGCGGTGCATGACCTCGACCTTGAGGTGAATCGCGCCGAGATATTGGCCCTGCTCGGCCCCAACGGTGCCGGCAAAACGACGACAGTCGAGATGTGCGAAGGATTCATCCGCCCGGATGCCGGCACCATCGAGGTGCTGGGACTCGATCCGGTGACCGACAACGCACGGGTCCGCGAACGGATCGGCGTAATGCTGCAGGGCGGGGGCGGCTACCCGGCAGCCCGGGCCGGGGAGATGCTGAACCT
>NZ_JAEMSG010000016.1:7799-34430 GCF_016462945.1 Mycolicibacterium sp. | reverse complement strand
CCTACGCGGCCCGGCCCCTGGACCCCGCCTGGCTGCTGGACACGCTCGGTCTCACCGACGCCGCCCGCACCACCTACCGGAGGCTCTCAGGCGGGCAACAGCAGCGCCTGTCGCTGGCCTGCGCGATCGTGGGGCGGCCAGAGTTGGTGTTCCTCGACGAACCGACCGCCGGCATGGACGCCCACGCACGTCTGGTCGTATGGGAGCTCATCGATGCGCTGCGACGCGACGGGGTAACGGTGGTGTTGACCACACACCAACTCAAGGAAGCCGAGGAGTTGGCCGACCGGATCATGATCATCGACCACGGATCCGCGGTCGTCTCAGGAACGCCCGCGCAGTTGATGCACAGCGGTGCCGAGGATCAACTGCGATTCACCGCTCCGCGCCGACTCGATCTTGCGCTGTTGATCGCGGCACTGCCGGAGGGTTACCGCGTGAGTGAACGCACACCCGGGGAATACCTCGTCGAGGGTAAAGTTGTCCCACAGGTTCTGGCGACGGTGACCACGTGGTGCGCACGGCTGAACATCCTGACCACTGACCTGCGTGTCGAGCAACGGAGCCTCGAAGACGTGTTCCTCGACGTGACGGGCAAGGAGTTGCGGCAGTGACCGAACTGTTCCCCGCCGGAACCTTCACCCCGGATCCGCGGGCGAACAGCGTGCCGCGGATGCTGGTCGCGCAGTACGGCCTCGAACTCAAACTGTTGCTACGCAACGGTGAACAACTGTTGCTGACCATGTTCATCCCGATAACACTGCTGATCGGGCTCACGCTGCTGCCGCTGGGTTCCTTCGGCAACGACCGGGTCGCGGTCTTCGTGCCCGCGATCATGGCCCTGGCAGTGATCTCCACGGCGTTCACCGGTCAGGCCATCGCGGTGGCATTCGACCGCCGTTACGGGGCGCTCAAACGGCTCGGCGCCACCGCCCTGCCGGTGTGGGGCATCATCGTCGGCAAGGCACTGGCAGTGGTGAGTGTTGTTTTCCTGCAAACGATTCTGCTCGGCGGCATCGGTCTGGCGCTGGGCTGGCGGCCGAGTCCGGCGGGCCTGTTGTTGGGTGCGGCGATCATCGCTGTCGGTACGGCCGCCTTTGTGGCGATGGGACTGTTGCTGGGCGGCACGCTGCGGGCCGAGATCGTGCTGGCCGTCGCCAACCTGTTGTGGTTCGTCTTCGCCGGACTGGGAGCGCTCACCCTCGAGACCGGCACGATCCCGCGGGCGTTGACCTGGGTGGCGCGGTTGACGCCGTCTGGCGCGTTGACCGAGGCCCTCTCGCAGGCAACGACACTGTCGGTCGACTGGTTTGGGATTGCCGTACTGGCGGCATGGGGCGGAATTTCGGCGGTGGCTGCACTGCGCTGGTTCCGGTTCACCTGATGGGACGGTTCTTCCGGCGGCTTGTGGACCTGCTTCCCCTGCCGGGTCTGCGCACGCAGCGACTCCTGGCTGCCGCCGTCGTGATTTCCCAGGCGTTGATCGCGGTCACCGGATCGGTCGTCCGGGTCACCGCATCCGGGCTGGGCTGCCCGACATGGCCGCAGTGCTTCCCGGGCAGTTTCACCCCGGTACCGCATGCTGAGGTGCCGATCGTCCACCAGGTCGTCGAGTTCGGAAACCGATTGATCACCTTCGCCGTCGTGATCACCGCGATATTGGCGGTACTCGCCGTCACCCGGGCCCGACGGCGCCGCGAGGTGTTGTTCTACGCCTGGCTGATGCCGGCCTCCACCGTCCTTCAGGCCGTGATCGGCGGGATCACAGTCCTGACCGGTCTGCTGTGGTGGACGGTGGCGATTCACCTACTCGTGTCGATGGCGATGGTCTGGCTAGCAACCCTGCTCTACATCAAGATCGGTGAGCCCGATGACGGTGCCGTCACTACGGCTGTTCAGAAACCGTTGCGCCAGTTGACTTTTCTCAGCGCCGTATTGCTCACCTCAACATTGATCACAGGCGCCCTGGTCACCGGAGCGGGTCCACATGCCGGTGACAAGAGTCCGCAACGCACGGTGCCGAGACTCGAGATCGAGATCGTCACACTCGCGCACATCCATGCCAGCCTGCTGATCTGCTATCTCAGCCTGCTGATCGGCCTGGGCGCCGGCTTACTGGCCGTCGATTCCCCGTGGTTGGTCAAGCGGCGCCTGGGCTTTCTAGCGGGCGCGGTTGTGGTCCAGGCCCTGATCGGAGTGGTGCAGTACCACACCGGCGTGCCCGCCGTACTGGTCGCATTCCACGTCGCCGGTGCGGCAACGTGCACCGTCGCCACGGCAGCGCTATGGGCCTCGATGCGACAGCGGACCGAGTCCCATTCGCTCACAGGCTGACTCCACGCCGAGGGCGAACGTGCGCTGCTGCAACGCGCGGATGTCATCCTCGAGGTGACGCCAACCCAGGTCGGGTGCGATGAGATCGAGCTCGCGCACCAGCGGATCCCGCGGGCCACCGATTAGGTCGACGCGGGCGAAAAGCAGTTCGGTTCTGGTCACACCTCCCTGCGTGCAGGCGGCGTCCAATGCGGCATAGCCCAAATCCCACAGTTCGAAATCTTCTTCGATGCCGCGCAGCACCCCGGCGGCGGAGGTGCCGAGGGCGTGGGACTGCTCGCCGCCGAGGAAAATCAGGGCGGTCCCCGGTGTCACGGCCCCGGCGGCGGCTGGTGCAACCGGCACTCCGGCCGCGGCCAGGTCCCGCAGGTGGCGCTTGCTGCCGTTCCACGCGATCGCTGCCGGAGGGTTGAGCAGGTTGGCCACCCGGGTGGTCCAGGCCAGAAACTCCTCGCGCCGGTGGGTGTAGTCGCCGGCCGACCGCAGGATGACTAAGTCGGCCCGCTCGGTCTGCGGGTCATCCCACGGCATCCAGCGCGCGGACAGTCCGCGATGCCGGAGGACATCGACGAGACCGGCATCATCGCCCTCGCCGCCACCCGACTGCCGACACGACGCCAGCACGATGCGGGGGTGGAAGACATTGGGCCGGGCCAGCTTCATGGTGACCTCACAACTGCGATGATAGTGACATGCACGCTGTCGAAGTCGCCCAGACGGGCGGTCCCGAGGTTCTGCGCTACGTCGACAAACCCACACCGTCGGCCGGTCCCGGCGAGGTACTTATCAAAGCCGATGCCATCGGGGTCAACTACATCGACATCTATTTCCGATCGGGGATATACCTGCGCCAGTTGCCGTATGTGGCCGGCAGCGAGGTGTGCGGAACGGTTGCGGCCGTCGGTGACGACGTGGCCGTCATCAATGTCGGAGACCGGGTTGTCACCGCGAACGCCATCGGGGCTTACGCCGAATACTGCACCGCCCCAGCTGATTTCGTTGCCTACGTCCCCGATGCCGTGCAGTCCGACACCATCGCTTCGGCTCTGCTGAAGGGTATGACGGCGCACTATCTCATCAAGTCGGTCTACCAGGTGCAGCCGCGCGATTTCCTTCTGGTTCACGCCGGCGCGGGTGGGGTTGGCCTGATCCTCACCCAGTGGGCCGCCAGCCTCGGGGCCCGGGTCATCACCACGGCGTCGACACCGGAGAAGGCCGAGGTGTCACGGCGGGCGGGGGCACTCGAAGTGCTCGACTATCCGGAGGATCCGAACGAGTTCGCCGGCCGGGTGCGTGCGTTGACCAACGGCCATGGTGTGGCTGCCGTGTACGACGGGGTAGGCGCCTCGACCTTCGACGCCAGCCTGGCGAGCCTCGCGGTGCGCGGCGCCCTGGCCCTATTCGGCGCGGCCAGTGGACCGGTGCCACCGGTAGACCCGCAGCGGCTCAGCGCGGCCGGATCGGTCTCGCTGACCCGGCCAAGCCTGGTGCACTTCGTCCGCACGCCGGACGAATTCGCCTGGCGGGCAGGCGAGGTGTTGGACGCGATAGCCGACGGTTCGATCGCCATCACCGTGGGCGGGCACTACCCGTTGGCCGAGGCCGACCGTGCCCATAGTGATCTTGCGGCCCGCAGAACCACGGGTTCCATCGTGCTGCTGCCCTGAGGCCACTAGCCGAAGAGCGTCTGAAGTCCGATCGCGGAATCGACCGCAAGCGCGCAGAACACCGCAGCAAGATAGTTGTTGGACTGCAGGAACAGCTTCAGGGGTTTAACCGCTTCACCGCGGCGCACCCCGGCGTGGAGTCGGTGCGCCAGGGTCAGGAACCAGACGCCGGCCAGTACAGCCACCGAGGCGTACAGCCAACCGGCGGCCGGGATCAGCGCCAGCGTGGCTAGCACCGTCAGCCAGGTGTAGACGACGATCTGGGTGGTGACCTGACGTTCGGTGGCGACCACGGGCAGCATCGGGACCCCCGCGGCGACGTAGTCCTCCCGGTAGCGCATGGCCAGCGCCCAGGTGTGCGGCGGGGTCCAGAAGAAGATGATGGCGAACATGACCAGCGCCTGCCAGCCGATGGTCCCGGTGACCGCCGACCAACCGATCATCACCGGCATGCAACCGGCCGCCCCGCCCCACACCACATTCTGGGATGTTCGGCGCTTGAGCAGCAGCGTGTACACCAGGACATAGAACGCGATGGTGGCGGCGGCCAGATGGGCCGAGAGCATATTGGTGGTCCACCACAGCCAGAAGAACGAGCCCACCGACAACGCCAGGCCGAAGACCAGGGCGTGGCTGCGCGGCACGGTGGCCTGGGCCAGTGGCCGGCCCGCGGTGCGCTTCATCACCTTGTCGATATCGGCATCGGCGACGCAGTTCAGGGTGTTGGCGCCGCCGGCGGCCAGCATCCCGCCGAACAGCGTGTTGAGGACCAGCAGCGGATCGACCGAACCCCGGTGGGCCAGCAGCATCGCCGGAATTGTGGTCACCAACAGCAGCTCAATGACCCGGGGCTTAGTCAGCGACACATAACCCAGCACCGTGTTGCGTAGCCGCTTGTCTGCCCCGGCGACGAGGTCGGTCTCGCGAACGTCCACGCGATACCTCCTCACGAGCGGCTTGCGGATGACCGCAAGGATGCGGCGCCCACTGCCGGGCGTCTACTACAGGCGATGGTAGACCGGGTGGGACCCCGGCGGTACCCGCGGGTCGGTTCCGGGCAATGATGTTCCCCGATCGCAATTATGTAGGCCATGATTTACCCCCAGGAGGTTCACCTTCCGGTTACCTGATGGCAAGACCAATGCGGTGCGCTGAAGCCCGAACGGAGCCGGGTATTCGCCATTAGGGTGTGTGATCGGATTGCCCTGCCACAATGACGCGACGAAACCAGGAGTGAGTGCGTGACGACGCTCGAACAGATTTCCACGCTGACCCAGCCACACCACCCCGTCGATTGGAGCGAACTGGATTCGCGCGCCGTCGACACGGCGCGGGTCCTGGCCGCAGACGCGGTGCAGAAGGTCGGCAACGGCCATCCCGGTACAGCCATGAGCCTCGCACCGCTCGCCTACACCCTCTTTCAGCGGGCCATGCGCCACGACCCCAGCGACACCGAATGGCTGGGCCGCGACCGGTTCGTGCTGTCCTGCGGGCACAGCAGCCTCACCCTGTACATCCAGCTGTATCTCGGCGGATTCGGGCTGGAACTCTCCGATATCGAGGCACTGCGCACGTGGGGCTCCAAGACCCCCGGCCATCCAGAGTTCCGGCACACCAGGGGCGTGGAGATCACCACCGGCCCGCTGGGCCAGGGCCTGGCCTCGGCAGTCGGCATGGCGATGGCTGCCCGCTACGAACGCGGTCTGTTCGACCCCGACGCACCCGCCGGCACCAGCCCCTTCGATCACTACATCTATGTCATCGCCTCTGATGGCGATATGGAGGAGGGCGTCACCAGCGAGGCGTCCTCGATTGCCGGCACCCAGCAACTCGGCAATCTCATCGTGCTCTGGGACGACAACGAGATCTCCATTGAGCACGACACCAATATCGCGTTCACCGAGAACACCCCGGCCCGTTACGAGGCCTACGGCTGGCACGTTCAGGTCGTCGAGGGCGGCGAGAACATCGTCGGTATCGAAAAAGCGATCGAGGCGGCGAAGAAGATCACCGACAAGCCGTCGTTCATCGCGCTGCGGACCATCATCGGCTACCCGGCACCGACCAAGATGAATACCGGCGGGGTGCACGGCTCGGCGTTGGGCGCCGACGAGGTGGCGGCCACCAAGAAGGTGCTCGGCTTCGACCCGGACAAAACCTTCGAGGTCACCGACGAGGTGATCGGGCACACCCGAAAGCTCGTCGACCGCGGCCGGGCGGCTCATGAGACTTGGCAGAGCGGGTTCGACGCCTGGGCGAAGCGCGAACCGGAACGCAAGAAGCTGCTCGATCGGCTGCTGGCCCGGGAGTTGCCCACCGGCTGGGACGCCGATTTAACCCATTGGGAACCGGGCTCCAAGCCGGTCGCCACCCGGGCCGCATTCGGACAGGCCCTCAATGACATCGCACCCAAGCTACCCGAATTGTGGGGCGGCTCCGCGGATCTGGCCGGCAGCAACAACACCACCATCAACGGGTTCAAATCGTTCGGGCCGCCCTCGATCTCGACTGAGGATTACACCGCCGACTGGTATGGCCGCGTGCTGCACTTCGGCATTCGCGAGCACGCGATGGGCTCGATCCTTTCCGGCATCGTGCTGCACGGGCCGACCCGGCCCTTCGGCGGCACATTCATGCAGTTCTCCGATTACATGCGGCCGGCCGTGCGACTGGCTGCGCTGATGGATATCGATCCCATCTACATCTGGACGCACGATTCGATCGGCCTGGGCGAGGACGGACCGACCCATCAGCCCGTCGAACATCTGGCTGCGCTGCGGGCTATTCCGAACCTGTCGGTGGTGCGCCCGGGCGACCCGAACGAGACCGCCTTCGCATGGCGCACCATCGTGGCGCGGGGCACCGACGCCGCCAGCGGCCCGGTAGGTTTCATCCTGACTCGCCAGGGACTCCCGGTACTGGAGGGCACCAGCAGCGATGGCGTCGCGCGCGGCGGCTATGTGCTCGGCGGCGGTAACGCCGCGGACGCCGACGTGATCATCATCGGCACCGGATCCGAACTGCAACTGGCCGTCGAAGCCCAGAAGCTGTTGGCCGACAAAAATATCCGGGCTGCGGTGGTGTCGATGCCGTGTGTCGAGTGGTTCGACGCACAACCGCAGGAGTACCGCGATCACGTGCTACCGCCCAAAGTGTCGGCACGCGTCGCGGTGGAAGCGGGCATCGCACAGAGTTGGTACAAGTTCGTCCCCGGCGGCGAGATCGTCTCCCTCGAGCACTACGGCGCTTCGGCTGACGACAAAACCTTGTTCCGGGAGTTCGGGTTCACACCCGCGGCGGTCGCCGCCGCCGCGGAACGCGCCATCAACAACTAACCCCCACAACTTGAGGAGATAAGGCAATCATGGCTCAGAATCACAACCTAGCGGCACTGTCGGAGGCGGGCGTCTCCGTCTGGCTCGACGACCTGTCCCGTGACCGGCTGAAGTCCGGCAACCTCCAGGAGCTCATCGACACCAAGAGCATCGTGGGTGTCACCACCAACCCATCGATCTTCCAGGCCGCGTTGTCGACGGGCACCGCCTATGACGCGCAGGTCGCTGAACTCGCTGCGCGGGGGGCCGACGTCGATGCCACCATCCGCACCGCCACCACCGATGACGTCAGAGACGCCTGCGACGTACTACGGCCACAGTGGAAGACCTCCAACGGTGTCGACGGTCGGGTGTCGATCGAGGTCGACCCCCGGCTGGCCCACGACACCGACAAGACAATTCTGCAGGCGATCGAACTGTGGAAGATCGTCGACCGACCCAACCTGTTGATCAAGATCCCGGCCACCCTGGCCGGTCTGCCCGCCATCACCGCGGTTCTGGCCGAGGGCATTTCGGTGAACGTGACGCTGATCTTTTCCGTCGATCGCCACCGCGCGGTCATGCAGGCCTATCTCGCCGGCCTCGAAGCGGCGGAACAGGCCGGCCACGATTTGAATTTGATCCATTCCGTCGCATCGTTCTTCGTCTCCAGGGTGGACACCGAAATCGACAAACGGCTGGAGTCGATCGGAACCAAGGAGGCACTGGCACTTCGCGGACAGGCCGGGGTGGCCAACGCACGGCTCGCTTACGCCGCCTACGAAGAGGTGTTCTGCTCGGGCGGACGGTGGACGCCGCTTGCCGAGGCTGGGGCTTGGGTGCAGCGTCCACTGTGGGCGTCAACCGGGGTGAAGAACCCTGATTACTCCGACACCCTCTACGTCACCGAGCTGGCCGGGCCCAACACGGTTAACACGATGCCGGAGAAGACCCTCGACGCCGCTGCCGACCACGGTCACGTCACCGGCGACACCCTCAGTGGAACCGGCGCTGCGTCACAGGCCGTGTTCGACAAGCTCACCGCAGTCGGTATCGATTTGGGTGATGTGTTCGCCCATCTTGAGGATGACGGCGTGGAGAAGTTTGAGAAGTCATGGCAGGAGCTACTCGACGCGACCCAGGGTCAATTGGACGCTGCGGCGAAATGAGTTCCGGCACTAAATCCCGCCTCGCGGGGTCGAGCAGCTGGCACAACCCGTTACGGGACAAACGTGATAAACGGATGCCCCGCATCGCGGGCCCGTGCAGTGCGGTCATCTTCGGTGTCACCGGAGATCTGGCCCGCAAGAAGCTGATGCCCGCCATCTACGACCTGGCGAACCGTGGTCTGCTGCCGCCGTCGTTCTCGTTGGTGGGCTTCGCCCGCCGCGAGTGGGCCGACCAGGACTTCGGCCAGATCGTCTACGACGCCGTCAAACAGCACGCCCGCACACCGTTTCGTCAAGAAGTGTGGGATCGGCTGTCTGAAGGAATCCGATTCGTACAGGGCAGCTTCGATGACGATGGTGCCTTCGCCGCCCTGGCCGAAACTCTGGCGAAACTCGACAGCCAGCGCGGGACGGGCGGCAACCACGCCTTCTATCTGTCGATTCCGCCGAAGGCATTCCCGGTGGTATGTGAACAGCTACAGAAATCGGGATTGGCCACCCCGGAAGAAGACCAGTGGTGCCGGGTGGTGATCGAAAAGCCGTTCGGGCACGACCTGCAGAGCGCGATGGAGCTCAACCAGGTGGTCAATAGCGTCTTCCCGGAGGAGTCGGTGTTCCGCATCGACCACTACCTCGGTAAGGAGACGGTGCAGAACATTTTGGCATTGCGGTTCGCCAACGCCCTCTACGAGCCGATCTGGAACAGCCACTACGTCGATAGCGTGCAGATCACCATGGCCGAGGACATCGGCTTGGGCGGGCGCGCCGGTTATTACGACGGTATCGGTGCCGCGCGGGACGTGATCCAGAACCATCTCCTGCAACTCTTGGCACTCACCGCGATGGAGGAGCCGGTCAGTTTCTCTCCCGACGAGATCAAGGCTGAGAAGATCAAGGTGCTCTCCGCGACCCGGCTGGCACAGCCACTCGATCTGACCACCGCGCGCGGCCAGTACACCGCGGGCTGGCAGGGCGGCGAGAAGGCGGTCGGTCTGCTCGATGAGGAGGGTTTCTCCACGACATCAACCACGGAGACGTTCGCCGCGATCGAACTGGAAGTCGACACCCGGCGCTGGGCGGGTGTGCCGTTCTATCTTCGGACCGGTAAGCGCCTGGGCCGCCGGGTGACTGAAATCGCGCTGATGTTCAAGCGGGCTCCGCATCTGCCTTTCGATGCGACCATGACCGAGGAACTCGGCCAGAACGCCCTGGTGTTTCGGGTTCAGCCCGACGAGGGCATCACGCTGCGATTCGGCTCGAAGGTTCCGGGCAGCACCATGGAGGTGCGTGACGTCAATATGGACTTTTCCTACGGATCGGCATTCGCCGAGGACTCCCCCGAGGCCTACGAGCGGCTGATCCTCGATGTTCTGCTCGGAGAGCCGTCGCTGTTCCCGGTCAATGCTGAGGTCGAATTGTCCTGGGAGATATTGGATCCCGCGCTGGAGTACTGGGCTTCGACTGGCACGCCGGATCCCTACGAGTCCGGGACCTGGGGGCCGGACTCGGCGTTCGCGATGCTGGAGCGCTCGGGCCGGGAATGGCGGCGACCGTGACTGCCGGAAGGGAGGCAGCGCAATGATCGTCGATATCCCGGAGACAACGACCAACGAGATAAACAAACGCATCACCCAACTGCGCGAGGAAGGCGGGGCGATCACCCTCGGCCGCGTGCTGACACTGGTGGTCGCGCCGGACACCGAGGACATCGTCGAGGAGTCCATCGATGCCGCAGTCTCGGCCAGCCGCGAACATCCCTGCCGGGTCATCGTGGTGGTGCCCGTCGATCGATTGGCTTCCGAGCCCAGACTGGACGGACAACTCCGGGTGGGCGGGGATGCCGGCGCCGGCGAAGTGGTGGTGCTGCGGACCGCTGGTCCACTCGCCGGACACGCCGCCAGTGTGGTGCTGCCCTTCCTGCTGCCCGATACTCCGGTCGTGGTCTGGTGGCCCGGAGCAGCTCCCGAGGTGCCTTCCCAGGATCCGTTGGGCTGCTTGGCGATTCGTCGCATCACGGATGCGACCGGAACCAAGGACCCGCTCGCCGCGCTGCGACGCAGACTTGAGGGGTATGCCGAGGGCGACACTGACCTGGCCTGGAGTCGCATCACGTACTGGCGGGCGTTGTTAGCCTCGGCGCTGGACCAGCCGCCGCATGAGCCGGTCTCCTCCGCCGTTGTGTCGGGTCTCAAGGATGAGCCTGCGCTGGACATCCTGGCCGGCTGGTTGGCCAGCCGTATCGAAGGTCCGGTGCACCGCGAGACCGGCGATCTGAGGGTGGAGCTCATTCAACCCAGTCAGACGATCACCCTGAGCCGTCCCCCGGACGGGCCGATTGCCACGCTGAGCCGCACCGGGCGGCCCGAATCACGGCTGCCGCTTGCCCGGCGGGAAACGCGGGAATGCCTGGCCGAAGACCTGCGTCGCCTTGACGCCGATGAGATCTACCACCAGGCCCTGGCCGGGATCGACAAGGTGAGGTACGCGACGGGCGGGACGGCCTGACCGTGGTTGTGTCCGTTGAGACCTACCCGGATACCGATGTCTTGGTGGCCGCCGCCGGCGACCGACTCGCGGCGGAGATCTCGGAAGCCATCGCGGCGCGAGGTCGGGCAATGGTCGTATTGACCGGCGGCGGCACGGGCATCGGACTTCTCAAGATCCTCGGGTCGCACACCACCGACTGGTCACGGGTCCACCTGTTCTGGGGTGATGACCGCTACGTGCCGCACGACGATGACGAGCGCAATGAGAAACAGGCCCGTGAGGCTCTGCTGGACCACATCGATATCCCGGTCGGCAACATTCACCCGATGCCGGCCAGCGACGCCGGATTCGGTGACGATCTGGACGCTGCCGCGCAGGCGTACAACGACATGCTGGCTGCGAATGCCGAAGCCGGTGAGCCTGCTCCCGTATTCGATGTGCACCTACTCGGAATGGGGGGCGAAGGCCATATCAACTCGCTATTCCCGCATACCGCGGCGGTGTTGGAGAAGCATCGCATGGTGGTCGGGGTTGAGGACTCCCCCAAACCGCCGCCGCGGCGCATCACACTGACACTGCCCGCCGTCCGCCGATCTCGACAGGTATGGCTGGTGGTGTCTGGCGAGGCTAAAGCAGAAGCGGTGGCCGCCGCTATCGGCGGCGCCGATCCGGCCGATGTACCCGCGGCCGGTGCGATCGGTATCGAGGCGACCGTCTGGTTGCTGGACGCTGCCGCGGCACGCAGGCTGACCGGCGAAATTCGCTGAGAGTGCCGGGGGCCCGACCGCCGGGTATAATCATGTGGCATCGCTCAAGCACCGCAGCACAGTCACCTGACGTCAACGGCCTTGAACTGCGGGGCGACCGCAAACTGCCGTCGAAGGAGTTGAGAAGAAATCAAGAGCGACTTAGAGCAGGCGTATAAGGATGTCCAATCCCACTACGACTTATCGGACGATTTTTTCAGCTTGTTCCTCGACCCGACGCTCACCTACACCTGCGCGTATTTCGAGCAGGATGGCTACGACCTGGAACAAGCTCAGATGGCCAAGATTGACCTGGTGCTGGGGAAGTTAAACCTGAAACCGGGCATGACAGTTCTGGACATCGGCTGTGGCTGGGGATCTGCGCTGGCACGGGCGGTCGAGAAATATGACGCCAACGTCATCGGGCTGACCATCAGCAAAAATCAGTACCAGCACGTCAAGCAGCTATTCGCCGGCCTGCCCGGAGACCGCACCAAGGAAGTTCGCTTCCAGGCTTGGCAGGAGTTCGACGGTAAGGTCGACCGGGTCTTCATGATCGGCTCGTTCGAACATTTCGGATTCGAGACCTATCCCGAGTTCTTCCAGAAGATGTATGCCGCCCTTCCCGACGACGGACGGATGCTCCTCCACACGATCGTCGCGCACGATATCGACTTCTACCGCGACAACGGAATCACACTCACGATCAGCGATTTGAAGTTCATCCTCTTCATGGCGAAGACGATTTTCCCCGGCTGCCGACTGCCGTCTCCGGAAATCATCACGGCGCGCAGCTCAGAGGCAGGATTTCGGATCGAGCGCATCCAGGAACTAGGCCAGCATTACGCCCGCACGCTGGATATCTGGCATTCGAATCTGGTCGCCAACCGGGACGAGGCTATCCGGGTGTCCGGCCAACTCGCCTATGACGACTACGACAGGTACATGATCGGCTGCGCCGACGGCTTCCGCAAAGGCATCGTCAACCTCATGCAGTTCACCATCGTCAAATAGGCGGCCAGTGATTTCGGCGGCGTTGTCCGGTGTCAGCGCTTTTTGGCGTTGAGTATGTTGTCGATCGGAGTGGTATCGCCCTTGGCGCGCTTCGCGGCACGCTTCTCTTTCAGAGATTTTCCGGGTTTCTTTGACATCGCTTGACGCGGGGACTTGTCAGACACGGTTGAGCCTTTGGCTTATGGGGCCTGCCTGGTCCCGTCCCTTGAACTGTACGCCGCCGAATGATTCAGGTGGCGTACTTGATCTGGAGCGCGACGCCGATGATGGCGACCAGCCAGATGCCGGTGACAAACAGCGTCAGCCGGTCGAGGTTCTTTTCAACCACGGTCGAGCCGGACAGGCTGGATTGCACACCACCGCCGAACAGTGTCGAGAGCCCGCCACCCTTGGCGCGGTGAAGCAGCACCAGCAACATGATGAGGAGGCTGGTGATGGCCAACAAGATCTGCAGGGCGAAAACCATGATGGAAAGGATACCCGGTCACGGCTCGGATCAGGGCAGCGGCCCACCTGCGGCGATGGCAGACAGCGTGGCGAACTGCTCACCCTCCAGGGATGCGCCGCCCACCAGTGCCCCGTCGATATCCGGTTGCGCGGCAAGCTCGCCGACGTTCTTGGCGGTGACCGAGCCGCCGTAGAGCACCCGCACTCCGGCCGCGATCACCGGTGAGGACAGTTCGGCCAACTCGGTGCGGATGGCAGCGCACACCTCCTGGGCATCGGCCGGTCGGGCCACCCGGCCGGTGCCGACAGCCCAGATCGGCTCATAGGCGATCACCACGCTAGTCAAGTGCTCGTCGCTCAGACCGGCCAGCGACCCGCGCAACTGCGCGACGTTGTGCTCGATTTGGTTGCCGGCCTCAAGCACCTCGATGGGCTCGCCGATGCAGACGATCGGGGTCAGTCCATGCCGGAATGCGGCGGCGGCTTTGGCGGCGACCAGGGCATCGTCCTCATGGTGATAGGTGCGCCGTTCAGAATGGCCGACAACGACGAAGGTGCAGCCCAGCCTGGCCAGGAACGCGCCGCTGATTTCGCCGGTGTAGGCACCCGAGTCATGTGGTGAGATGTCCTGCGCGCCGTAGGTGAGCCGCAGCCTGTCGCCATCGACCAGGGTCTGCACGCTGCGCAGATCGGTGAACGGCGGAATGACGGTGACGTCGACCTTGTCGAAATACTTGTCGGGCAGGGCGAATGCGATCTTCTGCACCAGGGCGATGGCCTCGAAGTGGTTGAGGTTCATCTTCCAGTTGCCGGCGATCAGCGGTTTGCGGTACAAGGTCATCTCCTAGTTGAGGATGTCGATACCGGGTAGGGCCTTGCCCTCCAGGTACTCCAGCGACGCGCCGCCGCCCGTGGAGATGTGCGAGAAGCCGTCTTCGGGCAGTCCGAGTTGGCGCACCGCGGCGGCAGAGTCGCCACCGCCGACAACGCTGAACGCGCCCTTGGCGGTGGCAGAGATGATCGCGTCGGCCACGCCTTTGGTGCCGGCCGCGAAAGCGGGGAACTCGAAGACCCCCATGGGTCCATTCCAGAAGATGGTGCGGGCATTGGACAGTAGCGTCGTAAACCGTGTGACGGAATCAGGTCCGATGTCCAGGCCCATCTTGTCGACCGGGATATTTCCGGCGGCAACGGTTTCCGGTGTCGAATCGGCCGCGAATTCAGCGGCGACGACGATGTCGACTGGAAGGTGAATCACGTCGCCGAATTCCTCGAGTAATCCGCGACAGGTGTCGATCATCTCTTCCTGGAGCAAGGACGTGCCCACCGAAAAACCCTGGGCGGCAAGGAACGTGAAGCACATGCCGCCACCGATGATGACGCTGTCGGCCTTACCGGCCAGATTCTCGATGACGGCAAGCTTGTCGGAGACCTTCGACCCACCGAGCACCACGGCATAGGGCCTCTCCCCGGTGGCGCTCAACTGCTCGAGCACCTTGACTTCGGCGGCCACCAAGGTGCCCGCGTAATGCGGTAGTAGCGTCGCGACGTCGTACACCGAGGCCTGCTTGCGATGGACCACACCGAAACCATCGGACACGAACGCGCCAACCTGTCCGCCCGGGGAATCAACCAACTCGACCAGAGCCTTGGCCAGCGCGAGTCGCTGTGCGTCGTCCCTACTGGTCTCGCGGGGATCGAACCGGATGTTCTCCAGCAGCAGGATGTCACCGTCGGTCAGGCCTTCCGCCCGGGCCAACGCATCAGTGCCGACCACGTCTCCGGCCAGTTGGATGTGCCGGCCCAACTTCTCACCCAACACCTTTGCCACCGGTGCCAGTGACAGCCTAGGGTCTGGACCATCCTCGGGACGGCCCAGGTGCGCAATCACAATCAGCTTGGCCCCGGCATCAGACAGTGCCTTCAGCGTCGCCACCGATGCATCGATGCGGCCCGCGTCGGTGATGGTGCCGTGGTTGTCGAGAGGGACGTTGAGGTCACAGCGCACCAGCACGCCGCGGCCTGCGATACCCTCGGCAAGCAGTTCAGAAAGAGTCTTGACGGCCACGGCTACAGAGACTTACCGACCAGCGCGACGAGATCGACCAGCCGGTTGGAGTAGCCCCACTCGTTGTCGTACCAGGAGACCACCTTGGCCTGGTTGTCGATCACCTTGGTCAGTCCGGAGTCGAATATCGAGCTGTGCGGGTCCGTGACGATATCGCTGGAGACAATCGGGGCGTCGTAGTATTTCAGAATGCCCTTCAGTTTGCCGTCGGCGGCGGCTTTCATCGCGGCGTTGATCTCTTCGACGCTGGCATGCTTGGTGAGTTCGACGGTCAGGTCGGTGACCGATCCGGTGGGGATCGGAACCCGCAGCGCGTAGCCGTCCAGCTTGCCCTTGAGTTCAGGCAGCACCAGGCCGATGGCTTTGGCGGCACCGGTCGAGGTCGGGACGATGTTGACCGCCGCCGCGCGGGCCCGGCGCAGATCCTTGTGCGGGCCGTCCTGCAGGTTCTGGTCACCGGTGTAGGCGTGGATGGTGGTCATCAATCCGCGGATGATGCCGAACTCGTCGTTGATGACCTTCGCCATCGGGCCGAGGCAGTTGGTGGTGCACGAAGCGTTGGAGATGACCTTCTGGCTGCCGTCGTACTTATCGTCGTTGACGCCCATCACGATGGTGATGTCCTCATCCGACGCCGGCGCGGAGATGATGACCTTCTTCACCCCGGACTGCAGATGGCCGTGCGCCTTGGCGTCGTTGAAGTGTCCGGTCGACTCCACCACCACATCGACGCCGACCTGGTCCCACGGCAGCGCAGCAGGGCCGTCCTTGACCGCGAACGCCTTGATCTTGTGCTTGCCGACGTGGATGTGGTCGCCGTCTGCGGAGACCTCCTCCGGGAATCGGCCCAGGATGGAGTCGAACTTCAGCAGGTGGGCAAGAGCGGCGGGGTCGGTCAGGTCATTGACCGCCACGATCTCGATGCCACTGACCTTACCTTCCGCCTGTTGGGCGGCCAATGCTCGGTAGAAGTTGCGTCCGATGCGGCCAAAACCATTAACGCCAACCCGGATCGTCACGTCGTGTTCTCCTCTAGTGGCTGCTAATTCCTCGGTCAGCTTAGTGGCGCGCTTCGCGACCCGACCGGGAACCCTGCCCATGTTCCCTGCCGGGCCCGCGTACCGTCGGGGTATGGCACTGCCGCTGAATGTGGACCAGGGCTTCGCCCAGGTGCGAGAACGTCTCGGGCGCGGTCTTTTTGCGATGATCGCCGGGCCGGAGGGCCCGCAGAACAGGACGCGGATCCACGAAACCCCTGGTCCACGGTGGTTCGCCGAAGACCGACCGATCCGCCGCGTGCACGCCGACGCCTCGATGTTCGTCGGGGGCCTGCGAGCGCTGCTGCTGCAGTCATTGCATCCGCTGGCGATGGCCGGCGTCGCCCAGCATTCCGATTACCGGGGTGACCCCTGGGGCCGGCTTCAGCGCACCAGCACGTTCCTGGCGGTCACCACCTTCGGCACCGCCACCGACGCCCAACGCGCGGTGGACCGGGTCCGCGGCATCCACCGGCGCGTGCATGGCGCGGCCCCGGATGGCCGCGGGTACCGAGCCGATGACCCGCACCTACTGGAATGGGTTCACATCGTTGAGGTCGACAGCTTCCTTCGGGCCTACCAGCTCTACGGGGCGGCGCCGCTGGATCAGGACGAACGCGACAGCTACGTGGCCGACACCAGCCGAGTGGCCGCCGCACTCGGAGTTCCCGACCCCCCACTCACCGAAGCCGAACTGCGGAACCGGATCGCCGGCTATCGCGGTGAACTGTGCAGCACCGAAGCCGCCCGCGAGGCGGCACGCTTCCTGTTGATCACTCCCCCGCTGCCGCTGCTGGCCCGCGCGCCCTACGGTGTGCTTGCGGCCACATCGGTGTCGATGTTGCCGGCCTGGGCGCGGCTGCCATTACGACTGCCCTATCTGCCTCCGGTGGAGGCCACCGCGATCCGACTGTCGGGTCGTGTTCTGGTCAGCGGCATACGGTGGGCGTTATCAGTTGATCAACCGGAAACGGTTGTAGCGCGATAGATTGGATTTACTGCGGATCAGGCGTCGTCGAGAAGATCCGGGGTGACGGCGGATTCGGTGTCGGGGATCCCGTCCTGGTTGGCTTTGCGGTCAGCCATCGACAACAGGCGCCGAATGCGGCCGGCGACAGCATCTTTGGTCATCGGCGGATCAGCCAACCGGCCCAGCTCCTCAAGCGAGGCCTGGCGATGTTCCACCCGCAGTTTTCCCGCGGCAGCCAGATGCTTGGGGACCGTATCGGCGAGAATCTCCAGTGCGCGCTCCACGCGGGCCGCGGCGGCCACCGCGGCGCGGGCGGAGCGCCGCAGGTTGGCGTCGTCGAAATTGGCCAGCCGGTTGGCGGTGGCCCGCACCTCGCGGCGCATCCGCCGCTCCTCCCAGGTCAGGCGGGTGTCCTGGGCACCCATGCGGGTGAGCAGGTTGCCGATCGCCTCCCCGTCGCGCACCACAACCCGGTCGATGCCGCGAACCTCACGTGCCTTGGCACTGATGCCGAGGCGCCGGGCCGCTCCGACCAGAGCCAGGGCCGCCTCCGGTCCGGGACAACTCACCTCCAGCGCAGACGAACGACCGGGTTCAGTGAGCGAGCCGTGGGCCAGGAAGGCTCCGCGCCAGGCCGCCTCGGCATCGCCGACGCTGCCACCGACCACCTGGGCGGGCAACCCGCGCACCGGACGGCCGCGCATATCCAACAGACCGGTCTGACGCGCCAGTGCCTCGCCATCCTTGGCCACCCGAACCACATACCGGGTGTTTTTGCGAATACCGCTGGCTGAGACCACATGCACGACGGCGCTGTAGCCGTAGAGGTCATAGATGTCCTTGCGTAAACGCCGCGCGATGCTGCCCAGGTCAACCTCGGCCTCAACGATCACCCGGCCAGAGACGATGTGCAGCCCGCCGGCGAAGCGCAGCAAAGACGCCACTTCGGCTCGGCGCGCGCTCACGGAGTTGACGATCAGCCGACTCAGCTCGTCTTTGACCTCAGCTGTCATCGCCACGGGTCGTCACCTCTCGGTCCGTCTCCTGTTAGTCGGCGCACCCGGTCCGGCTGCGGTCCCGCCTCGGCCGACGCTACTGCGGCGGTCGGGACGGTGATAGTTGAAGCCCCCATGCCCCGCGAACGCACGGCATCCAACGCCGCGGCCAGCTTTGCCGGGTCATGTAAAGGTGTACCAGGTCTGGAAATATCGGCAAAGTTCACTGTGGCTTCCAGCATGGCCGCCGTACGGCGAAGCTGGTCGCGTTCGCGGTCCGACGGCACCCGGCCGGCATCGACGATGATGTCATGGACGGTCACACCCGGAGCGTGCTGGGCGAGCACATGCAGGTGCCGTTCCGCCGAAAAGCCAGCTGTCTCACCAGGTTCCGCGGCCAGATTCAATACGAGCACACGGCGGGCCACCGTCGACTTCAGCGCCGCGGCCAGACCTGGGACCAGGACGTGCGGGATAACACTGGTGAACCATGAACCCGGCCCGAGCACCACGAGGTCGGCAGCCATGACCGCATCGACGGCCTGGCGGGTGGCAGGGGGATCCCCGGGCAGCAGGCGCACCCGCCGCACCTTCCCGGGTGTGGTGGCCACCGCGACCTGGCCCCGGATCACCCGACTCATCCGGGGGTCGCCCTCGAGGCCGGAAACGTCTGCCTCAATCTGCAACGCGATGGGACACATCGGCAGAACCCGGCCGTTCACACCGAGAATGCGGCTGAGTTCGTCGAGAGCCGCCACCGGATCGTTGAGTACCTCGTTGAGACCCGCCAGCAAAAGGTTGCCGATCGGATGCCCGGCCAGCGCACCGCTACCACCGAGACGATGCTGAATGATGGTTGCCCACAGGCGGCCATGCGGGCTGTCGGATGCCAACGCCGCCAGTGCCATCCGCAGGTCGCCCGGAGGTATGACGTCGAGCTCGGAACGCAGCCGGCCCGAGGATCCGCCGTCATCGGCAACGGTGACAACGGCAGTCACATGCGGCGAGAGCCGGCGTGCCGCGGACAACGTCGCATACAGGCCGTGTCCGCCACCCATCGCGACGATGCGGGGGGGTTCCCTGGCGGCTTCAATATGCGGGTCCGTCACTCGCGCCCCAGATCCCGGTGCAGCACCCGCACCGAGAGTTGCGGGTTCTCGGTCAGCAACCCGGCGAGTGCCTCGGCGATGGCGACACTGCGGTGCTTCCCGCCGGTGCAACCGATCGCCACTGTCATGTACCGCTTTCCCTCTCGGACGTAGCCGTCGGCTACCAACCTCAACAGACGATGGTAGGTCTGCAGGAACTCTGTGGCGCCGGGTTGAGCCAGTACGTAATCCCGGACGGCCGGCGACTGCCCGGTCTGCGGCCGCAATTCGTCCACCCAGTGCGGGTTGGGCAGGAACCGCACATCCATCACCATGTCGGCATCCATCGGCAGTCCGTACTTGAAACCGAAAGACTCAACGGTCACGCTGGTTCTGGCAACGGCTTCGCCACCGAAGGCGCTTTCGATGCTTGTGCGCAACGCCGGGACCGATAACGCCGACGTGTCGATAATCAGGTCAGCGGCCGCTCGCACCGGAGCCAGCATGGTCCGCTCGGCGGCGATACCCTCGGCCAGAGTCTGGTTGCCCTGCAGCGGATGACTGCGGCGGTTGTTCTCGTACCGACGCACCAGAATGTCGTCGGACGCCTCCATGAACAACACCCGGGGCGCGATGTTGCGGGTGGCGAGATCCTGGCGGACCAGATCCAAATCACCGGTGAACCCCCGAGAGCGGACGTCCATCACCACCGCGAGTTGAGTGATCCGCGATCCGGCCGCCAGTCCCAGATCCACCATCCGCGCAATCAGTTCCGGAGGCAGATTGTCCGCCACGTACCAGCCCAGGTCTTCGAGCACTTTGGCCGCGGTGCCGCGACCGGCACCGGAAAGTCCGGTCACCAAAACGACGTCGATATCCGGGTCGCCGCCGCCCCGCGCGCTGTCCCGTGCACTGTTCTCTGTCATCGCGATGCCCGCTGTGAATCATCGCCCACCGCGTCGCCTGACGCATCCGAACCGCCGCGATCGACCGATCCGCCGAGAGCGGCGAGCACCGCCGCCGCGGTAGCGGCCCCGATGCCCGGGACGGCGGTGATCTCCTGGATGCTGGCCTGCCGGATCCGGGCCAGCGACCCGAAGTGGGTGACCAGCGCCTTGCGCCTCGTCTCCCCCAATCCGGGAACCGTGTCGAGAGCCGAGGCGGTCATCCGCCTGGACCGCTTGCTGCGGTGATAGGAGATCGCAAAGCGATGCGCCTCGTCGCGGACACGCTGCAGCAGGTATAGCCCCTCGCTATTGCGGGGCAGGATCACCGGGTCGGGTTCTGCCGGTACCCAGACCTCCTCCAAACGCTTGGCGAGTCCGATTACCGCCACGTCATTGACCCCGAGTTCATCGAGCACCCGCTGCGCGGCATTGACCTGGGCCGCGCCCCCGTCCACCACATAGAGGTTGGGCGGGTAGGCGAATTTGCGCGGCTTGTCGGCCAGAACCGCTTCCGCGGCTTCAGTCGCCGCGGAATCTGCCAAGTGACGCTGAAAGCGGCGCCGGGTGACCTCAGCAATCGAAGCGACATCGTCGGACCGGCCCTCCCCGGCCGCTTCCCTGATGGCGAAGTGCCGGTAATCGGACTTGCGCGGCAATCCGTCCTCGAACACCACCAATGAGCCCACCACATCGGTGCCCTGCACATGACTGATGTCAACACATTCGATCCTCAGCGGAGCCTCGACCAGTCCGAGCGCCTCCTGGATGTTCTGCAGCGCAGCCGATCTCGCGGTGAAATCGCCGGCTCTCTTCAGCTTGTGCTGCTGCAGCGCCTCCCGGGCGTTGCGTTGCACCGTCTCGGCGAGGGCATGTTTGTCGCCCCGCTGGGGTACCCGCAGTGTCACCCGGGAACCACGTAGGCCGGACAGCCAGACACTGAGCTCCTCGGCGCCGGGCGGTAGGCATGGCACCAGCACCTCCCGGGGCACCGGATTGTTGGATTCGTCTGCTGCACTCCGTAATTCGGCCTGCTCGCCGTAGAACTGCATCAGGAATTGCTCCACCAGTCGAGCCTGCGCGGAATCGCCCGGATCTCCGGGCTTCTCGACAATCCATCCCCGCTGACCACGAACCCTGCCACCCCGCACATGAAACACCTGCACGGCGGCTTCCAAGTCATCATCGGCAAAGGCGACCACATCGGCATCCGTGCCGTCGCCGAGCACTACCGCCTGCTTCTCCAATACCCGCTTGATCGCGCCGATATCGTCGCGTAACCGTGCCGCTCTTTCAAAGTCCAGCGCTTGCGCGGCAGAGTTCATCTGGCGCTCGAGATCACGCACAAAGCGGTCGGTTCGCCCGGACAGGAAGTCGCAGAAATCAGCCACGATCTTCCGATGTTCCTCAACACTGACCCGGCCGATACAGGGGGCGGAGCATTTGTCGATATAGCCGAGCAGACAGGGACGCTCAATTTGACTGTGCCGCTTGAACACCCCGCTCGAGCAGGTGCGTGCCGGGAAGACACGGGTCAGCAGGTCGAGCGTCTCGCGAATCGCCCAGGCGTGCGAGTAAGGCCCGAAGTAGCGAACACCCTTGCGACGCGGACCCCGGTAGATCATCAGCCGCGGGAACTCCTCGTTAAGGGTCACCGCAAGTACGGGATAGGACTTGTCGTCTCGATACCGGACGTTGAACTGCGGGTCGAACTCCTTGATCCAGTTGTACTCGAGCTGCAATGCCTCGACCTCGGTGCCGACCACCGTCCACTCCACCTTCGCGGCCGTGGTGACCATCTGCCGGGTCCGGGGGTGCAGACTCGCGATATCGGCGAAATACGACGTCAGCCGGCTTCGAAGACTCTTGGCCTTGCCGACGTAGATGACCCTGCCGCGGGAGTCCCGGAATCGGTAGACGCCCGGCTCCAGGGGTATGGATCCGGGCGCCGGGCGGTACGTCGCGGGATCGGCCACGTTTGTAGGTTAGTGCGCGCGGTCACCGGCGGTAGCGGGTCATCAGCTCACGGACCATATCCATCGCAGCGACCGCGCGCTCGCGATCAAGGGTTTGAATGGCCAGCACCGGTACGTACTCGTTGAATGCAAGGTCCACCCGGGCCCATCGCCGCCCCGGTGGAAACGAGATAGCCGCGACGTCGGTCCAGGGAATCAGCCGGTAGTCCACCAGATTCCGCACCGCCAGACCGGCCGGCCCGACCCGCAACCTCGGCCGGGCCACCAGCAAAATCGCGCCGGCAATGACCAGCGCCAGGCCCGCCAGGGCAAACTGGTCGGCGGTGCGCACGACCGCCCCGGTGGACTTACCCTTCGACAGCAGCCCGACCACGATCCCGGCCGTCGCGATTGCCGCGGCGGTGACGTAGGCATATGTCGAGATCCGATGCGGCCTGAACTCGGCGTCCCATTCGCCGCCGGTATGAGTCGCCGTCATGCCCTACGCAGATGGCGCAGCGTCAGTGCGGTGGACAGCGCCGCGGCGGTGGCTTGGGCGCCCTTGTCCTCGGCGGAGTGCGGAAGTCCAGCCCGATCGAGCGCCTGTTCCTCGTTATCGGTCGTCAGTACTCCGTTCCCCACCGGTGTGGAGGCATCCAATGACACCCTGGTGATTCCTTGGGTGACGGCGTCGCAGACATAATCAAAATGCGGTGTCGCACCGCGGATCACGACACCGAGAGCGACCACGGCATCATGGGTTCGGGCAAGTTCCTGGGCAACGACGGGAATCTCGATCGCGCCGTGCACCCGCACCACGGTCGGGCCAGTGACACCGCAGCCGTCGGCCACCCGGCGGGCTCCATCGAGCAGGGCATTGCAGATTTCGACATGCCAGGTACTGGCGACGATGGCGAGCTTGATGTCGGAGGCATCCATATCCGGTACGGCAGGAACGCCGGCACCTCCGCTCACTGGAGCGCGCCCTCGTCGTAATCCTCGAGGCCAGCCAACTCGTGGCCCATCCGATCACGCTTGGTCTTGAGGTAGCGGATGTTCTCGGCGTTGGCCCGCACCGGTAGTGCGACCCGCTCGATAATGTGCAACCCATAACCGTCCAGGCCCACGCGTTTGGCGGGGTTATTGGTCAGCAGACGCATGGATCGCACCCCCAGGTCGACCAGAATCTGTGCGCCGATCCCATAGTCGCGGGCATCGGCGGGCAGTCCGAGTTCCAGGTTCGCATCGACGGTGTCGGAGCCGGAGTCCTGAAGCTGATAGGCCTGGAGTTTGTGCATGAGGCCGATACCGCGGCCTTCGTGCCCGCGCATGTAGAGCACCACCCCGCGCCCCTCCGCAGCCACCATCTCCATCGCGGCATCCAGTTGCGGGCCGCAGTCGCATCGCTGCGAACCGAACACATCACCGGTGAGACATTCGGAGTGCACGCGGACCAAAACGTCGTGGCCGTCATTCTCCGGCCCGGCAATATCCCCACGGACCAGGGCGACATGCTCGACATGGTCGTAGATATTCGTGTAGCCGACGGCACGGAATTCGCCGTACAGGGTCGGAATTCGCGCCTCGGCCACCCGTTCGACATGCTTCTCGTGCTTGCGCCGCCATTCGATGAGATCCGCAATAGAGATCAGGGCGAGCCCGTGCTCATCGGCGAAGACCCGCAGCTCATCAGTTTGGGCCATGGCGCCCTCATCTTTTTGGCTGACGATCTCGCAGATCGCCCCAGCCGGCTGCAGGCCCGCCAGCCGGGCCAGGTCGACGGCCGCCTCGGTGTGGCCCGGGCGGCGCAGAACACCACCGTCCTTGGCTCGTAGCGGGACGACGTGTCCCGGCTTGGTGAAGTCATCGGAAACACTTGACGGGTCCGCCAACAGTCGCATCGTTGTCGCACGATCAGATGCTGAGATCCCCGTGCCCACACCATGCCTGGCGTCGACGGTGACGGTGTACGCGGTGCCGTGCTTGTCCTGATTTACCGCATACATCGGCAGCAGGCCCAACCGATCGCAGATGTCGCTGTCCAGCGGAACACATAAATAGCCGGAGGTATAGCGCACCATGAACGCCACCAGTTCCGGTGTGGCCTTCTCGGCCGCGAAGATCAGATCGCCCTCGTTCTCGCGATCCTCATCATCGATGACGACGACGGCCTTCCCCGCCGCGATGTCGGCAACCGCCCTTTCGACGGGGTCCAGTCTCGTCATCGTCGCCGCCTGCCGGTATCCGGTTAACTGATTTAATGCCTGTGGATAGTGCTGGTCATAGTATGACCTGAGGTCATACAGGCAAGGTGCCCAGCCACCCCGTCATCCTCCGGTTCCCGGGGAACGTCAGTGAGCGCCCGACAAAGGCGTCAGTGGCATGAGCAATGTTGCGATCAGGCATCACCTTCAATCTTTGGCAACCCATTGGCACGGTGGGTATCCCCTGCTCGCGGCGATTTCCTGTCGACCGTGCGTTACCGAAAGTTTGCTGCCACCGAGAATCGACCGCGGGTCGAGAAGCATGGGTCTCGCCGTTTGCGGATAGCATCTATCTCGACAAGCTCGGTGGGCGGCTTCGGCGGGGATGGCTGCGGCGGCCAATCTTTGGAGGAATTGGATCGTGTTAGGCATCACTGCCGGCGGTATCGCGCCGCGGACCCGGGGTGCCGGGCCCGGGCTGCGCCGTGGTGCTGCAGCGCTGGTTTGCTGGGCTGCAGCGGCGGCCGCCGCCATCGCGGTAAGCCCACCGCCACCGGGACTGATCGCGGTCGAGCTACTGGCCCAAGACGCACTGATTATGGCTGGCACCAACATGCATGTCGTGGACCAAGCGTGGATGGACATGGCGATCCACAACTACATTCAACCCACACTAGGCGGGGACTACACCGAGATTCCGGTGACGACACCCGCGCAGTTCTGGCCCTTCACCGGCACCGAAGACATGTACTTCGACCTCTCCGTGCTGGACGGGACCCAGGTCATCAGCGCGGCGATCGCGGCACAGCACAACCCGACAGTCGTCTTCGGCTACTCCCAAAGTGCTGTCATCTCGACAGCCGCGAAGCGGCGACTGGCCGAGTCCACCACCAGCGAAGCGGATGCGCCAGATGTGTCGTTCGTGATGCTCGCCAACCTCAACCGCCCGAACGGTGGTATCAATGCGCGGTTCTCCGGGGCTTACATAGAGAAACTGGGCTGGACCTTCACCTCGGCGGCGCCAACGGACACCTCGTTCACGACGATCGACGTCGCACGGCAATATGACCTCTTCGCGGATTTCCCGCGCTACCCACTCAACGTGATTGCTGACGCGAACGCGGTAGTGGCCCTGTTCTACGGAGCGCACGATTACTCCCAGATCACGCTGAACCGCGCCGACCCGGGCTACGACCCGAATACCGTGGTCCAGCAGTGGGGTGATACCACCTATTACTTCATCCCGGCTGCACTGCTGCCGCTGCTGCGGCCGTTTCGCGATGTCGGCGGCGACCCACTGCTGATCGACGCCGTCGAGCCGGCCATGCGTGTGCTTGTCGAGTACGGGTACGACCGCACCACGCCGTTCGGGCAGCCCACGGCCGCTCAGCTGATTCCTCGCAACAACTTCGAACAACTGAGCCGAGACCTCACGGCCGCTGTCGAGCAGGGACGCACCATGTGGGAGGCAGCTCACCCTCCGGCGACTGATGCGAGCACCGCGACACCGTCGGCAAGCCAGGCCGCTAGCTCTGCTACCGAGGTGGCCGCCGCTTTGGTCGTTGCCGAACAGGCGCTGCGCACCAGGAACACCGCAGCCACTGCACCCGTCCGGACAGCCGCTCGCCGCAACGCGAGTCCGTCCTCTCGAACAAGTGCGAGTGCGCAACGCATCGCACCCGAGTCCCCGGCCACAGACTCCGCCCACTAGCAGACGGCCGACGCGGGCAGGGCACCAACGTCTTCGGCGGAACCCAGGCACCGGTATCGCTGATGCAGTTCATCCACCTTGATAGCAGGGCCGGGCGATGTAATACCGATGTCCTGCAGTGCGAATTGGGTTCATAGCGACGTTCTCGACAACGGGAAATCGCCAGATCCAGCCAGTATTCCGAGCCTATGGACTACAGAGATCAAACCCCCATGACGACGCGGCCTTTCTAGGGTGCACGCGGCGCCTTCGCGTTCGCGGTAGCGGCCGGCCACCGCCGACCTGCTCAGTCAACTCGCTGACGACTAGGTCGTGTGATTGAGCAACCGCTCCACGTATTTTGCGATGACGTCGACTTCGAGATTGACCGGGGTGCCTACTGCTGAGCGCCCCAAGGTGGTCAGCGCCAGCGTGGTGGGGATCAATGACACCTCAAACCACTCATCGCTATCCTCTGCTCTTCGCCCGAGAGGCTCATCGC